>CAXUIS010000116.1:4365-11918 GCA_964250915.1 uncultured Ktedonobacteraceae bacterium | reverse complement strand
CTGTCACTACTATACCGACCACCGCAGCATAGCAAGTCACGCTAGTCCGTCTATAGTAGTGACAGGGCTTGCCCCTGTCATGATGCTTGCCCTATTCCGCTACATCTTGTAGTATTCATTTTACTTCCCAATGCAAAATTCATGAAAGATGGTGTCGAGTAAGTCATCGCTTGCCGTCTCACCTGTGACCTCACCAAGTGCTTCGTAGGCTGCACGCAGGTCTATTGATATGAAGTCGAGTGGCAGTCCCTGTTCGAGAGAAATTTGCGACGCTCGCATGTGCTCAAAGGCACGCTGTAAGGCTTCCTGATGCCGAGCACTTGTAACAAGCACACTGTCGCTCGACACGGTTTTACCTGCTAGCACAAGTTCCGCTATTGCATCCTCTAGTGCAGGCAGACCAGTACCCATGCGTGTTGAGGTATGTACCAAGGTAGATGTAGGCCACAAGTGTTGTAATTCGTCTCCATTTATAACCTGCGGTGCGTCAGCTTTGTTTACCACCACTACAACAGGTCTTTCTTTACTATAAGAAACATTGATAGCACTAGGTGGGCCGAAACCCATCGCCTGCACCTCGACACATACAGTACGATCTTGTTCAGTAAGTGCCTCGGAACCATCAAAGACAAGTATAACGACATCAGCACTTTCAGCGGCGGCACGACTCCGTTGCACACCAATTTGCTCAATTGGGTCGTCTGTTGGAGTAATTCCTGCTGTATCAATTAAATGCAGAGGGATACCGCGCAGGTTCGCTACCTCTTCCACTGTATCGCGTGTTGTACCTGCTACAGGTGTGACGATTGCACGGTCAGTCCGTAACAGTGCATTAAGCAAACTCGATTTCCCAACATTAGGGCGACCAATAATCGCGGTACGTAAGCCTTGTTTATAGACACGTCCCTGTTCTGCACCCAGCAGGAGTTGCTCTACTTGATGTTGTGCTACTTTGATAAGTGGATGTAGAGTCGCGGCCTGTGGGGTTGGTACGTCCTCTTCAGGAAAATCAATGCTCACCTCAATTTGGGCGATCACAGTGAGCACAGCATGACGCGCGGCTTGTAATTGCTCTGAAAGGCGTCCGCGCAACTGCTGTACTGCGAGGCGTTGCCCAGCTTCCGTCTGTGCCCCAATCAGGTCCATCACCGCCTCAGCCTGCGCTAAGTCGATACGTCCATTAAGAAAGGCGCGTAACGTGAACTCGCCGGGTTGAGCTATACGTGCACCTTGTGTCAGAACAGCAGAGAGGATACGCTGCAACACAAGAGGACCACCATGTCCCTGTATCTCCACCACATCCTCACGTGTGTAGGTATGAGGCGCACGCATAAACGCGACTAATACATCATCTAACACCTCTTGGGTAAGAGGATGTATGACATGTGCATAGGTCAATTGATGAGAGGTTGGCACATCTCCCTGCCCTTGAGGACGTTGAATGAGGGGCAAAACTAGAGCGAACGCATCAGCTCCGCTCACACGTATTACACCAATGCCACCTATACCGGGAGGAGTGGCAATGGCAGCGATTGTATCAGTTGTATTTGTAATTGCATTCTGCATAATAGAGCGATTATAACGTACCTGTATATATCATACAATCCGTTGAGGATGCGTGTACACATTCATCGAGTGGTCACGCAAAAAACCGATCAGCGTGATGCCACTTTGTTCAGCAAGCTCAACGGCAAGGCTGGACGGAGCCGAAATTGCCGCGACACACGGAATACGTGCCAATAATGCCTTCTGTAGAATTTCAAATGAGGTCCGTCCACTTACCAATAAAATGCGGTCATGGTAGGGGTATGTACCATGTAACAAGCTATGTCCAATCAGTTTATCAACAGCATTGTGGCGTCCTATGTCTTCACGTAACAAGAGAAGTTCGCCCTGTAAATCAAAAATGCCTGCCGCATGTAGTCCACCTGTGTAGTGAAACACGGCTTGCTCTGTTCGCAGACGTGTCGCGAGTTCATACAGCATGGTAGACGAAAAGCGCAGAGTATCGGGTGCTAAGGGAGGTGTAGTGGTCATCAGGTCTGCAATACTATTTTTACCACACAGACCACAACTCGCGGAAACAGCGAAGTGACGTTCAAAGGCCACAGGTTGAGTCTGTATTGCTCCTTGCTGACGTTCACTACGTAACGTGATATTGAGCACGTTAGCCAGCGGCAAACCATCATCGTCAAGGTCTTCTTCCACAGACAGTACATCCTCGGCATGAGTAATGACACCCTCTGTAAGTAGAAAGCCCATCGCCAGTTCACGATCATGTCCAGGTGTGCGCATAATGACCGCGAGACTGCGGTGGGAAATGCGCAACTCCAACGGTTCTTCAATCGTCAACTGATCGTCACGAAACTGCTGCTCATCGCGTTGCCAGTGTGTTACAGAGATTTGCATAACCCGTTCGGGGTCGAGTGGTGAACGCCAGGAAGATGTCATAGCTTACTCGTTATCATCCTCTATATTTTGACTCAACAACAGGCTGTGCAGATGTAATCGGCGTACGCGCTGTCGTGGGCCGCTGCCGCTTGAAGTAGTATTTGCACACGCCTGGACGTACAGGGTCTGGCGGAGCGATAGCGACAAGGCCCCAGCCCTCTTTTTCCAACCAACTCCACGCTTCATATTCATCATCAAAGTCGCGCACAACATCTCCCGCAACAGTGAATATCATTGTACTTAGCAAGTAGCGGTGTTCCCAGTGTACCATATTTCCACCTTCTTCAGAAATGGGCGTAAAAAAGCAGCCATGCCCACGCGATACAGTAATTTCTGTAATGAACGACGCCAATTTCATTTGTGGGATGTTGTAGCCCGTTTTACCCTATTCAAAAACGCCCCTGTACGGGTCTGCTTCAGCACACCCCGTCTTCACGTAAATGTTGGATGGGACGAGGGTGTGCTGAAGCAGACCCGTACAGGGGCGAGAAGATTTATGCACAACCAATCTGTAGTAACTTGGTAGAGCAACAATAGGTATAGGGCGGTGGCGTGGGAGCCGTTACCTTTATTACGTTATTGAAGATGTCACTGTACATCTGAGTAATCATCGGACCAATTGATGCACCGCCCTCGCCAGCATTTTCCTTCATGCCAACAATACTTAACTTTGGCAAGACGCTGGGATTATTCATATCATAAGGGGCCTGCGTGATCAACCACGAATTCGCAGCTAGACCACCACCGACTTCGGCGGTTCCTGTCTTACCAATGATTGTATAGGGCGAGGTTCCAAGTTTGACGACATTCAAGGAGCCGGAGCCGCAACGAACCACACCTAGCATCGCCTGACGTACACCGCGCGCTGTCTGCTGTGACATTTGTGGTGTTGAGCCTAGTGGCTGAGCATCATATTTCTCTATCTGTGTTTGGTTCGTGTCCAGGATTTTCTGCACTAACGTCGGGCGCATGAGTTGACCGTCATTAGCGATGGCACTGTTCAGCACTGACATTTGCATTGGTGTTATAGAGTCATAACCCTGCCCAAATGCCCCTGATGCTAGATTGACATCCTGAAAGGGTTGACCCTCTACACTACTCGGCTGTACAGGTAGATCAAAAGGAATTTGTGACCCTACGTAAAAACGTTTATTATAATCGAGCCACTGTTGTGCTCCAGTCTTTACACCTATTTGCGCGTAAATCACGTTATCAGAATGCGAGAAGCCGTACTCGGTTGTCACCGGAAAACGGAACGTGTACCCATCAATATTATTGCCTATCGGTCCAATGTTATGACCATTATAGGTAACGGGTCCTAGTGCTTGCTCCTTGCTAAATGGCGTATCTAACGTGGTGGCTCCTGTGTCCAAAGCCGCGACGAGCGTCATCGTTTTATAGGTCGAGCCGGGAATATACGTCCTTTGTATAGGACGCTCAATCAACGCATTTTCTTTGGTATCTTGCGCAAGGCTATTGTAATAGCCAAGATCATGCGCTGAGAGCGTTGCTACCATCTTGTTTGGATCAAAGTAGGGACGGCTGAGCATTGCCAGAACATCACCCGTATGTGGGTCTGTTACAATGATCGAACCTCGATCCGATTGAAACGTGTTTACGTTGTCAATAACAATTGGCGTATCAAAGTCTTGATTAACAATTTTCTGAATGCGCTCGTCGATGGTGAGATAAATGTTGTCACCAATGGTTGGGCGATGCAGTGTTTTGTTGATAGTGTTGTCTAGTGCCGTCAAGCCGACTTTGCCCGAAAGATAATTATCATATTTGTTTTCAATACCAGTTGATAGAAAACCGGGTACATAGTAGCCAATCAAACCAGCCAACGATGGATCATAGTAGTGGCGAATGTAGCTACCTGTTGTTGGGTCAAGCCTTGAATCGGCAAGTAAAACTCCGTTACGATCAAAAATTTTGCCACGCACAGCCGCGTTACTATTGAGGAAGGGACGGCTGTTGTGTGGATTAGCTGTCACCTGTTGCGCCACTACCACCTGCCAGTAGACAAGGCCCGCACTCAGACCAATAAATAGCGCGACAAAAATTAAGGTAAGCTTACGTATACTTGCATTTATATCCATGAAAGCGTCCTCTGCTTTGATATATGATGATACATACTTTTAGCGCGATTGTATCATTCATGCTCTTTCCTGACAAGTGTGTATGGACCAATGATGCTTTTTGACACTTGAATACAGGAATTCCCTCGGTAGGGGCAGCAATTGCCAGATGCGGTTGTCAACGTTCATCAAGTATCCGTCCCAATATGTCAAAGAGCATCATCGGTCCCTACAATTTGTAATTCCTATAGTTTCGCAATGTCTCCTCGATGCTATCGCCACCGAATTTCTCAAGGAGTGCTTCGGTCAAAACCATCGTCATCATAGCCTCACCGACAACGCCTGCGGCTGGTACAACGCACACATCGCTACGTTCATAGCGACTCTGGTCGATGTTCTCGCCTGTCGCCAAATCGACTGAGGGCAGAGGATGCGCCAATGTTGGAATAGGCTTCACACCCACACGCACCACGAGCGGCTCACCATTTGTGATGCCACCCTCAACACCACCTGCATTATTCGTGAGATGTGACCAATGACCATTCTCTTCGTGTCGCAACACATCGTGAACATGCGAACCGGTGGTACGTGTCGTGGCAAAACCAGCACCAATCTCCATCGCCTTTACTGATGGAATGCTCATCATCGCCATCCCTAGACGTGCACCGAGACGGCGGTCCCATTGACTAAAACTGCCCAGACCAATCGGAACTCCGAAGGCGACAACCTCAAATACCCCACCGCAGGTATCACCCTCATGCTTGCCTTCCACGACGCGAGCAATCATGCGTTCGGTAAGTGCTGAATCGGCACAGCGCATAGGCGATGCCTCGACTGCTTCCCACATGCCTTCGGGATAAGCATCTCGTGTCATAGCTGGCGGCGTATCATAGCCAACTTCGACAATGGAAAGCACATGGCTATGTATCTCAATGCCGAACTGCGTTAGAAATTGGCGGCATAGACCGCCAACGGCAACACGTGAAGCAGTCTCACGCGAACTTGAGCGCTCAATGACGTTACGAATGTCATCATGCCCATACTTCATCGCACCAGTAAAATCGGCATGACCAGGACGTACACGCGTTACTGCCTCAACCTCTGCCTCTATTGGCTCGGCACTCATACGCTCTTCCCAATTCACCCAATCGCGATTCTCAATTTGCATCGTAATGGGAGAGCCAAGCGTCTTACCATGACGTACTCCGGCTAAAAAGGAAATTGCGTCCTTCTCAATTTTCATACGTCCACCGCGTCCATAGCCACCTTGCCGGCGTCGCAGATCAGCGTCCACAATGGTCTTCTCCACGCTTAGTCCAGCAGGCAACCCTTCAACGATAATGGTCAAACAAGGTCCATGTGACTCCCCCGCCGTCAAAAAACGAAACATATGTATTCTCTCCTCAGTCGGTGTCCTATAGCTATCGTTTTTTGTCATCCATTATAACATGAGCAGGAAGACTAGAACCTCCTTCGGTAGCAAGCGAACAATTACACTGAGAAGATATAAAGATTGTACAAATATTTCCTGACATGTATTCATAGAGGATAGGATATTGACACAAAACACATCTGTACTTTACAATACAAGTATTATGAATTTTCTTATTTATTCATTGATTTCTTTTGTAAAAAAAATTCGTGTGTAGGAGGCCCATTATGTCCCCTGATCCATCCCCTAATAAGATTGGGAAATCTGTGGGGGAGAAAATACGCGCCGCTCGTGTTGCTTTGCATTATACACAAGGTAAACTTGCCGCACCAGATTTCTCGGTAAGCTATATCTCGGCTATTGAGCGTGGACAAATCCATCCATCACTACGAGCATTGGAAATTCTCGCGGGGCGTCTTGGACTTGCCTCGACTGAGCTTTTGCCCAAACGTCCACAACAAGATGATCGTCAATCAGCCACTCCTCTACAACCAGAACGCGAAGACGATGAGGGCGAAATGGTTTTGCTTGATGCTCAGGTACGCATCAGCCAGAATGAGCCTGCAAAAGCTCTTGCTCTTCTAGGCAAGATATCTGCAAAACGTCTGAAACGTTCCCAACAGCTATGGCACCGCTATTTGTCAGGCTATGCCAACTTTTTGACAGATCATTTAGAGGATGCGGAGCATATTTTTTCTGAATTGATACAGGTCGCTAAAGATGCAAATAACCACTATCTTCATACGCATACACTCTTTATGCTAGGGAACACATTTGCGGCTATGAACAATCCAACACAGGCTCTTCTCGCGCATCAACGCTGTCTAAATGTATTGGAAGAAACTCAAGTCCACGATGTTTTTCTTATCACCCATACCTTTGCACAATTAGGAACACACTATACAGAGATTGAGCAACCTAATGACGCTATATCTATGTTTCATAATGCACTCAACACGTTCGCACAATCACAAGCAGCACCACAACAAGTAGAGACAACATACAATGCCCTTGCGAAGTTTTCTATCGACAACCAGGACTACTATGCTACTGCACTCTATGGTTATCAAGCATTGGCCTATTCTGAACAAGAGACACAAAAGCAGTTAAAAGGTGACTTATATCATTATCTCGGTCAGGCACTGATACAAGAGAATTCAGAAGAGGCGTATGTTCAACTTTCCAAGATGAAGGAAAAAGAAATAGCTGATCCACTGGTTCAGGCTAGCATCTCTGCTCGTATCGCGGAATGGCATTTTGCGCGGCAGAATATAGACGAGTCTCGCCGATATGCAGAGGATGCATGTAAGCTGGCACAACCACTAGGCGAAACAATTGTTACGGCTGACGCATTATTGGTTCTTGGACGCATTGAATACGCGCAGCAAGCATTTGATAGCGGTGATGCGCACTTTGTACAAGGTCTGACCATGCTAGAACATTTACATCGACAGGTGGAATTGACGGAACGCTCTATTCAATACGCTCAATTACTCGAAGCACGCGGCAAGGATCACGAAGCGTTTACCTACTTCCGCCGTGCCTATCAAAGCAGAATGTAGAAAAGAAAAAGAGGATGGTGTGCAATGTTT
>CAXUIS010000116.1:3418-4355 GCA_964250915.1 uncultured Ktedonobacteraceae bacterium | reverse complement strand
TTTTAAAAAAAAAAATGTGTTTGGTTTCATTTTTTGGTTGTTTTATCCCCAAAAAAACATTGCACACCATCCTCTTTTTCTCAGTGCTGTGATACAATATGTACGTATAGTAACCTATTAGCACGAAAACAAGAAAATGAAGATATATATACGTACAGCACTCCTCCTTTGCCTGCTTGCATTTCTTTCTGTAGCCTGTGGGGGTAGCCCAACGAGTACGACAACTACACCTAAACCTGCACCAACGGCAACACAAGCTATCACTGTTCAGCAAATACTTTCCGCACCCATTACCTATGTCGCACTTGGTGCCTCTGATGCAGTTGGCGTTGGCAGTAATGAACCGGGATCGCAGGGCTATGTACCACTCTTAGCGGCACATCTGCAAAAAGGATCACATTTGCTCAACCTTGGCGTAAGCGGTATTCGTTTACATGAAGCACTGGCACAAGAGTTGCCCCTTGCACTAAACACCTCGCCGACACTCATCACTATCTGGCTAGTCGCCAATGATTTTGTTGGGGGTGTGCCATATGATGGATATATGAAGGACTTGAATAGCCTTTTACAACAACTGCGTGCAGGCACAAAAGCTCGCATTGTCATGGCAAACTTGCCAGACTTGACGCTTCTACCTGCTTTTGCAGGTCAATCCGCTACCCAAAAGGTGAAGACGGTTGCTGAGATTCGGCGTTGGAACACGACTATCGCCGCAACGACTGCTCGTTATCAGGTAACGCTTGTCGATTTGTTCAGCCACGAAAGTCAGCTTACCGCGCATCCAGAATATATCAGTGGTGACGGCTTCCATCCTAGTCCTGCTGGTTACGTTCAACTCTCAAACTACTTTTGGGACGCGATAAAAGGATGATAAGGATGATATAGAAGAGAGACGTAAAGATTAAAAACAGGAAAGGATATTTAAAAACAAAAATTT
>CAXUIS010000116.1:0-3408 GCA_964250915.1 uncultured Ktedonobacteraceae bacterium | reverse complement strand
ACTTTTATTTTAAAAGTTAAATTTAACTTCTCTCTTCTATATTTATACATTTTTACTGTGGTTCGGAGCGCGCGATTGAGGTTTCGCCTTCAATGATAAACACGATGCGTTCACAGATGTTCTGGCAATGGTCTCCCACACGCTCTAACTTATGTCCAATCCAGAGTAGATAAGTTGCGCGTTGCAGAATAAGCGAATCGTTTTGCAGTGCAGGAATAGCTCGTGTCCCTGCCATCATTGCCATCAAGTCATGACGCACCAAGTGATAGCGCACATCGACGACATCATCTTCTTCCCAGATATAGCGAGCGGCGTTGACGTTGCGGTCCGCGAATGCCTTCATTGTTCCTTGTAGCACACGTCGCGCCTCTTTGCCCAGCTCAAGCAAACCGTGCATGACGGACGTCTCGGTGATCTCGACAGCACCATGATGCGCGGCAACATCTGCCGCACCATCAATCTTGACATGAGGCATAGCACTGCCACGCAATGGTGTCATACGAAGCAAAATTTGTGCGATACCTGCTGCTCCATCACCAGTACGTTCGAGATCGCCCGCAATGGATAGTGCAGATGCGAGATAGCGCAGATCGCGCCCACCTAACGGTTGTTGCAGAGTTAACAGACGAATTGCGTGTTCCTCTACCGCCGCACGTAAGCTATCTATAATTGCATCGGCCTCAATGACGATGCCTGACTTCGCAAGATCACCTGTCTCAAGTGCCTCTAACGCCTTCGCCAGTGCATCATCGACCAACGCTCCAAGCTGAATAATCTGCTGATCTAACTCATACAATTCTCTATCTAAAACCGTTCTTGCCATTAGATAGTACTCCTTTATCTTCATTTGTACAGTGGGTACAACACATGCTTTCTTCTTCGCATAAATAAGCATCCTTGCCGATATAACAAGAATACTGTAACACATGTATGTGTGAAAAGATAGATAAATGCATTACACTCCTTTTCTATTCTTAAAGGATATGTAGGGGAAATATATACAAAGAACTTTGCTACTTTTGGGAACGTTTTCATAAAAATTGACATAGACAAAGGACACATGTTACAGTGATGATGAGGTTCCATTCAGTAGGAACACACAAAGGAATGAGAACAATGTCAACAAAACGATTGCTAGGCGTTTTTGCGCATCCCGACGACGAAGGCATGATTGGTGGCGCCCTGCTACAGTATAGCACAGCAGGTGTAGAGACAGGACTTATCTATGCTACACGCGGCGAAGTTGGAGAGATTGCGGACCCTGCATTAGCCACACCCGAAAACCTGGGAGTAGTTCGTGAGCAAGAAATGCGCGCTGCCGCCAAAGCACTTTCTGTACAAAAGCTCTGGTTCCTTGATTACCGCGACTCTGGCATGGCAGGAACATCCGAAAACCAAGATGCACGTGCCTTTACACGTGTTCATATGGCTGACGCAGTAGGCAAACTTGTAGCAATCATTCGAGAGTTTCGTCCCCAGGTAATTGTGACATTTGATGAGTCTGGTGCTTATAGACATCCTGACCACATCGCCATCTACCAATATACAACAGGTGCTTTTCATGCAGCCGCTGATGATGCTCTTTATCCAGAATTAGGACCTGCACACGCGACGGCTAAACTCTACTACGCTTCGTTTCCACGTAGTACTATTGTCACTATCTCAGAATGGATGAGCGCGCAAGATGATGATGGAAATGTCTTCAAGCATCTTGATCCAAATACGCTAGGACTTTCAGACGAACAAATCGCGGTTCGCCTCAATGTTGAAAAGTGGCAAGAGGCTAAAGCTCAATCCTGGGCTATGCACCGCACACAGATGAATCCAAACACCATCATGACACAAATTCCAGAAGAGTTACAGCGTCGGTGGCGTAGTCTTGAATGCTACCAGCTAGCCACCTCACGTGTCGGCCCCGATGTAATCGGTGAAAACGACCTGTTCGCACGAATTGTGTAACGATATATGATCTATCGTAGGGACCACGTTTACGGCGTCCTTATGACAACTGTTTCACGAGGCGTTCGGCAAGCTCAAATGAATAATTTTGTCCTCGGTCATGCGGATATATTTGGAACATGTTCGCCATCCATAGGCCATCGAGCGGAGTTTCGAGTGGCGGAATATGCTCCTTATACTCAGTTGTGACAATAGGCTGTGCAAATGGTGCTTTAAACAGCCAGCTTTCCAGCACGTCGTCCAACGTGAAGGTTGGCACGAGTCGTTGCAGGTGCGGCAAGAACTCAGCTATGACCTCTTCCTTGCTATATGTGAACAAAGGATCGTTCATGGGACGATAGTTGCCAAGATAAAGCAGGTGTTTGCCATCATACTCGCTTGATGAACGAAAGTTTGTATGTTCAAACAGGCCAGTAAAGGGATAGCCGCTATCACAAATGTTGATCCAGTAGCTATCAGTCAACTGCCGTTTGAGGGCTAGCACAAGACAATGTGCTCCATACGCCTGTCCCCAATCGTATTTCGCGCGGTAGTCTTCTGATAGTGCTGGAATGAGACGGCAAGAGAGACGTGTGGGCAACGTCGAAATGACACGATCAAAGGCCCATGCGCCCTTGCTTGTCTGTACGCTCCATTGCTGCTTGCTATCTCCATCATTCTCAACCTGCTCTACCTTCTCGACGCGTGTATTAAGCAAAACCTTGCCATTGTTTTGGCTGATACGTTCTACCAAACGTTCATACACATGCTGAAAGCCACCTCGCATGTAACCGAGCCGAGTTGTACGATCATGGATACGCGCCCAGAACCACGGGAGCGCAATCTCGTCTTTCATCACGCCAAACTTGCCAACGAAGAGTGGCTCAAAGAGCATGCCATAGGGTCGTTTACCCATCCAACGTCGCAGCCATGCATCGGCAGTTTTGCCCTCTAGCCATGCAGGGGGCACGATCTTGAGAAAGGCCAGGACAGCCGCGACACGTACTCGCTCATCAATACGTAGTGGTTTGAAGCGCAGTAGCGATAGAGGCGAATCGAGTTGCTCTGTTTTACTCTGAATGAGACAAACCGAGCGCGGACGCAACCACTCAAGGCGGTCATTCAGGCCCAATTCTTTAATGACCTGTATCACCGTTGTATCTGAACGGAATAGATGGTGATAAAATTTTTCCAGCCACATCTGCTCGTCATCGCTTACATGAAACCCGGATGCAAGCCCACCTGCAATCGGTTCCTGCTCAAACACCATCACTGCATGGCCTGCCTGTGTGAGACGATATGCAGTCATCAACCCCAGTGCACCACCACCAAGAATTGCATAATTCATACTATGTCCTTACCTATACAGTATTTTCCGTTCTATTCTAACATAGCTGAACAGCCATGACGATACAGTTGTACTGTTTCTTGCGTCACCGTGGCATAATAAAGAGAAAAATGTACTAATTA
>CAXUIS010000115.1:0-14923 GCA_964250915.1 uncultured Ktedonobacteraceae bacterium | reverse complement strand
TTCCTACTTCTTTGTCTTTGTGCCATCAAAAACTAGTTGCCGTGATGCCCCAAAAGCCCTTCGGCATCATGCATTATGCCAGCAGTGCCTTTGTTTACCTCGTTGTTAATGGCATTGTTCGCAACCTGATCGACCTCTGTTTTGAGCATCGAATCGACCATCTGCCCACCCGGAAGACGTGATGCAATACCGTCAACTTCTTGGTTGATGAAGTTATCGGCTGTGGTGTCGATAGCAGCATCGGTTGCGAAGTTGCCAACGCCTTGCAGTAAATTGTTCTCGTGTGATGTGGACACGTGAGCGCACTCCTTATAATACGTAAGCTAAATAGTTGTCTTTGTATGCTGTTCCACTTGAACAACACATCTTGTTAGACAATGCACGATGCGAAAAGTCTCGCTACTCCGGTGCGGTCTGCGAGAATGTTTTCGCCTCTGCAATCCAGACGTTGATCTCCTCAATGCTTGGAGTGTGATGAGCTAGTTTCTGCTTTGCTTGCAGGTCTACAAGAGTTTTGTGCAGGTTGTCAGCCTTACGATGCTGCAGTTCCTTACAGCTATTGACGCCAGCCTCTTCGAGCAAGTGAGACAACGCCTCACCAACGCCCTTTAAGCGCATCAGGTCGGCACGATTCGCCAATTCCTTGATAACATGCGAAGTTGTACCCGCCTTGTGTGCGAGGTCGGCACGCTGCTTCTCGGTTTTTGCATGCTCAAGCAATTGGTCGGTATTCCTGATACCTTCTGCCTCTAGTTTCGTATGAAGTTCGGGGGTCATGCCTCTGACCTTGCTAATTGGATCACTCATGAACTTTCCCTTTCTTTCTCTTGATCTAACAATATAAGCAGAACGCCCACAACATAATATCACATCCACAAACATTTTCGACGCAATGTACAATCCTGCTAGAAAAAATCACACTTTTGTGGTATAGGAAATATTTACAGCCAAGATTGAAGAGATATGTTATAATGCCTCCAATATGAGACTCCATAGCGGAGTGTAAAATGTTTGACTGCACTTCATACTCTATGTATGTCCTATGCACAATGCGAAGTTCAGTTAGTATAAAGCGGTGTAAACAGTTATATGGCAAGTAATTATTCGTATGACCCAAAGAATATATCACCCATGAGTAATGCTTCTACGCCTGCGAGTGGTCCTAATGGGACCGAGCCAGAATTTGTTTTACCTGCGCCAACACCATCTACCCCTCATTCTCAGGTGCAATCACCAGCTTCTGAACAATCGTTGACACCGTCAATGAATGCAGAGCGGGCAAGTAGTCAGCAACGTCTATCTCCTGGCACAGAGCTATCAGACGGAAAGCGTTATCGCATCGAGCGCATGGTTGCCTCCGGTGGTATGGGAGCCGTCTACAAAGCTCTCGACAAGCGCTTTAATAAGCCCTGTGCAGTGAAGGAGATGTTAGACGACTTTCAAAGCGAGAGCGAACGCGCTCAATCCGTGGAGTGGTTTTCACGAGAGGCGTCGCTTTTGCTTGAACTCAACCATCAATGTATTCCACGTGTGCGTGATTTCTTCGTCGATGGTGGCAGACACTATCTGGTTATGGACTTCATCGAGGGACGTACAATGGGAGCAGTCTTGGAACAAGAAGCTCATGTTGCAGGTATAAATGGTGTACGCGGAGTTACGGAGGCACGAGCACGCCATTGGGGACAACAAATTTGTAGCGTTCTAAATTATTTGCATCGCCTCTCGCCACCCATTATCTTCCGTGATCTCAAACCGACAAATATTATGGTAACAGATAACGATGATATCAAGTTGATTGACTTTGGCATTGCGCGTACATTTCAATCACAACGTCAAGCGACCATTATCATGACTGTGGGTTATGCACCACAAGAGCAGCTAGTTGGGAACCCGGAACCACGAAGTGATCTTTACGCATTAGGTGCTACTCTTTATAGAGCACTTACACGTCATGATGCATCAAATAACAAGCCAACCATCTTCTCATTTCCGCCGTTGCGTTCACTCCGTCCAGATATATCTCCAGCCTTTGAGCAGATTATTATGCGAGCGTTGGCAATGTTCCCAGACCAGCGTTGGCCTAGCGCAGGTGAAATGGAGCGAGCTATTATCAATCTTCCGCCGCTTCCCCCCGGTCCAGCAACTTTACTAGTATCGCCAGGGGCGACGGAATTACGACCGCTAGCAAACCCTAATACACCGAATAATGTTAGACCTTCGGGACCAAACAATGCTCTACCTTCACAACTAGGAGTCAATGGTCCTGCTGGACAACAAATTATAGCTGCAACAAATGCGGTTATAGCTGGTCGCGTGGATGAGGCATATACTTTAGTGCAACGTGCTTATGGGCTTGAGCCAAATAATGCACTCGTCCACAAGCTGTTTGGACAGGTCTTTGCACGTCGGCAGCAGACCAACCCTGCGGTACAGGCGTACATCAGGTCGCTACAATTGAATGTTGAAGATGCGGAAACACACAAGTTACTGGGTGATGTCTGGCTCTTTCTGCGCCAACAACCACTACAAGCCATTGCAGAATACATACAAGCGGTGCGCTACAATCCCAAAGACTATGAGGCCCATCAACGTCTCGCACAAAGTTATGAGCGCACACAACAATTTGATCTCGCCCTGCGCGCCTATCAGGAAGCGACACGACTCGCTCCAAAGCAACCAACTATTCTAGGACCACTGCAATTTGCACTTGGTCAACTTGCGATGCGTCAGAAGCAATTCCAAACTGCGGAGCACGCATTCGTACAGGTCCTTATGATTAACGCAGCCGATTATCAAGCGCGTTTCCTGTTAAGCCAAGCATATGAAAAGCAAAATAAACTAGAGGATGCGTTCCGTGAATGTTCATACGTTGTAGGTCCTCTGGGCCAGAGCAATCCTGCCGTGCCACAACTGTATCAACGTCTTCGTGTGCAAATCGGACGTTAATATTCTACTACACCCATATAAGGGAGAACTTATTCATGAGTACGTATCATTCCACTTTCACTAGACGAAAGGGTACTGGGCTGACTGTCTGGGCGTCGTACTGCGTACTCTCTGGGCTTCTTGCACTTCTTCTCCTTCAGAGTACACTCGTCCTGTCTCCCAACGCATCTGCTGCAAGAAAAGATGTCGCACAACAACCGGAGTATCTTGCTCGTGCAGGAGCTTCCGTTGTGCGAGTCGTTGCAATCTACAGTCCTCAAACATTGGCACCTACAGTATCCTCGAAAACGAAAAGTACTGCAACACATATTCTAACTTCTGCCTCCGTTGCCTGTACAGGGCTAGGAGTCATTGTTGCGAACTGGACTGATACAACGGGTGGAGCAGACGAACAAAACGCATACATTATGACCGACGGCTCTCTCGTTGATCCCAAAGAATTCGCGTGTGGAGCAGATTCCATTCCGAGTACATCAGCAGCGAAACTTTTAAGCCTTTCGTCAGTAAGAGTTTATTTCAGCACCGCCTACAGCACCGTGCAGCAGGCAGGAATTCTCGTTAATACAAATATGGTCCGTTGTAGTAGTGTAGATAAGTGTAGTGATGGTGTCTCACTATTCTCATTCCACAGCAATACGTTGCTTCCACTCGTCAAACTTCCCGATGCTGGCACGACGGCACAACCTGATACAGCCGCTATACAACTGAGCCTTTCTTCATCTGATGTAGCAACACCATCTCTCATGACTGAACCGCAGCAGCATCTCACACCTACAGCTTCTCGCATTCAAGAGCCAACGGTTGGCAATTCGAGTAACTTCGAGGGCCTTGAAGGTGGAACACCTATTGTCGATGCACATGGCTTTCTCAACGGAATATATACAAAAAATGGGACAAAAACAAAATTTTTTACATCTGAAGGTATTCGTACGCTCCTTAACGAGCAAAAGTTAACAAACGACGCACAACATCCAAATGCAGTGAATGATTCCTGGCAAAATGGTATAACTGCATATGCGAAGGGACTCCACCAGTATGGGCAAGCGAATAATGACTTCAAACAGGCTTATACTGCTAGCAATTTGCAGTTTCAAGGCGCACAAACATTTATGGCCCTGACAAATCCAGTTGCTCAAGGAAGTACATCGTCGGGAATACATGGCAAATCGAGCAATGGCATTACCTTTCCGTATATTGGTTTCGTTCCTTACCTTTTACTTGCTATCATTGCAATCGGCGTGGTCGTTCTGCTTCTGCTCCTCTTTTTACTTAGTTTACTCTTTAGGCGTGCGCAACGTCACAGAGATTTCTTAGAGGCTGACAAGCAGGCAACAATTCAAGCACAACGAATACAGAAGATGGAGGTACAGCAAACACCAGTTAGGAGCATACCTCCTAGAGCACATCAACCTGCTCCCTATCCTGTGCAACAAGCTACAAATGGTGTATTGAATACACCGCCACTCGCTTCGCTTTTACCTGCGGTCCCCGTACAATCTAGCGCGCTTGCCGATTACCCTACCCTCGATATGGGTGAAGTACAGAGCAACGGGACGCTGGATATGGACAAAACGCAGCCGTTTTCACCAGGAATACAATACGCGGCACAGAATGGCGAAGAACATGTTGGCTTCGAGGTCATCACGAACACAAACCCTGGCATTAAGCGTCAGTATAAACCAAATGAAGATAGCTTGTTTGCTGTTCGTGGCATGCGTAACGAGAATGGACAGACACAACAAATTGGTCTGTTCGTTGTTGCCGATGGTATGGGCGGTCATGCAAATGGACAAGATGCTAGCCGTCTCGCTATTCAAACTATCATCGACTATCTTCTGCCACGCCTTGTACACGGAAAAGATACACGAGAAATAGCCGAAAAGCTCCTGGTCGATAGCGTACAACTGGCAAATCAAGCGGTACATCAGCATAATATAGAAAACAATGCTGACATGGGTACGACGGTAACAGCAACACTTGTTGTTGATGAGACCGCGCACGTCGCTAATGTTGGAGACAGTCGCACATACCTCTATCGTACATCTGAAGGTCTCACCAAAGTTACACGCGATCACTCGGTTGTCGCCAGTCTTGTAGATGCAGGTATTATCAAGCCCGATGACATCTATACACACCCCAAACGTAACCAAATTTATCGTAGTCTGGGTGAAAAACCGTTTGTCGAAGTTGATCCCTTCACTGTACAACTACAGCCAGGGGACAAATTGTTACTTTGCTCCGACGGCCTATGGGATATGGTGCGTGACCCGGAGATTCAGCATGTGCTGGAAACTCCAACACCTGATCCACAGCAGATTGGGAGTAACCTCATCAATGCAGCACTTCATGGTGGTGGAGAAGATAATGTCAGCGTGATTGTCGTCAACGTTGTTAATCGCGTCTCAAAGCAACCAGACTCTGGCCTAGAGACCATCTACGTGCAAGACAACATCAAAATGCCTCCCCTTTGATAATTGGGTAGGTAAAACAGCAGTCGATGACATTCGCTATCGACTGCTGTTTTACCTACCCAATTATCAACAAAAATTGTCGCACTTTCCTCGCTGTGCTATAATCAATGCAGCATCTTCTAGCCCTCGCTCATGAGGTTTTGGAGACAATTGTTGGGAGGACTTTTTATGACAGTAAATATTGGATATCTCTATGCTGGTATTTTGTTAGCAGGTGGGTTTGTCTTCGTGATAGCCGCAACGGTCTTTGCGAACATAATATCGCCACACAATAGAACAAGGGAAAAGCTCCAGACGTATGAGTCTGGTGAAACACCTATTGGCACAGCATGGATACAATATCCGCTCGGCTTCTACATTTTCGCGCTCCTCTTCGTTGCTTTTGATGTTGATATCGTGTTTATTATTGCGTGGGCAATCATTTTCAAACAATTAAGTTTCTTTGGTTTCTTTGAAATTCTCTTTTTCATTATTGTACTTGCCCTCGGTTTAGTGTATGCATGGCGCAAAGGAGTAACACGATGGATTTAGTTCCACGTTCAGGAAACATTCCTACAGCAACAACGGGATACCGTGACTCAAATGCTGCACTTGCACGTGACCTTGCACCTATCGCACAAATTACGGGTAAAGCTATCGCACCTAAGACATTGAAGGGTGACTATCTTGCGTTGGATATTGACCGTGAAAGTCTCGTTGCGGTCTCTCGTTTCTTACGCGACCAGCTTGGTTTTGACTTACTCGTGTGTATTTCCGGTGTTGACATGCTCGATCACCTGGAAACGGTCTATCACCTACGCTCGATTGGACGTAACCAGTTGTTGCAACTGAAGGTTCGCATTGACCATGAAAAACCAGAAGTCGATAGCATCGTCTCAGTCTGGCCTACAGCGAACTGGCTAGAGCGTGAGACCTACGACATGTATGGCATTCGTTTTACGGGACACCCTGACCTGCGCAGAATGCTTCTGGACGATGACTTTGAAGGTTATCCTTTGCTCAAAAACTTCCATCAGGTACCATTGACGGTCAAGCCACGCGCCACCACACAGGTAGACCCAAATATGGCGGTTGCCGGAAAGTTTCAGCAGCAACGTGTCGAGCACGTGGTGCAGAAAAAACTCGGACAGGGGCAGGAAGAGCGGCTTCATCCTGGCACACCAACCTTTGGACACACAGAAGAATCTCAACAAAGGCCAGCGAACCAGAATGAGTCAAATCCCGCAGGTCAATCTACTACTGGAACCCCTGCCGATGCAGGAAAAGATACGAAGGATAAGAGCGGGATACGCACCGCGAATGAGCAAATCTAATGTCGAAGACAAAAGCACGCAAACGCACAACAACACAAAAGAGTGTAACACAGGGAACAAGGCAAATACAGCGAGACAATATTCCCTCAACGCCTCGTAAAGGTGCCGCGCGTAGCTCCGTCGTTGCGTCTCGTATGGACGCGGCACAAGGAATGCTGATGCCTGCGTTTGTCGCATTAGGATGCTGGGGATTAGCGGTATCGTTTCTGTTCTTTTTTCCCGATCCGAATCACATTTTGTATGGCGGTCTGGCAGCAGCAATGGGGCTTATCTGGTCGATTATCGTTGGCTTACGTATCTCTCGTGTCGTGCGCATGAACCGAGAAGGCCGAATATACAAATAATACTTCCTATACGTGTTACAACATAACAGCATCAACATTTATATAGAGTACGAAAACTGAGACACACAACAGAGGAATTACATGGCTACAGAATCTGATACAGGCTTACGAGCCGGAAATACTTTTGATGAGCCTGAAGGTATAAAGTCACAAGAGATGTTGCTGAATATGGGACCGCAACACCCTAGCACACATGGTGTGTTGCGTCTCGTGCTATCGCTCGAAGGTGAAACCGTTACCGACTGCACTCCTATCATTGGTTATCTTCATCGCGGTATCGAGAAAATCCTAGAGAATCGCCCAATTATGGGCGGTATTCGCTACATGGACAATGCCGACTATCTCTCGCCTATGCTTAACGAGATCGCCTATGCAGGCGCGGTTGAACAAGAGATGGGGATAGAGGCTCCGCGACGTGCACAGTATATTCGTCTGCTCGTCGGCGAAATGCAACGTATCGCTAGCCATCTTGTCGCGGTTGGCACCTATCTGCTCGACCTTGGTGCATTTACGCCAGTTATCTATGCATTCCGTGACCGCGAAGGCATCATGGGACTCTTTGAGGCTCTCGCTGGTAGCCGCTTCAATGTCAACTATCAGCGTATCGGCGGTGTGCTACATGACTTCCCCAAAGACTGGTTGAAAGAATGTTCGGCCTTTATTGATCAATTAGAGAAAAACATGGTCGAGTTCAAACAACTTGTGACAGGCAACGAGATTTTTATGTCACGCACTCAAGGTGTTGGCTATATTGATCAGCAACAAGCTATTGCCTACGGATTAACAGGGCCAATGCTACGTGGCAGTGGTGTCAATTGGGATACACGTGTGAACCGTCCATACATGGCATATCGAGAGGTACCTGTCAACGTGCAAGTGCGTCAAGAGGGTGATTGTTTTGCACGCTATCAGGTAAAAATGCAAGAAATCGACGAGAGTATTCGTCTCTGTCGCGTTGCAATAGATAAGATGCCTGGCGGACCAATTGGTGTACGTACTCCTATCGCACTACGTCCTCAGCGTGGCGAAACCTACTTTGCCATTGAAAGTAGTAAAGGCGAGTTAGGTGTGTACTTTATCAGTGATGGTAGTGAGTATCCCTGGCGAGCGAAACTCCGTGGTCCGTCGTTCGTCAACTTACAAATATTACCAGAGTTGCTACGAGGTCACAAAATGGGCGACGTTGTGGCAATCATCGGAAGCTTGGACCTTGTTTTAGGTGAGGTTGATCGATAAATCATAGCTTAGCTTTTGAACAGGTATATATGCTATGCCTGTTCTCATTTCTCTTCTTTGGAGTTATCCATGCATACAATCTTGATTGCAGATGACGTAGGTACACAACTGCTACATGGCATCTTTTCATGGGCATTCTTAGAATTTATTGTGGCCTTAGCGTCTATCTTCGGTTTTGTCTTGACCAGTGCCGCTATTCTCGTTTTTGCCGAGCGTAAAATTATGGCCTGGATGCAAGACCGCTTGGGTCCAATACATACTGGCCCTCACGGGCTTTTACAGTCAGTTGCTGACGTTGGGAAATTACTACTCAAGGAAGATATTCACTCTACAACAAGTGATAAAGCAGTCTTCTTATTGGCACCCTCCGTCTTCATTGCTCCGGTGGTTGCCGCTTTTGCCGTACTACCGCTTTCTCCTTATGTTGGTATACCGGGAACAGCCCTTGCGACTGGCTTGATCTATTTAGTCGCCATGAGTTCTATCGACGTGATTGCGGTCATTATGGCTGGTTGGGGTTCCAATAGCAAATATTCACTTATCGGCGGTCTTCGTGCTGCCGCACAAATGATCTCATATGAACTACCACTTATTCTAGCCCTCGTTGGCGTTGTCATGTTTACAAGTATTCTTTCAAAAAATGATGGTATTGGCACAATCTCTATCCGCGAAATCATGAACTTTCAGAATGTCTGGCATAAAACGGGTATTCCAGTCCTGGATTTCATCTTTGATGGCTTTACACCGTGGTCATGGTTCTTCCTGTTCCAGCCATTGATGCTCGTCATCTATTACGTATGTGGGTTAGCCGAGACGAATCGCCCTCCATTCGACCTGCCAGAAGCAGAGTCGGAGTTGGTTGCAGGCTACCTGACGGAATATAGCGGTATGCGCTGGGCCATGTTCTTCCTGGGTGAGTATGGTAATATGACGATTGTCTCATCCATTACCACATATCTCTTCCTTGGTGGATACGGTGGTCCAGGCGTCAACTACCTGACTGGCCTCAACAATGGTTGGTGGGGGCTGCTAGGAAACATCCTCGCGCTTGGGTACTTTATCCTCAAAGTGTATGGAATATGCTTCATATTCATCTGGGTTCGTAGTACGCTACCTCGTCTTCGCCCTGATCAGTTGATGCAATTCGCATGGTTACTTCTCATTCCGTTTACGCTAGGAAACATTGTAGTCACCGCACTACTCTATCTTATTATCAACGGTCTTGGCTTACCCACGTGGGTCTTCCTGACGGTTGTAGCCGCAGTCAACTGGGCCGCGCTATTCTTCTTTATCCGATTAGTGGGACGCGTGACGGTTGCCTCGACGCGACGCGCACAATCGCCCTCTATTCGTGCACGACAACGCGCTGCCTCAGTTCCATCAGCGGCGTTGCCATTACGTGACGCTGTACCAGCACGTATCGCTCTGCCACAAGGTGGCAATGCTGCAACGCTCACGACAGATAGAGAGTAAGTTGTAGAGACAAAGCGAACCAGGGCACCCGCAAGGGGATGCCCCTCCCATACAACGGAGTACTTACGACTCATTCGTGTATGGGAGGGGCATCCCCTTGCGGGTGCCCTGGTTTAGCGAGTCACATTCACCATCTTTTTGTTTCTACACACTAGACACACTAGGTTTTTCACCCTATTTTTACCGCTTACTCTTGACTTTGACCATTAGGTCGTGCTAATATCCGAGTAGACAAGTATGGTTTTACACGACCGCTAAGATAAAAAGAAGAGCGCGGGGACGTTTCAGTATTTTCCCATCCAACACGCTTTCAACACTAGATGAGAGAGGTTTTTGTATGGCTCAGGCATCTTCACTCCGTGCTGCGAAGCTCGTCTTCCGCATATTTCTGGCAGTGGCTGCACTAATTGTAGTTTCTGTTTTTGTGTGGCAAGGAGTCACAGCATCCGGTGCCCCAAACCCCACGCTTCCACATACAGATACTAGAGCCGCCATTGTGAATACAGGAATACTGGTCTTTCGTGAAGGCTTGGAATGTATACTAGTCATTTCTGCAGTTGTTGCAAGCATGATGGGGTCAAATCAAAAGTACCGTCGTCCTATCGCAATTGGTGTCGCAGTTGGCTTCGTTGCAACCGTGCTCACATGGTTTGTTGCTGTTGGAGTTGTCAACGATTTGTCGCAAAACATTTCGGCCCTTCAGGTCCAGGCAGCGACAGGGTTACTTGCAGTCGTTGTGTTGCTCACGGTCATGAACTGGTTCTTTCATAAAATCTATTGGACCGGCTGGATTTCGTTACACAATCGTAAGAAGAAAGAACTGCTGAAAGATTCTCATAATCCAGCCGCTTCTGCTGCGAAGGTACTATGGGGACTCGCCTTACTCGGCTTTACCTCGTTCTACCGTGAGGGTGTTGAGGTTGTACTATTCCTACAAAGCTTCCGTTTACGCATGGGTTCAACAGTTGTTCTGGAAGGTGTTGTCGTAGGACTCATTCTCACAGGTCTTGTCGCTATCTTGAACTTCGTAGCACACCGTCGTTTGCCTTACAAAAAGATGCTGGTTGTAACAGGAGTCATGCTTGGTGCCGTATTGCTCATCATGGTTGGTGAGCAAGGTCAAGAGATGCAACTTGCTCATTGGATTCCGACGACGCCCATTCCACAACTACAGTGGATTCCATCCTGGATGGGCTTGTGGTTCTCGGTCTATCCAACTGTTGAGACGTTAGGGTTACAGGCCCTTGCAGCCATAGCAGTTCTTGGCTCCTACTTCCTGGCCCGCTACCAAAGTGTGTGGGCACCAAAACGACGTGGCGAGGCACCTGCACAAGTTGCTGAAGAGGCTCCAAGAGAGACCGTCAACGTCTAATATAGGCTCATTTTCAGTTGTACAGTGAGAAGGACGCATCCCATGTGAGATGCGTCCTTTTCACTGTACAACTGTTTTAACAGTAGCTTGGCTACCTCAATACATTCGTAAAGAACTCGCCAATTTTGCAACGAAATCCTGGTAGGAGTGCTGTCTCTAACGTATCGTTCTCGGCAAGCGTCCTATCGAGCGTCAATACGGCGTTTTCGCGTAGATACACTTCAAGACGACGCTCTTGCCAGTTCACAATCCAGTACTCTTCCGCACCACGACGCGAATACAATTTGCGCTTGGTTTCGCGGTCTCGACGCTTATTTTCTGAACCAGGGGAGAGGATTTCAATGACCAGTTCGGGGCAGGAATGAAATTTTCGGTCAGCTTGCGACTCAGCTACATACAGTGCTTTGCTCATCCAAACCACGTCTGGCACTACAGCATTATCATCACTAAAAACAATGCCTGGGGTTGCGATTGCTATACCAAGTTGTGTCTGACTATTCCACAGTTCCAACAAGAAGTTTATTTTCGACGAAACAACTTGGTGCTGCATATCAGGTTGTTTTGACACGTAAAGCTCCCCATCAATAATTTCATATCGACTCCCGTCGTCTGGTAAAAGCTCCACGTCTTCTACTGTCCAGCTTATTGTATCCATAGTTCTCTTCTCTCTGATGTAGCATCGACGTTTTCTATCTCTACGGCAGTGCATCAATTATAACATATGAAGAAAGAACTACCTAGTCCTTTCTCCATTTCTTGTTTGTTTAATCGGCTGACGCATCAGCATTTGCACCATTCAATGTCGGTAGCATGTCTGGTGACCCAAGTTGCTCTATTGTGTACCCTTGTGGATATTCGCGGTGTTTTGCGTGCTCGACGTAGAGATATGGTTTTGTGCGTGGTGGAAAGAAACGAAGCATAAATGCTCGTGTTTTGAGTGTGACAGCGAGCAATGTTCGTAGAATTTTCGGTGGTGGTGGAAAACCAAAGGCGTTCAGCATTGCATCATCAAGCAATGCATAGACAACGGGTCGAAATAGCTTGCTCACAAATGTAGGCAAACCAAACCAACTTAAAAAGAGGTCGCGTGTGGCCTTGCCAATATGCTGATTGCTTTCGGCATAGCGGAAATGGTCACGTTCGTAGGCGAGATTGAACTGCTCGAACGCCTCATAGGTATCTGGTATACCTTGAATGTTCATACGTCGCCCAATCTCGCGCCAGAAATAATAGGCGGCAAGCTTTTCCTTCTCACACATTCTTCGCCAGCCGAAGCGTACGTTCCAGCGAATCGGCTCATAGATAAAGGTCGAAAGCACATAGAGGTAATCATCGTTAGCAATAGTGAAATGCTTGTGGATACGGTTCATACGCTTCTGTGCTGCTCGTCCCCGTTCGCTATCATAACCAAACGCCGACATCTCAGCCACAATAAGCGACGTATCATCATATCGCTTCTGTGTACGCTGAGTGAACTCACCCGTTAAGTCAAGCAGTGCTGAAATAGTTGGCACACAATACGTGCGATATAAAGCGATTTCGAGCGAACGAACCTGGTCCCACGGAAATTCATAACAGCCCGTCAGTTCGTAAATCTCTACATGATCTTTCTGTGGATCAAGTTGCTGAATACGATGCAAAATGTCGTAGCGTCCCATGATGTGTCCCTTTCTGATATTTTTCTGTATGAACTGATTATGCGGATAAATGAACAGGCCGGTAGGGTGCGCTGAAGCGGACCCGTACAGGACTTTCCTCGTATTCCGGCACCACTCGGTTACTCCTGTACGGGTCCGCTTTAGCGCACCCAATTCAGCATCACTCTTTTATTCCGACATTTATCTCCATCACGTCCCTACACGCCTCGTATCAGCAGGATAAGCGAGGTAAGCGCAATACTGACAAGTGAGCCAGCTACAACCTGTCCCAATGTATGACGACGTAAGACGACGCGAGACCAGCATACGGCTGCAAGTAATACAAAAGCAGGAAGAACAATACTACCGTACAATGCTGTTAACAGCGTTGCAGCTGCGGCCAGTGACGAGGCATGAATACTAATTTTCCACCAGAATGTCACAATCATCATCACAAAGCCGCTCACGATGGTTATCAGTAAGAGCGTTTGCAGGTTTTTGGGGCCGTGCGTGAAAAAGAGCGTTGCTAAACCAATCAGGGCAGAGGTGATACCAAAGAGAAAAGGACCAACACGTTGTGAACGCATGCTGACATCAGCATCGGTGAATTTTCCCATCCGTACACCAACCAGAATATAGACCATTGGTCCAAAACTGATAAAGAAGAGGATGATAAGAGTGTAGAGCAATGCTGTAAGCATGTTCTGAGCATGATAGAGCGCGACAAAAAAGATAAAGGGCAATGAAATGGTTAAAGGCGAAAGGATATTAGAGACATAACGAGCGATACGTACACGTGTAGGTTGAGGTGTTTTCGATAGTGAAGGCTGGGACGGCACAGGTGTGAGTACGGGTTGAGTGTGCTCGTCAAAAGCAAGATCATCAGACATGTTTTTCCTTATAGAGATACATGATGGGCAACAACAGGGTAGCCTAGCACTCTGCTAGCAACATCACTGAAAGCCTCCGCATTCCCACTACACCACACAGTTAGCGTGCCCCTATTTTTAAAACTATCAACGGGGTGAACAAGAGACTCAGTATCAAGCACAGCACGAGTACGACGAGCAACAGCAGCACCACTATCAATTACCAGCACATGCTTACCAGCAACATGCTCAATCGCTGAACGCATTGCGGGAAAGTGTGTACACCCAAGCACAAGCACATCTATATTCTTTGAGAGAAGGGGATGCAAGACGTGTTGCAATGTCTCCTCAACGACTGGCCCATCCAGTTCGCCATGCTCAACCAGCGTCACCAGTTCTGGACAACCGACCGCGTACACCTGCACCCCAGCAGCAAAGTCTTCTATTAAGTGATGCAAGTACGCCGCTTTCACCGCTTGATTTGTGGCGGCAACACCAATACTTCCACGTCTCGTCGCACGTGCGGCAGGCTTTACAGCAGGCACAACACCCACAAATGGCACATCAAAGATCGAACGCACTACATTTAGAGCAACTTGCGATGCTGTATTACATGCAACTACAATCAGTTTGACACCTTGCTCGATAAGGAAACGACATGCGTTCGTCGTTAATTCCGCGATTTCAGCATCACTACGAACACCGTAAGGACAATGTGCTGTATCACCGATGTAGATGTAGTCCTCTTGAGGTAGTTCTTGCTGCAATGCCGAGAGAATCGTCAAGCCACCCACGCCAGAATCGAAAACACCAATGGGAGCCATCACCTTCCCTACAATTCTCCGTTTCGCATCGTCGAACGCATGTATACTACGCTCGGCATCGCGTCCGGGATACACCTCTGACGACTCCTCATCCAAGTTCCATTGTTGCTGCATAGTTTTCTGCTTCTACTCCGCACTACGAAATTCATGTTGTTCACCAAACACACGACGCATAGTATCGCTAATCTCGCCGAGCGTTGCGTATGCTTCTACCGCCGCGATAATCAATGGCATCACATTTTCTGTGCCAGCCGCTCCCTGTTCAAGGGCGTGTAGTTTTTGTTGCACCATTTCATTATCGCGCTTCTGGCGAAGTACCGCAATTTTCGCGGCCTGCCGCTTGCCCATCTCAATATCCATCTTCAGCAAATCGGGGCGTACCTCTTGCTCAAGCGTAAAACGGTTGACACCAACAACGATAGCGCGTTTCTCTTCCAA
>CAXUIS010000114.1:0-14946 GCA_964250915.1 uncultured Ktedonobacteraceae bacterium | reverse complement strand
TTTTGGTACCTTTCCAAAAAACCTACTGTTGAAAGCATCCCCTTGCGGGTGCCCTCGTTTCGATAACACATTGAGTTTGAGAGACTACTACGCCCGAATCCAACGCGGCTGAATAGTCTCTATTGGCGCATCGAACAAACTTGGCTGCTCTTCTACGCGAAAAAGTTGGTCAAAATCTTCGGGCGTGAAGGCTTTACGCAAGCGTGCTGCATAGGAGGTGACAAGCACACGTAGATAATGGTCAACATCGTAATCGCGACGGTTCGCCACCTCTTCACGGAGCGAGGATGTCTCTATGTTTTCGCCTTCGCTTTCATTCTTGTTATCCCAATCATTGCCAATGGCGTCCTCTTCGGTCTCCTCTGGCAACCAGACATACTTTTTCGCTTGCGAGCGATAGAAGCGTACGCGCTCACCGGGAAACCAGCGTGTGCGCCCAGCGTTCAACAATGCCTCGTATTGTGGTTCTGGATGTGTCGCACGTGAGGCGTTATACGCTTCAGGCGTTTTCGAGAGGCGTACCCGTGCTCCTACGTCCGATGCTGATAAGGCGCGAGTGCGTAGCGCGATTGCCATATCGACGTATGCTTGCCGTACTCCTGGTGTATCGCCCATCATAGCGCACTGTAACGCCTGACGCAGAAAGCGTTCCCCGAATGGTTCGGCACGACTTGAACGTAGCGCGACGCCGTGTACAACCAGTCTATTCTCATAGGTCAGAAGCGCGTAGTTTTTGACTTCGTGACTCAGCATAGCACGATAGCGTCCCTCGTATTCCAGCCGAATTCCTGCTGGCAATTCGGCTCCAATCTCCTCAACAACGGCCCGTTCTTGTGCCTCTGTCCAGCCTGTAGGTACCGAGAAATACACGCCATCGGTATCAGCCTCGATTAACGCCATGCCCCGTATGCGTAACGCTTCCAGGACCTGGGCAAGAACGGCACGTCCACGCCGTGTGACCTCGTCAGCCGCCCGACTATCGGCGAAGAGTGCCATTGTACCCGCGCCCATATAGCCATATGCCGCGTTAATCAGTATCTTCATCGCGGCCTGTGTTGCGTTATGAGAATTGGCTTCAACTGAGTCAGGAGGAGCCGTACGTACCGCCGCTTTATGCGACAATCGCAGGTCCGTTAACAGACCGAGTACGCGTAACAACACGCCTAAGCGATCACACTCTGGTCCAATTTTGAAGGTACGCATCAACGAAGGATAAAGCGAGGCTACGTCAGCTTTGACAACCTGCTCCGCGACACCTGTTGCAAGTAGATAAGCGGCTCCACCTTCGTGCATTTCGCCGCCTGTGCTCTTGCCTGCTTGCCGAGGAAGTGCTGCACCTGCACGAAGATAGGCTCGTACAAGAATCGGTTCAAGAATGCCCATCGCTGGCCCTGCTGATGCGAGCCGTTCATAGCGACGAGGGGCCATACTCGCCAACGCGAATGGTGCGCCCTGCAAACGCTGTGATAATCCATCGACCTCGTTCACGTCGTCGAGAGCGTAGTGTTTCACGAGGTCAGGTTCTCGTCGATAGGTGTCAAAAATCGCCGACCCCTCGATGTAGACACGTTCGGGTGAGGCAATGCCGAAGTAGCGTGCCACCTCTTTCAGGCGATGTCCTGGCATGTCACGCACCACAAAATCGTGTCGCCGTACAGAATCGAGTGTATCAATCAGTTCGCGCCCTGCGACGCTATAGCGTACACGTTTCCGTGCCTCTGGCCCAATTGCTAGCGTCTCTTCGCGCCGTTCCAGTCGCGTTGGACCACCTTTGCGTCCTAGTTCTAGGATTATGCCTAATTTAGAGGCGCGTTCTTCCAGGAAGAGTAGATCAAAGCCGAACAGATTGTGGTTCTCGATGATGTCAGGGTCACGATTCCGAATAAGGGCGCAAAGCTCTGTAATCAGACATGCTTCATCGTCTGGCGTTGGAGCGTCAAGTGTGATAGCAAGACCACGATTATCACGAATCGCAATCATAAAAATACGTCCACGGTGGGGATCGAGTGCGGTTGTCTCAAGGTCAAACTGCAATCTATGTAGATCGTTATATGTTAAACCACGAAAGTAGACGCGCCCTGTGAGCATAAGATATTGCTCAACAGGACCAACGCGGTAATAATCGTCTGTGAGATCATTGAGGCTTGTAACTCTCCGACCCAAACGACGCGAGGCACCAGCACACAGAGTACGCTCAAGAAAACTTCCGTTCCGCGCTGAAAGCAGATAGCGATATGAGTCGGCGGGACCTTCCAAAACGCGATAACTGACAAGCCCGTTGCTTGCATCAGGAGCATCCGAGGCTAAAAGAGCAGGCCCTAGCTGTTTGAGGTCTTCCAGTGTCGCCGCAAACAGCCACGGACGAAAACGCTCTTCCGTGCACAGCACGTGTTCGCCCTCCGGTCCCTTCATACGTCGCCATACAAGCGCACGACCATCGCGTGTAGCCCATACCGAAACGATACCAGGAGTGGAATCCCAACCAAATAAATATTCGTCTTGACTCTCTACTGCTAGCTGGTCTTGCGTATTCGATGTGGAGGTGAAGGTAGACATAACACTCCTGATACACTTAGAACAAACGTTTCTCTAAGTGTACCATATTCTTGACCTTTATAAAGAAAAGATATCAATGAGAATATCCTTGTTATGCTATACTATCTTGTAGAAAGAGTAGTAAACAGCATGGAGTTGAGAAGCCGATGATGATTGATCGCTTACAAGAAGTATTACCACACTTGCAATATTTTCCGCCTGAGATGCAGGAAGAAATTGCGAACTATATCAATGAACTTGAGCAAGAAGCCTTTGCGTATGGTCGTATGAAAGAACTTCCACAAATGGCATCCTCTGAGGAGCCTTGGGAAGACCCCGCTGGATCACTAAGCGATTTGCCAGATGATATGTTTAAAGAACTTGATAAGATTAGACAAGGCTAAGCATGCAAATTATCCGTTGGCAAAAGCAAACACCTCCTACAGAACACGAGTTGCGTGAACTAATGCGGCATGAAGGACTCTCGCCGTACATATGGTCAAATGACGCTCATTATGCCTATTCCGCGCATACACATTCGTATGAGAAGATGCTGTATTGTGTGCAAGGCTCCATTCGCTTTGTGCTGCCTGAGCAGGTCAATGCCGAGGGCAAAGCTGAATACATTGACTTGACCCCCGGCGATTGTATAACTCTGCCTCCTCACACTCTTCATAGCGCGCTTGTTGGTTCACAAGGCGTGACATGCTTAGAGGCGTCGCGCTAGTCGCTCGATTGTCTCACAAATCAATTCCGGTAATGTGCCGAATGAATAGGACATCAGCACGGCCTCGTTACGCTGGTGCGCTCCCTGCCCATACACTCCAAAGTTCACGACAGGGATGTTCAATTTCTCGATGGTCTCCAAGGGTAAATAATAGCCTCGTGTTTCCTGTGCTGTCGGCTCTTTCCAGATGGGCATGTTTGTCTTCAAAATTGAGGGATCAACATCAGCATCCAAGCGTAAATAACTGAGGTCGCTCAGATAGGGAAAATATTCTTGCTGCACAAGTGGAATCTCAGGATGTGCCGTGATAACTTCTGTGATTGCATCTTGTAAGGGTCCTGGCGTCGCTGATACATGCGGATAGTAGGGTGGAGAATAATAGAGTACAACGGCTGGTCCTTGTCTGCCACTGAGTGTCCACAATCTGTGTACGAGATGCAGACTACGTTCGCGTGTATCCAATGTTGTAGGCTGCTGTTCCCATTCAGCGTGCAACTCGCTTGCTACCTGTTGCTCTCCGAGACGCTGGACCATTTCTTGATAGAGTTCTGCATACGTCAGCACTACGCCTGTACGTGGCTGTGCGTTCTGTTCTTGCACTCCCCCGATTGTTCTCCAGCGTGCTTCGGTCTTGTCAACGCGTGCCAATACTTGTGTCAACGAAGATTCTGCATAGTGACGTAAGCGTTCCAGCAACATCTCTGGTGTTGTCGTAAAGGTTAAGACATTGAGGTAAAAGTAGGCGGTAAGTGGTAGCTGTGTATTATAGTGCGACTTGAGATCGGTTGCTCGTAGTGTCACAGGTGGTGCTGTAATTTGTCCATTTACAACATCACACAGTTCGGCGTTCATACTCAGGTCGTGGATGAGTTCGGCGGCAAGTAAATTGGCGTCGAAGCCATGAAAGGGTGTACCCACATGTGACTCGCGCCCAATGCACAGGAAGCTCGGCAAGAGTTTGCCAACTGTGCCAGTGTAAATATAGCGATGCGGGTCGCCGACATATTGAGCGGTTGTGCAGTCTGTGTTGATGACGCCGATATAGTTGAGATGATACTGCTCTCGTAGACGTGTGAGCAAATGCGCCGCTTGCAGTATGCCTGCCGATTCGTTTTCCTCGTCCGGTGTAGCTAAAAAGAGCACCGATAGTGGTATGTCTGGTGCATACTGCGCGAAGTAGTGCATAAGGGCAATATTGACCGCTACTCCACTTTTCATATCGAGAGCACCACGTCCGAACATCCAATCGTTGGGATTTGTGCCTGCTAGAGTAGGTCCTAGCTGATTCCGTTTTTCCCAGAGCGCAATGGAGTTACAGGCATCCGCCTCTAGCTCGCCGTAATCCTGTATGCCAACGGTGTCAATATGTCCCATAAGTATAATTGTTGCTGGACTTTTTCCCTTAAGAAAAGCATACACATTTTGTCTCTCGTATGGATCATTCTCAATTGGGTCAAACCCAACCTGACTATACGCTCTCTCTTCCATATCTTCATGAAGAAGCATGAGCACTGCTTCTGAGACTTGATACTCTCCTTTTCCTGGGCTGACACTATTAATGCTGGTAAGCAATTTAGTGTATTGTCGCACGTCTTCATACCAAGTATGTTCGCTGTGTTTACGCATAGGTGCTCCATTCAGATGTGTTCTGTTCTTGCTGTACAGCTATTATAGTATAAAGAATCGTAGGAGTCTTCTATTTCACCCTGTTGGCAATCGAGAATGTTGACATATGCAACAGTTCCATCAAATCCTCTACGTGTTCAATCGTAGCAGAGTGTAATGATGCATATTATCCAAATAATGTGGTAATACAAGTGAGAACGGGTTGGGTCCGCTAAAGCAGACCCGTACAGGACTTTTCCTCCCTCCACGAGCCACCGTCGCTTCTGTACGGGTCTGCTTTAGCACACCCTTTTATGTGTAATTTGCTAACCTATGTAATTAGACCCCTACAATCTCGTGAGACTTTAGCATATATCTTCGTATATTAAGCAATCAGGTAAACGCACACCGTGGTAGCATCGTTTAGGATACTTGTGCATACCACCTATATCCGTAATACCTGTGTACTAGAGGAGGTCACCTTTTCATGCAATCTCTTACACACTCAAAAAGACACATCGCCGTCCTTATCTTTGGTCTTTTGACGGCCTTGTCGCTCTTGTTTTCGGCTTGTGGCAGCACAAGTTCCACTACTGGTGGTGGAAGTAGCCCAACAGCAACAGTAAAGCCGAGCATCACAGCCCCAACTAATCTCATCACTCCTGGCACACTTACCGTTGGTAGTGATACAACTTATCCACCACAGGAGTTTTTGGATACTACAACCAACAAGTATACCGGTTTCGATATAGACTTGATCACCGAGATGGCTGCGCGCATGGGCTTGAAGGCGAATATCGTCAAGACAGACTTCACCACGATCATTGACAACCTCGACAACAAGCGTTTTGATGTCGTCATTTCTGCCGTAACTATTAGCGACGAGCGCAAGAAAAAGGCTGATTTTATCCCGTATTTTAATGCTGGTGAGTCACTGCTTGTCGCTAAAGGTAATCCTATGAACTTGAAGAGTGTTGCCGACCTTTGCGGGCTAAACGTTGGTGTGCAGAAGGCAACTGTCGAGCAGGATGACCTGACGGCGGGCAGCAAAGATTGTGTCAACAAGGGCAAGAAGGCTATTAACCTGACCATTCTTGCAAGCCAGACCGATGTTGTACAATTGCTTGTCAACAAACGTGTAGTTGCAACATACCAGGACTCGCCTGTAACCGACTACTTTAACAAACTCAACCCAGGACAGTTTGAGGTTGGCGGCTCTGTTGTGAATGCGGCGCAGGAAGGTATTGCGGTACGCAAGGGCGATACTGCTATGCTGACTCCTCTGCAATCAGCATTCAATGCGGTAAAGGCAGATGGCACCTATACCAAGATTGTACAGAAGTGGGGTGTTACAAGTGGCGCATTGGCGATGATTGATCGCCGCGTACAACTCGTGTAACTCTTTCTTTTGCAGCACTCATATGCAAAGACCACTGAACACTATGAGTTCAGTGGTCTTTGCATATGAGTGCTTACAGTTGTCTAAACGTACTTTGTACAGATATCATCAGAACCATTGATGCTGGCACATGCACGAGCTTTTACAGTCGGTGCATAGACCATTCTTGACCATGCTACAGGACCCGTCAAGCCTTTTGTGCCATAAGCTACACCATCAATACGCTGTATCAGTACCAGATAAACATCATTGTTGTTACCCTTACTTTCAACGCGTGACCAATTTGTACCACACTGCGGTGAATAGCGCATTTGAATGACTTCCTCAGGAGTAGCAACAGATGTTACTGTATATGCCCCGTTCGCACATCCCGTCTGTTCAGGATCAAGGTTATCACATCCATCGCCTGAGCACGTTACCTGATATGAGGCTTGTCGTGTTGTGTGAGCATATGCTGCTGTACCTTGCACACTCAATGAGAGAGTAGTGGCAAGAAGAGCAACGAGAATAGCGGCTGAATACAAAAATAACCGATTGTGTCGCATGAATTTTCCCCCCTTTACTGCGGTAAAAATAGCGTTGAGACACTAGTAAGACGCAGTATACACATATTTCTTAGGAAAAGAAATTTTTCCCTATATATTAACGCATGGAACGAAAAGAATAACAAGCTTCTTATTTTGCTTGTGTACAACAAAACCGTCCTCTAAAAAATCACTTCTGCAACGTCTACCCTTCATAAAACACTTTTTCAAAAACACTGAAAGCAGTGCTTTGTCTATTTTTGGTATTATACATTCAAAACTCTAATTGACAGAGAACAAATTATACTACATAATCAGTGGTAGAGTCTTTTGCTACCACGCTGGTTTCGACCGCAAAAGAAAAACCAGGAGGCTGTAACCGTGAATCAACGTCGCCTTGGCAAATATGAACTCCAGGAACGTCTAGGTCAAAATGCTACAAATGGAACCTGGAAAGCGTTGGACACGCAGCAACAGCGTATTGTTGCACTCAAAATAATCGAAGTACAACCTGGGAGTGAATTTCTTTCACGTTTCAACGTGGAAGCACAAGCACTTGCCGCTCTGCACCATCCAAATATTGTCGAGCAAAAAGAAACATTTAGTGCGCAAAATGGCAACGAAGTGTATGTTGTTACGGATTATGTAGAAGGCCCATCGCTGCTTACGTATCTCACAATGACAGCGCACACAGGAAAAATTGGAACACCCTCTGAAATTATCTGTATATTAGCTCCTATAGCTGCTGCACTCGATTATGCACATCAGCATAGAGTGCTTCACGGTGCGCTCAAGCCAACCTCTATTCTTTTTGATACGCAGCATAGTGTTCCATCGCTCCCTGGTGAGCCAATGCTCACGCAATTTGGTATGCATCAGCAACGCGATCCACGCACACTACCCGTCGATGACGCACTGTATGTAGCACCGGAGATAGCGCAAGGGAATGCTGGGACAGAGCGTAGCGACCTTTATGCGTTCGGGGTTATCCTTTATGAACTCTGTACAGGTGCATTGCCGTTTCAAGGTGAGACAACTAATGATATCTTGATGCAGCATATTCATGGAACTCCAACTGCTCCCGCGCTCATCAATCCTCAAATACGTCCGGCGTTAACCTCTGTTATCATGCGAAGTCTTGCGAAAGAACCCTCGGTGCGTTTCTCCAGCGCGACTGCTCTCGTTGCCTCTGTTGCGAAAGCATTAAATGTAGCCATGCCGGAAAGCGTCGTCCAGCCCAATCTCGCACGCGGCATCATCACTCCACCCTCTTTTAGTGGCATTAGTGGCTTTGATACCATGAATAGCCCAACGTCTATTAGTCCACTTCCTCAATCATTTCAAGTGCAAGCAGTATCTCAGTTTCCACCAGTGGTAGCCAGTAGCAACACGCCTTCATTGCCCCCGCCACCTGTCTCTTCATCAAGCACACCTATACTATCCGAAACACCAATAGTTTCGCATGTACAAGCACCGTCACAGGCCGCAAGTAAAGATAACGTGGCAATAGAGCATTCTGCTGTTGGCACACTCAATGGGCCTCCCCCTACAGTAGGAGCTAGAAAGAGGCGAAATCTATTTATTGCACTTACAGCAGTACTTCTGCTTGCACTACTGAGTTCGGTCATTGGAACATATCTTTTCTTCACACGATCACAACCCGCTACACCTACTTCGCAGACGGATATAGTGGGGCATGCGTTTTTTGTGAGTAGCGGGTTGATAAGTAAAGACAGCAATCAAGGCATAACAGATAAGCTGCAAATTGCTCTACAAAATATTAGCAATCCTCAATCCGGCAAGAAATATTACGCGTGGCTTACGACAAGCAAAAGCCAAACCGATATTCCTGCCCTCGCGCTTGGACCGTTACCTCTCAATCATGGACGTGTGACGATGACCTATAGCGGTGCGTTACATACTAATCTTCTTGCCAGCTATAATCGTTTTCTTGTTACAGAGGAGGATGCGAATCAACCTCCTACAAATCCTTCGCTCGATATAAGCACCTGGCGGTATAATGATAGTTTTTCAACAGCACCTAACCCAACAGACCCCAAGCACTATAGTACCTTCGACCACTTACAGCATCTACTCTCTCAGGACCCGAAACTTAAAGCAGCAGGGCTATCAGGAGGGTTAGACATCTGGCTCTTCAAAAATACAACAAAGATACTAGAAGCGGCGGGAAGCGCGCGCGATCAGCAAAAAGTGTGTGTAGTACACCCCAATCCATCTTGTACAGACTTCATGCTGCGACAAGTGGCACGCATTCTGGACTACCTCGATGGTTCGGCGTATGTACGGACAGAAAACATCCCCTCAAATATACAAAATATACAGGCGGGTCAACTACTTATTGATCCAACAACCGCTCGCGTTGCTTTACTAGAATTTGATCCAATGCAGGAGCCGCCCGGATATCTGACACATATTGGAAGTCACCTGCAAAGTATCAGTCAAATTCCTGGTGCAACACCGGAGCAACGCGCATTAGCTATTCATATCGATCAGGATATTAACAATGTACAAGGATGGCTGAATGCTGTACACGCGGACGCTACAAAGCTTATACACATGAGTACTAATCAGCTTTTACAACCGGATGCATTGACGCTCTTGAACGATTTATTCATTCAGGCAAACAACGCGTTTGTGGGACAGGTTGACCCAAACACGAACAACGTCAAGGAAGGCGTTGTGCAGATACACTATAACGTGCAGGCGTTGGCAACGTTCGATGTTACTCCTTGCACTATCCAGAATGGCAAGAGTTCCTGTGCATAACTAGAGGGGAAGACGGCTATATGAGTACAAATGCACGACGTATTGGTAAATATGAACTACAAGAGCAACTGGGACATGGCGGCATGGCAGAGGTGTGGAAGGCATTTGATATCCAATTGCATCGTTATGTAGCAATCAAAATACTTCATGCCGACCTGCAAGAAGACCCTAATTTCGTGGCACGTTTTGAACGTGAGGCACAACTTATTGCATCATTGCATCATCCCAACATCGTGCAACTTCACGATTTTCAGATTGCTTCACAAGAGGCGAACGCGACGACTGCCTACATGGTCATGGACTATGTGGAGGGAGAGACACTAGGACAGTATATCGAGAAAACCTCCAAGCAAGGAGATATTCCTTATCCAGTCGAGATCGTGCAAATATTTACCTCTATTGGTCTTGCCGTTGATTATGCGCACCATAAAGGTGTTATTCATCGTGACTTGAAACCAGCAAATATCCTGCTCGATAAACGAAACACGACACACACTGCAGCAGGTGAACCCATACTGAGCGACTTCGGTGTTGCCAAACTCATGGGCACAACTGGCAGTACACTTGCAGGATCGTATGTCGGCACACCACTTTATATCTCTCCTGAGCAAGTGAATGGTTATGCAGGGAATGAACGAAGCGATATCTACGCCTTGGGGATTATGCTCTACGAGATTGTCACAGGCGTGTTGCCTTTTCAGGGCAACGATCCAACAATGGTCATGACACAACACTTGCATGCTGCTCCGCCATCTCCTCGACTTGTCAATCCAAATATTCCACCTGCGCTCGAAACGGTGATTCTGCGAAGTCTTGCAAAAGACCCCGCGCTACGCTTTCCCAATGCCTCATCACTAGCAGCCGCAATTGCCGAAGGGCTAAATGTACCCGTACCAGAGAAAATTGGGAAGCCTGTCTATCCTGTCGATGCGATAGACATGCCGACACACCTTTCGTCACCCTTATCAGTACAGAGTGTACCATCACAACCAGCACAGTCGATGGTAAACAACGCGGTACTCTCGCCTACATCGCATAACACTAATGTTGTACCTACCATAAGAGTCTCATCACCTCCGAGTACGCCCCCGCTTCCTGTCTCAGTGACGAAAGCCGGACCAAAGCGACCGGGGAGAAATAGAGTTATTGCATCGTTCGTTTTACTTCTGCTTCTGATAGGTGGCTCACTAGGAGCATTTTTTCTCTTACCACGTATGCTTCACGGTTCTACCGTCGCCGCGGACACTATTGTAGGGCATGCCTTTTTTGTAAGTAGTGGGCAATTGAACGATGGAGCACAAGGTATTGCTGACAAATTACAGGTTGATCTGCAAAATGTGCAGTCTCCTCCTGCTGGGAAGAGCTACTATCTTTGGCTCTTAGGAGATAAAGACTCTCTGCAACAGCAACCGGATTTGCTTGTACCCGCGCCAATACATCCACCCCTACTGCTGACGAATAATCTACCAGTACAAAACAATGCTGTCCATTATACCTACTTGGGTGATGCACAACACGATAATCTGTTATCAGAAACCAGCCGCTTGCTTATCACACAGGAAGATGCAGGAAAAACATCGACTAGTCCATCTACTAATCCCGCAACCTGGCTTTATTATGCACAACTTCCCCAGGCACTTATTCCCGGTGCATTACACTTAAGAGGGCTTGACCATATTCGTCACCTCTACTACAATGAAGATCACTTGAAAGTACTTGCACTCTACGGTGGATTGGATATATGGGTGTTTAGAAATACAGAAAAAATCTTAGAATGGTCCACAAGTGCACGCGACGACTTCAACGGAACTACAAGCAACTATGGGTTGATGCACAGTCTTTTCATTGATATTCTCGATTATCTGGATGGTATCCCCAACGTTCATGTTGATGTGCCACCAGGGACACCAATCAATGCCGATGCCAATATTGCACGCGTGAGCTTGTTGACTGTAGACCCAACGCGACAAGGAGTCGCGCAGTTTCTTGATACAAACCCACCTGGTGATCTCGATCATATGGCTTTACATCTCAGTGAGTTAATCAAGGCACCTGACGCAACACCGCGTATACGGCAGCTCGCACAACGTATTTTAATCGCTGTTGACAATGCCCAAATGTGGCTAAAGCAAGTCAGAGTGGATGCGAAAGCTCTTTTCAATATGAGTCCTGCACAATTAATGCAGCCTGCGGCACAAAGTATGTTAGAGGATTTGGTGGCACAAGCGACCTATGCCTATATCGGTCAGCTTGACGCAACCACCAACACAACCATTCCAGGAATATTGCAAGCACACTACGCTGTGCAGCAACTAGCGACATTCGATATCACCGCAAATGTACCAAAAAGTCTGTAGCAAAGGGAGATGCTATGAGCACACAACCGCGACGCCTTGGTAAATATGAACTGCGGGAACGTCTGGCGCGCGGCGGACAGGGAGAGGTGTGGAAGGCTTTTGACACGCAACTACAACGTTTTGTTGCTATCAAGCAACTCAACGCTAATTTCCAAGATGACGCCAGTTTCATCTCACGTTTCGAGCGTGAAGCGCAGTTTATAGCCTCACTGCATCATCCCAATATTGTCCGTATCCATGACTTCCAATTCATGATCGAGCCTGACTCGAATACACCCGTGGCGTATATGATTATGGAGTATATCGAAGGGTTAACACTCGCTGACTATATTCGGAACACAGCACGAAAACAACTTTTCCCTTCGGCTCCCGAACTACTCACCATCTTTACTGCAATCAGTCTTGCACTTGATTATGCTCATCAACGCGGTATGCTTCACCGCGACATCAAACCAGCGAATATCATGCTTGACATGCATAACCCCGATGATAGACCACTAGGGAAACCTGTCCTTATGGACTTTGGTATCGCAAAATTGCAAGGAGGCTCTGACACCACAAAAGTGCTTGGAACACCACTCTATGTTTCTCCCGAACAAGCACGCGGCTTAGCCGGAAATAAGCAAAGTGACCTTTATTCATTGGGTATCGTGTTGTATGAGATGACAACAGGTGTCACACCGTTTCGTGGTGAAACGATGATGGAATTGCTCATGCGACACTTTAACGATACGCCTACGCCACCTATACTTATTAATCCTGCCCTGCCTCAGGCTGTTTCTGATGTCATCTTAAAAAGCATTGCGAAGGAGCCACAAGATCGTTTCTCTAGTGCTTCTGCCATGACCGTCGCTCTTGCTGAGTCTTTTCAGATACCTATTCCTCCTGAACTTCAGACGATCTCTTCTTTATCCATTGCTCCATATGGGCAACCAATACGTAATCCAATTTCCCTACCCGGCAATACTGTAGCAAATACAGTTTTGTCTTACGAGACATACCCGTTGCAATCTCCTGCTACCGCTTTACCATTTACTTCACCCCCCCTCAATGCGATAAGTGTTGAGAGGAGCAAGACATCCGTTACCAATGCACAACCACCACAAGTATCCTCAGCACCACTACCAATACCACGAGATAGGGAAAAGCGTCCTGGCAGGCGTCTATATGGAAGTCTCTCACTTGTGTTACTGCTCGTGTTGAGTATAGGAGTCGTAGGCTACGTGTTGTGGGGTACCCAAAAAACACGTGTAGTACCTCCTCCAACTTCGACACGTGTAGGGCAGGTGCTTTTTCTCAATAGCCCAAAGACAACGGGTGCATTTGATGAAGCACAACTTACGTTACATGGCTTGCTCAATACGCCCAGTGGTAAAAACTATTATGCGTGGTTAGCTACACATGATGATAGTGTTGAAGTTGTGCATTGGCCTCTCACCGTGCAAAACGGAACATTAGCCTCGCTAAACTATGTGCATCCGCAGCATCACAACTTGCTCACGTCGTCTCCCTATCTTTTTCTAATTACTCTGCAGAGTGGCAACACAACAGTCCCTTCTTTTGATCCCAAAGACTATTTGTATTATGCTGTCATTCCTCAAACAAAATCGACGACGGACAACTATAGTGTCATTGACCACTTGAATCATCTGCTTACGAGTGATCCGGGTCTTGAGAAACTGGGTATGCACAATGGTTTGCGCTATTGGCTACTTACGAATACACAAGCGTTAGTGCAGGAAGTAGATGGAGCAAACACCGCGTGGCAAAATAAAGCAATTCTTGCATTGCGGCAGCATCTTGTAAATATCCTCTACTATCTTAGAGGAATGTCTTGTGCGCCATTAGACCTGCATAGCACTCCTCAAGGAACCCCTTCAATGCCTGATACTATAATTGCTCAGCGCGTGAAAGCGTCACTGCTGGAATGTTCACAAAATTCAAGTATTACGAGCTTGCTCGCTCACAGTGAATTGCATGTGCGAAGTATTTTTCAAGCTCCTGGCGTAACACCGATGCAAATAACGCTTGCACCACAGATACAAACTAATCTTACGCAGATGACAACGTGGCTGGAGCAGCTCTATCGACAAGATGTTCTGCATTTACTAACCCTTTCTGATAGTCAGTTGTTGCAAGCTTCACAACAATCCTTCTTTGACGACATGAAAACAATGAGTACCGAAGCTTATGAAGGGCAAACGCCAACTTCTAAAATGGGTATGTTACAGATGAGCAATGATCTGCAGCATCTTGCTACCTTTGATATCATGCCATGTCCACAGAGTCCTCACAATATTTGTACGTCTTAAGGTGTCATAGATGTGGAAAGGCACAGCTATAGTGTGACTTTTTTTGTTTCTTGGCGTTTATATAGAGTGTGTATGTTCATTGGTCTGAACACGCCATACAAGCAATTGTACCTCGATTTTTGCCATTAATTTTTTCGTTCTTTGAGAAAGGGAGTACTTTCATGGAAAACAGAATGGAAACCAGGGGAGAAAGCACAATGATGCCTCGGGGGAGGCGTCCACTAGGGGTAACGATTATAGCTGTCCTCGTAGGCATCGAGGGTATCCTCGAAGTTATTGCTGGCCTTCTTTTTATCCTGACCACAAAAGCTATAAGCCACAGAGTTGTCGTTCATGGGCATACCACGATTGCTAAAGTGCTGGATACGTTCGGTATTGGCATCGGTGTTATTCTTATTGTCATTGGCGTTGTTACGCTGCTGTTTGTGCTTGGGCTGTGGACGCTACAACGTTGGGCGTATTGGGCGGTTATCATTATCGAGGTTCTCACTTTGATCCCAAACATTATCTCGTTGATTCGGGGCAACGGCACACTAGTTGGTGACATTGCGTCAATGATCATTCCAGTCGTCGTTCTGATCTATTTCCTCTTAGATACAAACGTGCGGCGAGCTTTCCGTATATAAAACCTTGTTTTAAAGAAGAGAGAAGATGTAGGACAGTGTGGGTCGCTAGCGACCCACACTGTCCTACATCTTCT
>CAXUIS010000113.1:0-15100 GCA_964250915.1 uncultured Ktedonobacteraceae bacterium | reverse complement strand
TTGGGGCGATTCGCAAAGCGTTTAAAAAGATAGATGCTTCGTGATAGTTGACCGCAACTTGCAGTCAACTATCACGAAGCATCTATCTTTTCTTTGAATGTTTGCAATTCGTGGTACGATATAAGAAAAACGGAGGCATAGTATCATGGTTACAGAAGTTGCAACATTTATCGCGGCATCAGGCAAAGAGGACGAACTTGGCGCAGGTATTCTTAAAGGGCTAGAGGTTATTCGTCAGCATCCAGAATGCATCTCAGCAAATGTTACCCGTTGTGTTGAACAACCACAACGTTACATGCTCACTGTCGTCTGGACTTCGCTAGAGGCGCACACAGTTGGCTTCCGAGGCGGCCCCCTCTTTCCACAATGGCGCAGCAATATTAACGGCCTGTTTGCTGGTACCCCGGAAGTATTCCACTATCAGCCATTCTAAAAAGAATATCCATTCAGAACGATAACGGCCCTATTTCCTTAATGTGAAAGGTTGTACATTGTATGTCCGATGCGCAGAGCCAGCATGATCAGCGTTCAGCAGTTGAGCAAGAATATAAAACTGAGGCAGAGCAACTTGCCGATTCTATAGCAGCCTTACGGCACCAGATAGAAGAGGCGAACTACCAATATTATGTGCAAGATAATCCAACGCTGACCGATGCGGAATATGATCGGCTCATGCAGGAGCTACAGCAGATCGAGCAGGAGCATCCAGAGCTACAAACACCTGACTCGCCTACGCAACGTGTTGGTGCAGGTCCAGTACAAGACGTAGCGCAACATCGTCATCCCGTGCCAATGTTGAGCCTTGCGAACGCGTTTGATGAAGAGAAACTGCTGGCCTGGCAAAAACGCGCTCAAGCTATTCTTCCCAACGCGACCTTTAGCTATGTCTGTGAACTCAAGATTGATGGCTTGGCAATGGCATTGACCTATGAAAAAGGCAGTTTGATTATTGGTGCTTCTCGTGGTGATGGACTTGTTGGTGAGGATTGGACGCCCAATGTACGGACCATTCGCACGATTCCGCAACGACTACGTGGCGAGCATATTCCCGACCGAGTTGAGATACGTGGCGAGATCTATATGTCAATCAAGAGTTTTGAAAAGCTCAACGAAGAGATGCACGACAACAAACTTTTTGCCAATCCACGCAATGCAGCGGCAGGGTCGTTACGCCAGAAAGACCCACGCGTTACTGCCTCGCGTCATCTCGATTTCTTTGGCTACCAAATCGGCTACATTCAAGGCATGGATATTCAGAATCAGTGGGACGCACTCAATTCTATTCGTGCATGGGGCTTTTCTGTCAATCCCAATGTGCATTTAGCCTCTTCTATGGAAGAGGTGATCGCTTTTTGCAAGCAGTGGGAACAGAAACGTTTCGACTTGCCTTATGAAATTGATGGCGTCGTTATCAAAATTAACGACTTCTCGCAACAACAAGAGCTTGGTACCGTTGCACGCGACCCACGCTGGGCTATTGCATTTAAGTATCCGCCAACACAAGTCGCCACAAAACTGCTCAACATCGACGTAAATATTGGACGTACTGGAGCCGTTAATCCATGGGCTATGCTTGAACCAATCAATATTCGTGGTGTCACCGTCTCACGTGCTTCGTTACATAACGAGGGCGATATCCAACGCAAAGACTTACGCATTGGTGATTGGGTCTTGGTGCAACGAGCGGGCGAGGTCATTCCACAAGTGGTCAAGCCCGTTGTTGAGCGACGCACTGGACAGGAAGAAGTGTATCATCTGCCGGAGTATTGCCCTCGCTGCGGTACACAGATTATTCGTATACCCGATCAGGCAATGGCCTACTGCCCAAATATGCACTGTCCGGCACGTAACCTTGAAAGCATTATTCACTTTGTCTCAAAGGGCGCGATGGATATTGAGACCATCGGCGAAAAGATGTCCGAGCAACTCGTCGCTGCTGGCTATATCAAGAGTGTCGCAGACTTCTATAGCCTGACACATGACCAGCTTTTAGCATTAGAGGGTGTCAAAACAAAAAGTGCGGACAATATGCTAGCCGCCATTGAAGCTAGTAAACACCGTTCGCTCTGGCGTCTTCTCTTTGGTCTCAATATTCGCTATATGGGAGAAAAAGCTGCTCAACTAATAACGAGTGCATTTCAAAGTATGGACAGATTGTTGATAGCAAGCGAAGAGGAAATCATTACGGTACCAGGAATTGGTCCCAAAATTGGGCATAGTCTCTATTCATGGCTACAAGAGCCAGAAAACCGTGCGTTAATAGAACGTTTACGTGATGCTGGTCTGAATATGAAGGACGAGCAACAGATAGCAACGGGACCACTTGCAGGTCAGACATTTCTGCTCACAGGTCGGCTCAGCACCATGACACGCCCTGTTGCAGAGGAGGCACTGACACAGCTTGGCGGCTCCATTGCCTCTGGTGTGAGCAAGTCTCTGAGCCATCTGATTGTTGGTGAAGAGCCTGGGTCAAAGGTCGCTAAAGCACAAAAAGCTGGTGTCCCGATTCACGACGAGCAATGGCTTGTTGGGCTTCTCAAAGAACATGGAGTTATTTGATATGCAGAACACTCCTACAAAAACCGTCAATACATTGCCAATTTTTGATGGACATAATGATGTCTTACTTAGTCTACATCTAGCGGAGCGTGGAGAAGGGCGTTCCTTTTTTGTCGAGAGCGAGAAGGGACATCTTGATCTTCCACGAATGCGAACAGGCGGTTTTGGTGGCGGCTTCTTTGCCGTGTTTGTGCCGCCCGAACCAGGAACGACACCTAAAGAGGAAGACAGCATTAAGCTTACAGACAACGGCTATCAGTTTCCGCTCTCATCCGCTATTGGCTACGATTATGCACTTAAAACTACACTTGCAGTTACCGCACGTCTTTTTCGACTTGAGGCAGAGTCACAGGGACAGGTCAAGATTGTACGTAGTGCTGATGAACTAGAAACAAGCTTACATAATGGTGTACTCGCCGCAATACTACATTTTGAAGGTGCCGAAGCTATTGACCCAAATCTTGATACATTAGAAGTATTTTATCAAGCTGGTCTACGTTCACTTGGCATCGTATGGAGTCGTCCAAATATATTTGGGCATGGTGTTCCCTTTAATTTTCCGCATTCACCTGATACAGGTCCTGGCTTAACCGATCTCGGCAAAAATCTTGTCCGAGATTGCAACCGTTTGGGCATCATGATTGATCTTTCACACATCACTGAGCAGGGCTTTTGGGATGTTGAAAAACTGTCGGACAAGCCACTAGTTGCGACACACTCGAATGTGCATGCGCTTTGTCCTTGCCCCCGCAATTTAACGGACAAACAACTAGATGCAATTAAAGCTTCGGGAGGTATGGTTGGTCTGAACTTTGCAGTTTCGTTCTTACGCTCAGATGGATACAACAACGCGGACACGCCTATTGACGTAATGGTGCGTCACATCGACTATCTTGTTGAGCACCTTGGAATAGACCATGTTGGGTTCGGTTCTGACTTTGATGGTGCAACTGTTCCGCAAGAGATACACGATGTGACAGGTCTGCCTAAACTTATACATGCATTGCGTGAACATGGCTATGATGACGCAGCACTGCACAAACTAGCTTATGAGAACTGGATACAGGTGCTTCGTAAAACTTGGCGAATATGACAAAAAAGCGAAGGTGCGCTCTTCATTCAAAGAGCACACCTTCGCTACTATGTATGCATCTATTCTTGTGAACTCGTTAATGCCATCGCTTCTGCGATCCACTGAGTAAGTCGGTCTATATCAGGAACACTCGTTGCAATATTTCCTGTGCTATGAGCCTCTGAAAGTGTGGTGTACAGATGCTCTGGATTACGGCGTCGTAGGTCCTTATTGCCATTCACACCAGCCTCTTCAAGCATAACAGCTACATCAGCAGTCACGCCCTGCAACTGTAGGAATTCAGCGCGGTCAGCAAGCATTCTCAACATATGTGTGCTTATCTCTGCTATTTGTGCTAATTCGCCACGCTCTTCTTTTGTTCGGGTCTGGTCGAGCAGTTGTTGCGTTGTAGATATTCCTTGCGCCTCCAACTTGCTCTGTATTTCTGGCTCAATGCCAGGAATTGTACTGATCGAGTTGCTTGCAGCGGCAGAAGTACCTGTGACGCTGTTTGTTGCACTGGTAGATGCTGATGCAGTCGATACGGGACTACTCGTAGTACTATTTGCAGTGCTCGTAGATGGTGCAGTCGATGCAGGAGTCCGTGACTGTACGTTTTGTTGTGCTTGCGTTACCTTCTGTGTAGCGGTATTAATGGCATCTTTGCTCGTGTCTTTCGCATTCGATGCCGCCTGCTTCGTCGTATCAACCACGTTGCTTGCAGTATCTTTCGCATTCGATGCTGCCTGTTTTGTCGTATCAGCAACACTTGACGCCGCCTGCTTCGTCGTATCTGCCACGTTGCTTGCTGCTTGCTGCGCAGTATTTACTACGCTATTTGCTGTATCCTTAACTTGTGATGTCGCCTGTTGCGCGGTATCGCTCACTTTGCTTACGGTGTCTTGTACCTTCGCGCTTGCTTGTTGAGCAACATCAGTAGCAGCACTCTTCGCATCTGAGCCTGCTTGTTGCGCAATGTTCCCCAGGTCGCTGGCAGTACCCTTTGTGCTTGTACCTGCTTGCTGTGCAATATTACCCAAGTTACTCGCGGTGTCCTTCACTTGCGTAGTAGCTTGCTGTGCCAAATCCCCTAGATTGCTCGCAGTGTTCTTCACTTGTGCAGTAGCTTGCTGTGCATAGTCTTTTAGAGTGCTTCCGGTTTGCGTAGCCTTCTCTGAAATTTGTTGTGTGTACTGATTGAGTTCTGTTTTCTCAGGAATGTAACCACGTAGTTCCTGGAATCTGTCAGTCAAGAGCCGACGCATTTCTTGACCACGCATTGGAGCAATCAGTGCACCCAAGCCAAGCCCAAAGAGAAGACCTCGTAAAAAATTGCCCATTTTCCACTTCCTTTTCTTTCATTTATAAAGTAGCAATAAGTGCTACCAAGCTAATAAGTATGCTTACTGATAATGCACGTATTAGCACAACCCTAAGTTTCAATTAGGAGATAGGTCCCAAATTTATGTAACGCCACAGATATAAGTGAAAGGTTCGCTCGTATCTATGGCGTCCAGTATTGCTATACTAAACAAACTGCATCTTAGTATAGCGGCTACGAAGTGCGTGTACCTGCTCCTGAACATTCTTGCCACGAACAGCATCGTGCATCAATTGCGCAAGCTCGCCCATCGCACGCTCGTCCATACCGAAGCGTGTCATTTCAGAAACACCGATGCGCAGACCCGAGGGATTACGTGGATCAGTATCACCCGGCAACATATTGTAGTTGAGAATAATATCGTTTTTTTCCAATACTTTTGCGACTTCGACACCACCGCCCCATTGCGCGACATTCACACCAATCATGTGGCTCATAGTATAGCCGAACTCACGTGCCTCTACGGGTGTGCCTAATTCATCAAGGCTCTGTCCTAATGTCTGAGCATTGCGCACAATCTGCATGACGTAGTTTGCACCAAATGTTCTCATTTCACGAATAGCTACAAGTAATGCAGGAAGCGTGTGAAGATGATGATTGCTTGACGAACCAGGAAACACACCACGATCTGCCGCAGGCCAGTATTTCTTTTCAGTTTCTTCATCCATATTGCCAAGAATGACACCACGTTGTGGGCCTGGGAATGTCTTATGTGTACTACCCGTCAACCATGTTGCCCCCTCATGTAGAGGGTCTTGAAATTCGCCGCCCGCTATGAGGCCGAGGACGTGCGCCCCATCATATAGTAGGGGAATACCCTTTGTTTTACAGAATGCGGCAACCTGTGATACAGGCTCTGGAAAGAAGAACAAACTCTTTCCCATAATCACCAACTGTGGCGAAACTGAATCGATCAACTCGATAGCCTTCTCAGGATCGACATGGTAGTGGTCTGGTGTCAATGGTAGATAATGTAGGTTGACTGAATTGGCCCCACCAAGTTTGAGCGACTGACCTCGATTTTGAATGCGGCGACCAAATACACCCACAGGACCATGACTGATATGTCCACCACCATCCGTCGAATTAGCGATAATGGTATCGCCTCCACGTAAGAAGCCAAGCGCGATAGCTGTGTTCGCTGCATTACCACTAATCGGACGCACATCGGCTTGCTTTGCTCGGAAAAGCGCGATGATTTCATCATGCGCCATTCGCTCAATTTCGTCAATAAAACGCGTTCCCTGATAGTAACGATTTACTTTATCGCCCTCGTTTGGATGCCCTTCCGCATAACGGCCCATGAAGTCCGAATTCTGTACACGACGTACTGCATCACTCGGCGTATTTTCGCTAGCAATGAGGTTAATGGTTTGAGTCTGCCGCCATGTTTCCTCTTGTGCTAGAATGTTTTCGACATCAGTTATGTCTACAGTCATGATGTTACCTCCTTACTATTTTGCATGAAGAGTAAGTTAAAAATACTTTCCTAGTATATCACAGCGCATCTATAACCCTTCCTCACCCTTTCAAATCACTTGTAGGACTTGCAAAACGAACGATGCTATGCTTTTCTAGCATATCTCAACCATTTCTTAACCATTTCTTAACTTCACCTCAACCTATTTTCGATATATTTGTTGTGGATAGATTGTATTAGCGTGCAAATTTGGAGCGGTGGTTACGTGGGAAGTGGGAGTCTTAGAGGCGACTCAGCGCGAAACTTTCTTGAAAACATGCATTTGTTCAATTCTCTTCATTACTTCCTACCATCCATTTTCCTCACATATCCATTGTTCTTTGTTGCACCCGAATAATACAAGACATGACACTATTCTGTCTCGTCTTCTCTATTCCTGTGTTCTTACCGCTCACTTTTGGAGCGGAGAATTCTCTTAATGTGCTTTATAGAAAGCACCAAAGACACTGAGCGAAAGGACAATTGTAGTATATGAGCAATTTCAACTTGACATCACGTCGTAACCTCCTGAAAGGGGCGGCTGTAGGAGCTGCGGGTATTGCAACAGCAGGCGGCATTCTAGTTTCCAAAGAGCTTAACAATGCTCATGCTGCTGCAGTAGCAAGCACGAATTGTGTTACTCCCATTGCTGATATTCTCACTATCGCACGCACAGCCGAGCGGCTTGCTGTCACGTTCTACACGAACGGTCTCCGACATGCAGATAAACTGGGCATCAATGGCAAGGATAGAGAGTATATTCATGCGGCTCTCATCGAAGAGCAAATTCACGAATATTTCTTCCGCTCTGCAGGTGGTAAATTCCTTGCCAGCACATTTAGTTTTCCACATGGGCAAGCAACATTCCAGAACTTGAAGTTGTTTATTGAGACACAGCAGCAGTTGGAAGGTGTCTTCGACTCCGCGTTCCTGGCAGCAGTAAAAGAGTTTTCACTGCAGAGCCGTTCAGATCTGGCACAAGTTGCCGCTCAAATTGCCTGTATTGAGTCAGAGCATCGCGTACTTGGTCGTTCAATCGGCGGTTACGTCCCTGCCGACAACTGGGTGTTCACTCCTGTATTGCTCGCAAAAGTGGGAGATGCACCAGCTTTAGTGAAATCTGCTGGCTACCTTAGCCCGAAATCAGGCAACAGTTACAACTATGTAGAAGCAAACGTAAATGATAAGGATGTCGTCTACCGCTCACCATTTTCTGTTTCCTGTAAGTAGTTAGGGTTAGAGAAAAGCGTCTCTTTCCTCTTCTCTTTTACAGGAGAGGAAAGAGACATGCTTAAACAGCCAATAGAGAAGAATATGACAATTTTTGGAAGTCAAATAGCTTTCAAGCATTCTTAACATTGAACATTTCCAATATTACTGTTATACTAAACCTACGGAACTGGAACAGTGCTTTGCACATTTTTTATCTCTGTACCGAACCAGCTACAACATGTAGCCGCATAGGTGGTCTATGGCAGACCTCCAAGCGTCTGGTAGATCGCCTCTTGTGGAGAAACTCAGGAGGATTAGTTTCTATGAAGGTTTATAGGGCGGAACAAATTCGCAATGTAGCATTGATTTCCCATGTAGGAGCAGGCAAAACCTCTTTAGTAGACGCGGCCCTCTTCGATAGCGGGGCAGTTACCCGACAGGGTAAAGTCGATGAGGGTACCTCGGTTTCCGATTATGACCCCGATGAACTCAAACGGCGTATGTCCTTGAATGCCAAGGTGCTTCCTGTCGAATGGAAAGACACCAAAATCAACTTCATTGACACTCCTGGTTACGCAGACTTTGCGGGCGAAGTAAAGGCTGGACTTCGTGTCGCTGATGCTGCACTCCTTGTAGTTACGGCAGAAAAAGGCGTTGAGGTCGGCACAGAACTCACGTATCAGTACGCGAACGAGCGTAAACTTCCTCGCATTATCTTAGTCAACAAACTTGACCGTGAAAACACCTCCTTTGAGCAAGCGTTAGATTCCTTACGCACAAAGTTCGGATCAAAAGTCGTTCCGTTGCAAATACCCATTGGTGAGCAGGTTAACTTCAAAGGTGTAATTGACCTTGTATCACAAAAAGCCTACACGTTTGAGGGCGGTAACAAGGTACAGGAAATCTCTGTACCAGACGACCTTAAGGAGCAAATCAGCACCTACCGTGAGCAACTGATCGAAAGTGCAGTTGAGAGTGACGACACACTCATGGAGAAATTCTTGGAAGGCGAGGACTTAACCGATGAAGAAGTCCTTTTGGTCGTCAAGAAGAGTACCTGTACGGGTCAAGTATTTCCCGTGCTGTGTGGTTCCGCAAGCAAAAACATAGGAGTGCAAGCACTGCTCGACGCCATCGTGGATTATCTGCCAAGTGCCGCAGATGCTGTATGTGAAGAGGCTAAAGCGTTTGGCAACGCGCCCTCATTGTTTGTCTTTAAAACGGCAGCAGCACAAGTTGGCACAATCTCTACCTTCCGTGTTTATAGCGGCGCAGTAAAGCCAGACTGCCACGTCTATAATGTACAAACGAAAGCAGATGAACGATTAGGCCAACTGATTACAGTACGAGGCAAAACACAAGAAACCGCAACAGAAATTCCTGCGGGCGATATCGGAGCAGTCACAAAACTTACCAATACACATACAGGCGATACTCTCACTGGTGCTAAGGATGCCTCGACTCCACTTCCAACAATTACTTTTCCTGCCCCATGCTACACGGTAGCGGTTATTCCTAAAAGTCAGGCCGACCTTGACAAAATGGGTAACGCACTCACGCGTATTATTGAGGAGGACCGCACACTACGCGTCTCTCGTGATGCCGAAACCGCTGAAGTCTTGCTATCGGGTATGGGTGAGTCACATCTACAAATTGTAGTTGAGGGTATTAAACGTAAGTATAGTGTTGACCTGGAAACACACGACCAGCGCATTATCTATCGTGAGACCATTCGCAAAAAGGCGCGTGCTAATGGTCGTCATAAACGACAAAGTGGTGGACACGGACAATTTGGCGATGTGTGGCTAGAAATTGAGCCATTGCCAAGAGATAGTGAGCAACTCTTTGTGTTTGAGGACAAAATCGTTGGCGGTGTTGTGCCAGGCCAATATATTCCAGGCGTCGAAAAGGGCGTGCGTGAGTCGCTAAAGAAAGGCTTCCTCTCAGGTAATCCCATGTTGTACGTCAAGGTTGCAGTCGTTGACGGCAAATATCATCCCGTGGACTCGTCCGCACAATCGTTCGAGGTTGCGGCATCGTTAGGTATGCAAGAGGCAGTACCCCTAGCAAATCCTGTTCTGCTGGAACCAATCATGAACGTCACCATCACAGTACCAGAGTACAACATGGGTGATGTTATGAGCGACATCAATACGAAGCGTGGGCGTGTACTTGGTATGGACTCAATTGGCGATGGGATGCAGCAAATCACGGCACTGGTCCCACAGGCTGAGATGCTACATTATGCTACCGACTTGCGCTCGATCACTCAAGGGCGCGGCTCCTTCTCGATGGTATTCTCTCAATATGAAGAGGTTCCAGCGAATGTGCAGCAAGAAATTGTAGCTAAACACAAGAAGATTGCAGCATAGCTCTTAGAACGAAAGGCAGCACACAGCTAGTAGTGTGCTGCTCTACCTTGACAGCGAAACGTTTTAGAAGTATATTTTCTGTATACACGTTTGTATATACAGGAGAAATACATGCAAGTGGTCAAACTACGTAAAGTTGGAAACTCGACAACTGTTACACTACCTACATCAATCCTAGAGGCACTACACCTACACGAAAATGATGATATTGCTATAGAGGTTGCAGGAGATCGTATCATGCTTTCGCGTGCAACTCCCGATTTTCAAGACGCTTGGGAAGTGTACAAGGAAATTGAACCTCGCTATCGAAACGCAAACCGAAAACTCGCAGAATAATATATGATACGTTTTCTTGCTCAGGATGTTATTCTTGCCATTCATGAGGATCAAATACGTCTCTACGGTGGTTCATACGAAATGCGAGATGCGGGAGCGTTTGATTCAGCTATAAACATGCCAAAAGCTCAATTTGATGGGCGTTTTCTACATCCTACAATTTTTCATATGGCAGCTGCGTATGGTTTTCATCTTTGCCAGAATCACCCTTTTATTGATGGAAACAAGCGTACTGCAGGTATGGTAATGCTTGTCTTTTTGAAGCTTAATAAACTAGAACCAATTGCTACGGAAATGGAGTACTACACAGCAATGATAGATATTGCACGTGGAAACATGGGCAAAGCAGCACTTACAGAGTGGATAAAAGCGGCGGTAGAAGGCGAACCACCTAATGTAGAATAAGTACTAATGCTCTCTCCTATCTTTTGAAGGTTCTTGCCTTTTAGCAGTATTTGCTGATCGCGTACTATTAGTTTTCTTACCACTAAACTTTGGCAAACCAGAAGAACTACTACCCCCCCCTCGATTTACTCCGCCTTTAGCACCAAGCTTCTTCTCTCTAGCGAGAAACGCTGCTGCATCTGCCTCATGACCATGAGTCGTGAGCCAATCATAGGCACGATCATGAAGATTATTAAGCGAAGGAGTTCCAGCAACCATCATCCACATCGCGAACTCTGGATCGGATGGCTGCCCCTCATCCCACTGTTTTTCTGCTATAAGAAATTCCTGTACTTGCTTTACGTCTAGTGTGCGCAATACTGCATCTAACCGTTGGCGAAAACTAGAGTGATCCATCACGAGTCACTTTTCCTGTTCTTCATAATACACAAAAAGCATCTTGCTCTTGCCTTGCTCATAAAAAAGAGTTAATTGATCTGCTCGAAGCTGGTAAGCCTCGATTTGTTCCAAAGCAGCAAAATACTCACTTTCTAACACCATCGCTGCTTCTGAACACATCATCCGCGCTGATCCTATAGCTTGAAACTGTATCTGGAATTCATCTGATAAGCGATAACTTGCAAAGTAACGATTACACGCACTTGCACCATGAACACGTTCTTCCTCAAAACCAACTGTAATAATGAACTCAGGAGGAATGGAGCGTAGTGTGTCACTACGTCCCATCTCAACGAGCTGCCAGCCGTGTTTGCTTAACGCACCTTCTGCCTGTGTAACCATGTCAATCTCTCTTGCTACTCATGTTCAGATTCAACAATACATTCCTAGTTTAACATAGTTCGGTCATCAGATATTTTCTTAGAAAGGATTTGTCGCATGAAAGGGACCTCACGACGAAGAATAGCAATCTCTTCACGTAAACGCTGATGGGTGGAGGTCATTTCAAGAAAGTGCTGTTTCTGAGTATCTTCGATATTCATCAAGAACGAGGCAATAAAGTACGAGAGGTCTTCGGACTCATCAGGCAGATTTGCCTGCACATCAGGCTCATTCGCCTCTTGAAGCAACATTGCTAGATATTCTTCAAACATCTTTCGTGCTTGTTGTGTTGCACTCTCCAGATCAGGTTCTTTAGCGACGATGTCCTCATAGGGTTCTACTGTTGCGGAGATATATGCTTTGTCGCGGCTCTCGCTTAAAATGCGAAACCGTTTGATGCCAACGGCGTTAAGCGTGTAACGTCCATCTTCAAGCTGTTCCAGGTTATGTATCTCTGCTATCGTGCCAATAGTGTGTGGAACCTCACGCATGAATTCGCTTTCGGGTCTAGGTAGCACAATCCCCAGAGGCTTGTTCTCTCGTTGACAAGCGGCTATCATCTGCCTATAGCGTGGCTCGAAGATGTGTAGCGGTAGCACTGTCCCTGGAAACAGAACTGTTAATGGAAACAAAGGTAACTCAAGTATGTTATTTGCCATAAAATCTCTCCTTTGAAAAACCTGTCATCACCAGGAGTGCTGTTAGTCAGTATATCACTCATACTATAAACTTGAAAGAGCATATATTCGCGTTACTATATCTTTTTTCGTTCATAAAGTACATATATTTTTCGATGGTCTACTCTTTCGTACCTATCGTCTTTTCTGACGCTCTAAAGATGTAGGATGGGGCAAGTTACACTAAAATCTCTTTCACTCTTGTCAACTATACTATCTAAGCAATGAGTACATCGTCAATTACAGCTTTTGGCATATGGTGGTTCAAAGCGCCAATTACCTAACGGGCCAGAAGGCCCCTGTTTTCTAAACATGGGGATGAATGACTACTATTAAAATTGGCTCTATTATCCTGATTATTCTTGGTGTTGCTAGATTGAACTTAGGCAGAACCCATTAGTTGAGGTGTACAGCTTTACTCTGCACCTGAGCAAGACAACTGGATGGTACTATCGCTATATACAGCAAACAATTGTTCCTTAACCACTTTCTCTTGTAAAGACCATACACGAAGTAGGTACTCTCCTATGGGTACTAACAGTTCATAGGAAAACTCGTCAGTTGCACACGTAACATGTTTTGTTTGTACCGCTTTATCAAGTGGACTTTGAAAACCTGTTTCCATCGCTAGATGCGTAATGCCTGCATCCATTAACATAGGTAATACCTGAACGCCAAATGCACGATGTTCCGAATTATGATGCTCTTCGCCAAGGATAACTATACGATGCTTTTTTATGGCATCTTTGAGGAGTGAAGGAGCATCGGCAAGAGAAATTTTTTGTCCGAACTGTTGCTGAGGCATGGGACATATTTGTAGTACTTGCTGAGGGAAAAGTGCGTCCTGTTGCTTAAGAGCACCTTGAGCTTCCTCAAATTGACCAAATGCTTGTAAAGCATAAGAATAATAAATATAACTTCCAAAGTTCATCTCATCTACAAGACCACTAAGCATACGCAAAGCTTGTAAGTAATTTCCTTGTCTTAAAACCTCTACAGCCTCTCCTGTTCCGTCTGGTAGGATAACCACTTCATTCATAATATGCTACCTTCCATAGTTTGGCAAAATGAAAAGGGAACACACTCAGGAAGAGCATATTCCCTTTCCGCGTTACGAGAGCCATACCCAAAGTTCTTCTAGTCGGCGGTTGCGACGAAGCCTTGTCGCTCTTCCACATCTTCTGCGGCGGCCTTGCTTGAGTACTCAACGAGACCGAATACGGAGATAAACGTGACGACACACATGAGTATCATGTAAATCGCTATCGGCACATATGAGTGATACGCTGCTACTAACGCAACCGCAATCAGAGGCGCGGGACCACCTGCTGTAACAGACGCAAGCTGATAGCCAAGTGATGCACCCGTATAGCGTAGTTTTGTGCCAAATCGCTCCGAGATAAACGCCGCTTCAGGACCATACAGCCACGCATGGAAGATACCAGCAGAGATGGTTATAGTAAAAACCACGACAGCCACATTCTTCGTTCCGAGCAACCAAAAGTAGGGAAATGCGAACGCCGCCATCAGTACAGCACCAATCAAGAACCAACGTTTTCTTCCTACAAGGTCCGAAAGATAACTGAATGTTGGCATAGTCACAAAACCAAGCAAGCCAGCAACGATGAGACCTGTATAAAGTGTATTGCTACTGATACCTAAACTCACGTTCTTAAACGATGCACCACCATAACTGAGAATGAACGTGATGAAGATGTAGAATGGAGCTTGCTCACCGGATCGAATGAGAGCAGCCAACACAATTTCACGCCAGTGGTAACGGATGACATCTATCAACGGTGCTCTTGATACGCGATTCTCCTCCTTCACTTTTGCAAAGGAAGGCGTTTCGAGAATACGCACGCGAATGTAGAGGCCAATGAAAATCAGTATCGCACTCAACAAGAAAGGAATGCGCCAGCCTAAGGTGACGAATGACTCGCCGGGATAGACAGCCTTGAACACAACTACAGCAAGTGCGGCGAGCGTCAGACCAATAGGTACACCTGTCTGCGGCCAACTTGCCCAGAATCCACGTCGGCGGTCGTCGCCATACTCCATAGATAAGAGTACAGACCCACCCCATTCGCCTCCAACACCTGCACCTTGTAAGAAACGTAGAGTGGCAAGTATTACAGATGCCCCAACGCCGAGCGTGGCGTATCCAGGAAGCACACCCATGAGGAATGTTGCGATACCCATCAACAAGAGTGTCACAATCAACGTTGATTTTCGTCCAACACGATCACCAAACCAGCCGAAAAAGGCTCCTCCGATAGGACGAGCCGCAAATCCGACAAAGTTTGCGGTGAACGATGCGATGATGCCTGCTACGGGATCAAGCTTGGGAAAGAAAACGACTGGGAAAACGGTAGCGGAGAGGAAACCATACAGGAAGAAATCGTACCATTCGATGGCGGTGCCAAGCGTACTTGCACCAAGAATGGGTAGCATCTGCCGGAAGTTTACGGCATTACGCGCGGGGACAGTTGCCATTGGTCCTCCTACTGACGATAAGAACACATCGAGTAACTAACGTGACACACTACAAAGCTGTACACATGAGTACAACCATTGGTGCTTCCAGCATGCTGCGAGAATAGACGCTCTCTAAAGTCACAACTATTCTGGTCTCACCTTGTTCCTCGCCTTCGAGGTTGAGTTGAAAGTGGTCAAAAACTGGTAGGTACTATAGTGGCTCTCGTGGGCAACCGATACAGAATAAAAAACTTAGAGGTGCTGAGCTTTCTATGCTGTAAGGATAGTATGCATTATAAAAGCTCGTTTTACAAGCAGTCATATATTTTT
>CAXUIS010000112.1:0-15123 GCA_964250915.1 uncultured Ktedonobacteraceae bacterium | reverse complement strand
TCTTTGGGCACAATGAATTGCTGCCCCTACCGCCATTGCCGTGTTCGAGTGTCAACGTTCATTAGGGACGCGATAAATCGGTCCCTACAGACTATCTTTGATAATTGATGAATTCACGTTTAGTTAGATAGTAGGCAGGCGTTCATTGCTGTCGAATCGTCTGATTCGTAATTTTCCATACGCTATTCTCCTGAGTTAGGCGACAATCGCCCGTTACGGGAACATTCACGTTGGTCGTGTAGGCGAGTGTACCTGTACCTATCACACCGTCATCGTGAACATTGCTCACACCACAGCCTGTAATTCTGACCTTACCACTTGTGAGTGCTGAAGCGAATTGTGCTTCGGTCTCCTGGTCTTGAATCGTACGTGCAAGCTGGTTATAAGCGGTTTGATAATCACCACTCTTGAGCGCATCACAATAGGTGGTCAATGTCTTTTCAGGGGTCGAGCGTGTTGCATAGACAATAACACTAACCAAAATACAGAGCAGAATAAGACCTCCAACCACCGAGCCAAGTACAATAAATAATCTGCGATTACTTCTTTTTGCTGGTATCGCGGGTGGATAGCCATATGGTGGTGCTGGTGGTGATGGATAATTTGGTTGCCCGTATACTGGTGCGGGAGGAGGTGGATATGCATCTTGTTCATACATAGGTTGTACGGGAGGTTGTGGATTTTGCGGGTAAGGCTGGTTGTTTTGTTGCCCCGCACCATACGCTGTATTTGCTGCTGGAGCTAGCGGTGGAACCGCAACAGTTGGATCATAGCCTGGAGTAGCTCCCTTTTCAGCATAGACCGTTGGGTCTATTTGTGCGACCTCGCTCGCTTCGTAGTTAAAGCTTGTATCTCCAATACGTATTGTGTCACCAGTGTTCAATTGACGTGGCTCGTTGGGACGAAGTTGTTGTTCATTCACAAACGTCCCATTGGTACTACCCACATCGGTGATTGTATATCCATTGTCCGTAGGACGGATTTCCGCATGTCGTGACGATGCCTTCGAGTCTTTAAGTACCAGCGCATTGTTGGGTATGCGCCCAATTGTCAACGTATTGGGTGTGAGAGAAACACGCCCAAAAGGTCCATTAAGTGATGCATCCATAAACTTCCTCCAAACTAGCACTTCAGCTTGCAGAGGAGTGTATCATGAGAGGCGCGTATTGTCTATCACCTTGCACATTAGTATAGTAACAACACGAACTCCTACATGACGAGCATAGCTTACGATACCTTCTGTATATCGTTAATCTTCCACTGGTTGTGACTATCTTTTGTTACAACAACTCTATCGTTATTTGTACCTTTCGATTTATTGTGGTAGAGATGGAGGTCTGTTGTTGTGCTTGTTCCGTTCTCATTCGCTATGCCATGAGAACACGTTGCAACACTATCGCTTGAGAGGAGTGTGGCAAACTCGCTTTCTGTGAAGTTTGCTTGTAGTTTTGGTGTAAACTGATCGTAAGCCGTTTGATATTTTCCATTTTGTAAAGCGGTACAAAACGTATCAAGCGTTTTTGTGGGCGTCGAACGATTAAGATATGTCACGAGTGCAAAAGCTGAAACTCCAATAATGAGTAGTAGAAGGACGGCGACGCCGATTGGAAGCCAACGTCGTCGCTTTTTCTTTGCCAATGGAGAGGCAACAAGCGGTTCGACAGAAGATAGAGAAGTAGGGTTCTGTTGCAGTGGGGGAGTTATCATTTCTTGAACGTGTTGTGCATATGTAGGAGTATTCTCGTATACTGAGGGTGTTGGTGGGTATATCTCTTTGGATAATGCATCTCCTGGTGCGTTATAAGATTGAGCCGTATTTTCTCCTGGCGCGGAGTACGGAATATATGGCAAGGATGGTGATTCATAGTCCTGAGAGTCATAGGGGTCTGTATTATAGGGATACATGAGTTACACTCCTTCATAGATGCGAAAAAAAAAGGCTTGTCAGTACTATAAAAACGGTTCATAATAGTTGAGTATCGCAACTCCCTTGTACATGGAACGTATATCGCGTAGGAACGAATGAGAAAAGAATTGCTTGGAAAAGGAGACCGTAGTGGACGATAACTCTCTCCAATATGACGGTAACACAATTATCAGTACGAGTCGATTAACAAAGGCTTTTGGAAATCTGGTCGCGGTCAACGATCTGCATCTACAGGTGATGCGTGGTGATGTATTTGGCTTTCTCGGACCCAATGGCTCTGGTAAAACAACTACTATTCGTATGCTGCTTGGTTTAATTCGTCCAACAGCCGGACGCGCAATTATGTTCGGCATGGATAACGCATATCAACTTCCTGCTATTCTACAACGTATTGGGGCAATCGTGGAAATGCCCATCTTCTATCCCTATCTCTCTGGACTCGACAATTTGCGTGTAATTGCCGCCGCCTCCGGCATGGTCTCTGGTCCTGCGAACGATCGTCGTCTCGCTGAAGTGCTTGAAATTGTTGAGCTACGTACATATGAGAAACTGGCCTATCGCAAATATTCGCTTGGTATGAAACAACGCCTGGGTATCGCGGCGGCACTACTTACTGATCCAGAACTAGTGCTGCTCGACGAGCCAACAAACGGCCTTGATCCAGCAGGTGTCTTTGAAATTCGCCAACTGATTCAACGTCTCTCGTCGCTTGGGAAGACTATCTTCATCTCAAGTCACATTCTTTACGAAATACAACAGGTGTGCAATCGTGTTGCCATTTTACAAAAGGGCAATTTGGTTAAACAGGGCAACGTGAACGAATTGATGCGCACAAGTGAGCAGGTCGAGGTGCGCTTGAGCAGAGAAGACGAAACGCTGTATGCCCAGAATATACTGCAACAAGCACAGGGACAGGGAGCTAGCTGGATTACAGGTGTACGTGTTGAACGCAACCGTCAAAATCAATCGCTACTCCTGGTTGATGCGCCTATTGTGCGCTCAGCAGAGATCAACGCGCTACTCGCACGACAAAATCTTTTTGCCGCAGAACTCCACCCACGTGAAGGTAGTCTGGAAGAGGTTTTCTTACAACTTACAGGGCAACCTGCGCAACCGGGGCAAGGCCCACGGGTTGGTATGGTCGCATTAGCTGATGCTCCACCAATGCAATATCCTACTGTCCCTGGCTCAGAACTTCCAAGCGGTGGAAAGCGAGGTACCCGATGAGCACATTTCCAACAACATCAGAGCAGCCAACACCAATGCCCGCGCAAGCGCGTACAGAGACAGTCGTTATGGGTCGGCTTGATTTCTTCAGTGTGCTATTCCGTTTAATTGGTGTTGAGTTGTACAAGCTACGTCGTCGTGCTATGTCAAAAGTGCTCGGTATTATCGGCGTCGTGCTCATGATACTTGTCTTTTTAGTGCTCTCGATTGGAGAAATTTACACATTAAACGCGCCAGCCTCTAGTTATCTGCCGCCACAATGTTCGGCAATACCTAATCCACAAGGACCGTCAAATCCCAATGGTCAGCCATGTCTCGATCATTCACCTACACAGGCTGAACTGGCACAGGCGGAACAAAGTAGACAAGAGCAACTGAGTACTACATCGTCACCTCTGCGTCTTCCTGTTTCTTTATATGCCGCTGTGCAGGTTATAGATATTGTAGGACTTGTCTTACTTATCATTATCGCGGGCACGATTGTGGGTGGAGAGTATAGCGTCGGAACTGTACGCTTGATGTCCACGCGTGGTCCGACGCGTGTACAGTACCTGCTATCAAAGATGGGCGCGATTCTGGTTTGCATCGTTGTCGGCTTTATCTTTATCGTGTTGATAGGGCTGGTTGTCGGTGCGTTACTGAACCTAATCTCAGGTATTGCAACCGACACAAGTTTCTTGAACAATGGTGGTCTTGGTCACATGTTGCTATACGTGCTCATTGCCATGTTTGGTTTGTTTGTATACACTATGCTTTCGCTCTTTTTAGCAACGGCTGGACGTGCAACGGCTGCTGGTGTGGCCGGTGCACTTGTCTGGTGGGTGCTTGAAAACGTGCTGACAGGTGTGTTAAACCTTGTTGCGCTTCTTATCAGAGGACCGTTTGGCGATTTCTTGAAGGCTGTCCCCGACTACTTTATTGGCAACAATCTTGGTGCACTACTGCAAAATCAGACACAATACTTCATGAGCACTGGTCCCAATGCATTGTCAGACACACATGCACTTATCGTCCTACTTGTCTATCTAGCTCTGTTTACCGGCTTGTCGATATTCATCAGCTTACGGCGCGACATAACGAACTAACGCAAATGCTTAATACACTTACTATCAAAGAGTATGCTTACTCGCTCGGCTTCGATATCGCTCGCATTACCTCTGCGAACGATTTCCCAGAAGCCGAGCGTATCATTAAAGAACGCATCGCCCAAGGATTGATGGATGGCTTGCCGTGGTTTACAGAAGAACGCGCCAATGTCTCATGTCATCCTGACGCGCTCTTACCTGAAGCACGCTCAATTATCTCTCTTGCGATGACTTACCTTATCCCTGACGTACAAGCGGAAGAGGATGTGGAGAATGCTCCTCGTGGGCGTATTTCGCGTTACGCATGGGGTGACGACTATCACGATATCATTAAACCCAAATTGCAGCAGTTCGTGGAATGGGTACGCGAGTATGCACACGACGAGATAGGTGACGCCGTAGAAACGCGTCTTTTTGTGGATACGGGACGCATGGTTGATCGTGCGGTTGCGCAGCGTGCAGGCTTGGGCTGGTATGGTAAAAACACGAATATCCTGACAAAAGGTTGGGGTTCGTGGGTTTTCCTTGCAGAGATCGTCACCAACCTACCGTTGGAGGAGGACACACCACTTAAAGCAAATTGTGGTAGTTGTGAAATGTGCCTCCACGCATGTCCCACAAATGCACTACCCAATCCATATGAGCTAGATACGCCGCGCTGTATCTCGTTTCTTACGATTGAGTTACGTGGTAGTATTCCATTAGAACTTCGTCCCCTAATGGGCAATCTTATTTTTGGCTGTGACATCTGCCAGGAGGTATGCCCAGTCAACAAGGTTGCCGAAAAGCGATTGGGAGTGCATAATGGCACACAATTTCAGCATCATGTCGTTTTTCATCCTCGAAAAGCTGTAGGCGGTAATCCTGAACTGATTCCTCTCCTTGCGTTGACCGAAGAACAATTTCGAGAACGCTTTCGACGTAGCCCCATCAAACGTACAAAGCGACGGGGTCTCTTGCGCAATGTCTGCGTCGCATTAGGCAACAGTGGCGATGCGCGAGCTATTCCAGCACTTATTGACGCCTTACGTGATGAGGAACCTTTGATTCGGGGTCATGCAGCATGGGCATTGGGACAAATCGGTGGGGAGGAAGCGATACAGGCATTGCGTCTTACCGAAAAAACCGAGGAGGAGCACGAAGTACGCAAAGAAATCGCGTATGCGTTAGAATATACTCAGAGCCAACAATAGTAGAAAGGACGGCTACTCATGACATCTCTTTCCGAAAAGCAAGTGACCAATTCCGTAGCACACACCTCGTTTGTAACCACTGGCACAACAGGCTTACGGCACGACATCCTTCCCATGCGTCTCTACCACAAGGCGAAACGGCTGGGTGTATGGGACCCACGGGGTATTGATTTCACGCAAGACATCCTGGATTGGCAAAAATGTACACCGTTAGAAAAGGAGTCGCTATTAAGCACAACAGCCCTTTTTGCATCAGGTGAGGAAAGTGTCACCCTTGATCTTCTTCCCTTAATGATGGCTATCGCAAGAGAAGGACGTATTGAAGAAGAGATGTTCCTGACCACATTTTTGTGGGAAGAGGCCAAGCATACTGAGTTCTTCCGTCGCTTTCTTGACGAAGTAGCGCATGACAGCAGTGATCTGAGTCGCTTTCATGGACCAAGTTATCGCCATCTTTTCTATGAAGAGTTGCCCAGGACGATGTACACCTTACTCGAAGATCGCTCCCATAAAGCACAAATTATCGCCTCAGTCACATATAACATGATTGTTGAAGGTGTATTGGCGGAAACAGGCTACAATAGCTACTTCAATATGCTTGACCGTGGAAACATTATGCCTGGCTTGAAACAAGGTATCAGTTATTTGAAACGTGACGAGTCGCGCCACATTGCCTATGGTGTGTTCCTGATTTCACGTCTTGTAGCTGAAGATGAGTCGCTGTGGGAGGTTGTCGAGCAACGCATGAATGAACTGTTGCCCTTTGCAGTAGGTGTTGTGCAGGAACCATACACACCTCTCGCAGAACCAGCATGGGAAGGGGAGGAGTCATCGTTTGGCTTGAATGTGGAAGAGGATATGGCGTATGCCATGATGCAGTTCACCAAACGTATGGAGCGTATCAGTCGTGCGCGTACTCAAACGGTGGAGCAACTCTACCAGATTGCTGAACCTGATGAGGTTCTGGCATAAGCAACAATGTGTAGAAAAGAGCAGACAATACGAACTATGAGCAAAGAACTTGTGAGTGAGCAGACGGCAGTGATTATCAAGCCGCTTCTACGTGGCTATCTGCATGCGGTTGCGACAGTATTCGCGCTTGTTGGTACAGTTTTTTTGCTGCTACGTACTGTAGGGGATGTGCCTAAGCAACTCTCGCTGCTCATTTATGGTGTTAGTTCTCTTCTGCTCTTCGGGTGGAGCGCGTTCTATCACATCGGTACATGGTCGGTGCCACGTCGTGCCTTTCTGCGTCGCATCGACCATGCTAATATCTTTGTCCTCATTGCAGGCACATATACTCCTATAGTATTCAATGTCATGACAGGCAATTGGCGTATTGCGATCCTTACCATCATCTGGGTGCTTGCTGGAATTGGAGTTGCAACGGCTGCCCCCGCAGTACACTTGCCGCGCTGGATCACGGCGGGACTCTATGTTGTCATGGGGTGGGTTGTTATCGCCGCGATTCCTGAACTTGTGGCCCAGGTAGGTATCAATGGTATGTTGTTGCTCTTGCTCGCGGGTGTCCTTTACACGCTTGGAGCGGTCGCTTATGCGTTGCGCAAGCCCACCCTCTGGTCGCGCGTCTTTAGTTTCCACGAAGTCTTCCACCTCGCAACAATTCTCGCCAATGGTGCCTTCTTCATGTTTATGGTGATCTATGTTGTTCCGTTTGTTCGCAAGTAATCGTTCTATACTACATCAACGCATATGTTACAATACTCCTAATACAGAATGTACTATATAGAGGGTCAACATAGAAGCTATACACTTCTTTCTTGCCTTGTATCCAATGAGGAGATTTCTTCATCATGATTGAGCAGAAACCGACAGAGTCAATGCAGCCTGTTGTCGAACAAGGTACGCTTTTTGATACAGCCGAGCTAGCACGGCTCACGACGCAGCGTACACAATGGGAAGATACAATGGTCAAGAAGGCGCAGGAGCGCGTGCCAGAGCGCGATAACCTGATGACCACTTCCAGCGTTCCCATTCATCGTCTCTACACACCACAAGATAATGCCTTGCTTGACTATACAAGTGATCTTGGACTTCCAGGCGTCTATCCCTACACACGTGGCGTACAGCCCACAATGTATCGTGCGAAGCCGTGGACAATGCGTATGTTCGCGGGCTTTGGCACTGCCGAGGATACCAACGCGCGTTTCAAATACCTCTTGAAACAGGGCCAAACAGGACTTTCAACTGCGTTCGACATGGCAACGCTGTATGGCTACGATACAGACCATCCAATGGCGGTCGGCGAATTTGGGAAGTGCGGAGTTGCGGTCTCCTCGCTCGCGGACATAGAAATTCTGTTTGCGGACCTGCCTCTGGACAAAATTACTACATCAATGACCATCAACAGTCCCGCTTCCGTCATCTGGGCCATGTATATTGTCAATGCGGAAAAGCGTGGCTTCCCAATGGCCTCGCTTGGTGGTACGCTGCAAAATGACATACTCAAAGAGTATAGTGCACAAAAAGAATTTCTTTTTCCACCAGAGCCATCATTACGTCTTGTCACCGACACGATTGAGTTTGGTACACGCAACATGCCACGCTGGAACACGATCAGTATCAGTGGATACCACATTCGTGAAGCGGGTGCAACGGCGGTACAAGAGCTTGCATTCACCATTGCCGACGGACTTGCCTATGTAGACGCAGCGTTAGCACGTGGTCTCACCATCGACGAGTTCGCGCCCCGTCTCTCGTTTTTCTTCGATGTGCATAACGATTTCTTTGAGGAAATCGCTAAGTTTCGTGCTGGTCGTCGTCTGTGGGCCAAACTAATGCGCGAACGCTATAATGCGAAGGACCCACGTTCATGGATGATGCGCTGTCATGCACAAACAGCAGGTGTCTCGCTTACTGCACAGCAGGCGGAAAACAACATTGTGCGTACCTCTATCCAAGCACTCGCGGCGGTGTTAGGTGGTACCAACTCACTGCATACGAACTCTCTCGATGAAGCTTTAGCATTGCCAACGGAACGGGCGGTACTTATCGCGCTACGTACGCAGCAGATTATCGCAAGTGAAAGTGGCGTTACGAATACTATTGACCCATTAGGTGGCTCATACTTTGTCGAAGCATTGACCGACGAGACGGAGAGGGTTGCGACTGATTACCTGAATCGTATTGACGCGCTTGGCGGCGTACTCGCATGTATTCAAAATGGCTTTTTCCAACGTGAGATCGCGGAATCGGCCTATCGTTATCAGCAAGAGATTGACACGCACAAACGTACCATTGTTGGTGTCAATGACTACATTATGGATGAAAATATCAAGGTTCCAACGCTTTATGTTGACCGCGAAGGTGAACGCGCCCAGATTGAGCGTCTTCAACGCGTGCGAAGCGAGCGAAACGCCTCAGAGGTCAAACGTACCCTGGACAACTTACGCCGCGCCTGCGATGGAACCGAGAACACGATGCCTGCGATTATCGAGGCAGTCAAGACCTACGCGACGCTTGGCGAGATCATGGATGTGTTTCGCGCTTCATTCGGCGATTATATGGAACCAGCAGTGTTTTAATGAGAGAAAATCAATGGACGCCCTCATAGGCGTCCATTGATTTTCTCTTATTACAGAATTGCGTTATGGATACCCTTCTTTCTATGCTCCCTCTGTCGCACTGAGAATATGTCTCATACGAAACTTGTATCATCCCATACAGGTAATCGTAGTTATCCATGTCGCTGGGCTGTACAAAAAATACCCCTTCGTGCCCCTTCTCTCCTTTATACTTTGAGTGTGGTAAGACACAAACAATTTTCAGGAGGGACAAAAATTCATGCTCCATGTCATGATTGATTTATATCATTGTAATCCTATGCTTTTACAAGATGAGGTGTTCTTACACCGTGTCCTCGAAGACTACCCCGATTTTATTGGGATGGACAAAGTGAGTCCCGCTGTTTTGCGCGACATAAAGACCAGCAATCCACTAGATGACGGCTTGTCTGGCTTTGTCATCATCGCCACCAGCCATGTCAGTCTGCATGCGTGGCCTCCTTACGGCATGGTCAATCTCGACATCTTCTCCTGTGAAGAGTTTTCTGTGAGTCAAGTTGTGCAGTTTGCCAAAACCCACTTCCAGACCGAGGATGTCGAGGTGCATGCGGTAGAGCGTGCCACGCGTTCTCCACGTATCTCACCACGTCAAGCACTCTTAACACAATCTGTCGAGGTCTAATTCTGCTACATTCAGGAGTATCATCTAATGAAAATGAAAGTGATCGCAGGGTTTGCCTTTCTGTTGAATACTGTGCTTTTCGCAACGTATTATGCGGTGGCAAAGGAAGCTCTAGGTCGTATCGACCCTATTATATTCACCTTCTTCGAGATGATAACACTCGCTCCTGTTGCTCTTGCTATGCTCGTATTCACGTATCAGCATTTGACATGGGCATTGGTCAAACGTGGTGTGCTGCTGGGCAGTTGTCTCTGTTTGGCACTCTTTACTATTGCAATTGCGTTGAAATATTCAACCGCGACAGGAACAGCCTTCTTTCCAGCCCTTAACGGCTTCTTGGCGGCACTGATTGCATGGCTCGTGTTGCGGCAGCCAATGAATAAGGCAACATGGTTTGCTGGCATCCTCTCCGTAGCTGGAACCGCTTTGCTTATAGCAAATTCAGAAATGGGTGGTATCAGAGGAGCGTTAATTGCCTTTCTCGGTGGCCTCTTTTTTACACTATACGTTTTTCTCTCGGACTATGGCGTACAAGAGTTAGAGAAACAAAAAACGTTAGTCCACTGGCCGTTGCTTGCCGTTGAGTTGCTTACTATGGCATTATGGGCCTGTCTGATCGCGTTACTATTTGGAGATTGGCAGACATTTCATCCATCATTTCCTAAAGATGCACTGATTATTCTCTATATCGCGGGTGCCTGTACGTTTCTGCCCACGTTAATCGCGGTACTTATGCAGAAACATATTTCTGCCGTCACCGTCTCATTTATCTATATCTTAGAACCTGTGCTAGGCGTGGTTGCGGCACATTTCTATCTACATGAAGTCTTACCACTTGCTGGCTATCTTGGTGGTGGTCTGGTTGTGATTGGTGCATTTATTCATACATTAGGAAGTGTGGAGCGTGTTGAACACTCTGAGCGAGAGATTGTACAGGAACAACGTATCGTAAACATGGTGCAACCATTCATGGCGACTTTGTTTGGCTCCTATCTCTCACCACTGCTATATTGCTGCTCCGGTTTCCTGATTCTGTATGGTTTAGGCGGTTTCCCTCCACTAGCATGGCGTGAACTTGCTCCTCTTGCACCAATAATGCTGAGCTGGCTACATCCAGAACATAGAGCTGTAGCGAGTGCAGTGCTGCATGCTCTTTTGCAGGGACCACAACGACAGAGTTTTCTTTTGTTGCTTGTTCAGGCATTTTGCTGGCTCATTGGGTGGAGCGTACTCGCTATGCTCGTCTGTATGGCACTCTTCCATGTTTTGACGAGAGGCAAAGTCATGCATAGTGAAAAAGGCGATATTTATGGCGGTAGTGGCGAGAGCATGACAGGGGAAAGCTCTGTCGCTACTATAGACGATTTTCGTGTGGCAGAGCCACGCGATGTGGGTAGTATGGTAGTGACAGGGTTTACCCCTGTCATGCCCCCAGCCAAGCCAGTTCATGAATATCTTGAGAGCCACATAAAAAGTATGACCTCTACAAATGCAGAAAAATCTGTACACCGTAATGCAGTATGGGAAGGTTCATTGGAAAACTCTACACTTGAGTCGTTCGATAAAGAGCAGGACGTTTATGCAAAGGTTCCCTTGCACGTATCCTGGTTTCACTCCACACCAGAGCTTACTACATTTAACGCACAATACGATATTCAGGATGTAGCGACTGACGAATTGCCTCCCATCATGCCTATACTCTCTATGCCAGCAAATCAGAGGAGTGGAGAATATTCTCAGCACGTGGCTCATGTCAAACTGGTCGAGTACGTGGAATAGCAGAGAGGAAGAAACATGAAACGCTACGTCTCTATTGCCCTCATTGTGTTGACGCTACTAGCGGTATGTGCTGTAGGAACTGGCTACTTTCTGTTATCGCAACAGAGTACCGCCAACGCTGTACCTGTTGCATCGGTACCATCTATTGTAGGACATGTCTACTTTCTCAGTAGTGAGCAATTGAGCGAGAACAGCAGTCAGGGTATCAATGACGAGATACAGGTTGAACTAACTCACATTACTAATCCATCTGTGCAAAAGAGCTACTATGCATGGCTATTGGGTGATAAGGACCAGGAGGAGACGACTACTCTCTTTCTGGGTACATTATCAGTCAATGAAGGAACAGCGCACATGTTCTACGCTGGTGATAAGCAACATACTAATTTGTTAGAGATTATGAGCCGCTTCCTCGTCACAGAGGAGGATGCAGGTGCAGTAAATCCTATATCACCTTCGCTCGACGCTTCTACATGGCGTTATTATGCCGAATTTTCTCAAACTTTGCCTGCGCCTTCTGAGGGGAATAGTAGTACAAATAGCCCTCACTATACCTTTCTCGATCACCTGCGTCACTTACAGGCATCAGAGCCTATTCTCAATACAATGCAGTTGCCAGGGGGCCTGAACAACTGGTTTTACCGCAACACAGGCAAAATACTTGAGTGGACGACCAGCACACGCGAAAGCTGGCAGGAAGCACACGATATGAACTTCATCCGGCGTCAGGTGATACGTATACTTACCTATTTAGATGGAACTTCTTTTGTACAGATGGACTTGCTACCTAACACGCCCTTAAATACAGAGGAACGTCTAGCACGCATGGGATTATTAGAAGTCAACGGTCCAAACCAGAGTCCTTCCAGTTATGTTGATAGTATTGCTGTGCATCTCAATGGAGTCATTCATACTGCGAATGCTTCTCCGACTCTTTATAGAAATGCTGCCGAGATTATTGCTGCCCTAAGCAATGTACGGAACTGGCTGAATATAACGCACCAGGATGCCTTACAGTTAGTGAAAATGAGCAATACCCAACTCAGTAAACCACAGGCGTTTCTTTTACTCAACGATATGATTGCGAATGCTAACTACGCCTACGATGGGCAAGTCGATGCGGTAACGGGTGAGATGCATGAGGGCGTGACCTGGATTCATGCGCATATGCAAGAGCTAGCAATATTAGATGTTACGCCTTGTAAGAAATCTTGAAACTTTTCAAAAGCAAGGTTTGTATAAGAAAGTGTAAGGAGCATAAAGCATGAATTTTCGTTGGATATTCCTCACTATTCTCGTTATACTTATATTCGGTGGGCTTGTTTCCAGTGCATATGCTAATGCTATTACACGCGATTTGACAGTGCCACACGCAAGTGTACAAAGCAATATGCAGTCCCCTCCTACTCCATCTACGCTTACTCCAAAGAGACCGACAAAACCGAGACAACTCCCTGCTACTACATTGGCGCATGATACCTTTCAACGTGCCGATCAAGCACTATGGGGTGCTGCTGTCGATGGACAAAATTGGGAAGGTGATGCAAACACTGCTGCCATGTTCTCTATCGCTGGAGGTATGGGACAGATTGCCGGAGGTCAAGGAACTTTCAATGCCATTATTGGCCCAACTGCTCCTGCTACCGATGTATCAGTAAGTGCCACCACCAGTCGGTTTGACACGGGTAAAGTGAATATTGGAGCAGCTGTGCGTTGGAAGGATACGAATAACTGGTATAAAGCACTGATTGATGGTACACAGCTCTCAATCATCAAACATATCAACGGTATAGGCAAGTCGCTCGCCTCTATCCCTTTTCGCGCCCAAGCTGGTATTGTATACACTCTACGTATCCGAGCACAAGGGGCGACACTCTCTGCAAAAGTATGGCCCACGACAACTGCTGAACCCGCCAACTGGATGATTGTTACCTCTGATCTGTCACTGTCCTCTGGACGTGGTGGAATACGCGTTGTTGTCCAAAGCGATGCTACTGTTCGTATCAGTGCATTCCTTGAAACAACAGTCACCGATGCTACACAATGATAAATAGAAACGAGGGGAAGAGAATATGTTTCAATCGCTCTACGCGACCTATAGAAATCGCCAATGGTTACGCATTGCTTGTGATGTTGGTTTACTTCTATGTGGCATATTACTCGTTGTGCTCGGTGGTGGCTTGCCACCTGTAGCATGGCGTTTTCTAGCACGGGTAGTGGTAACATTGCCCATCCTCTGGACGGCACGCGGTCCACTTATCGTCTTGCCCTTTATCGGACTAGTATTGCAGTCATTTTTGTTGTTGTTGCTCTGGTTCGCATGGGTGTTCGTATGTGGAAAAAGTGTGCAATATGAATGGACACTATTTCAGGAAAGGCGGAAATCTGAAGAAGCGCAGGAGTTAGAACAGTATACTCTTGCTGAAGAGCAACCTATAGGCCACTCTGTCCCTGTGCATACCTCTTCAACCGCTTCCATATCTGCGTCTGAGTTTGATACTTTGCCTGATACAGTGTATCCACGTATGCCATCTTCTGCACGGCGTTATCCTGTGCTGGCTCCTGTTCCTGCTCAACCCGTTCTCGCGGCTTCGTCCTCTCGTATTCCTGCACGTGCATCCGCACAACTTGTAGGAGTACGTGCACCTGTACCTATGATGGACCACCAGGATCGTACTGTCTATCCTGACGACGAAACATACGACTACGAAGAACTGCTGGAGAACTCTGACTCTGATACGGAGGAACAAGAAGAGCATGAAGAGCTTGCTTCCACAACGAACGACGAAATAACACACGAACCATCGCAATTGCGTCTCACTGTGGGCATAGGCTCAGACGCGGGACTTGTCCGAAAAAAATCCATTAATGAAGACAACGTGTTGGGCTTACAGGATATACATATTACAGATGAGGAGATAGTGCCCGTTGGTTTGTTTGTGGTTGCTGATGGCATGGGGGGACATGCGAATGGTCAAGAAGCGAGCCGCCTTGCTACATGCTCGGTGAGTGAAGTTGTAACACCAACGCTACTCAGTTCTAAAGCGGAAGAGGCATTGTGTGAGGATTTGTTGAAGGACGGCATACAATATGCAAATTTCAGCATCTATCAGCATAATCAGCAGAAATTCGTGATGGGTACAACGATTACCGCCGCACTCATCTTTGGCTCAATGGCGTATATCACCAATGTTGGCGACAGCCGCACGTACCTCTATCGTGCATTGAGCGGACTAACGCAAATTACCACTGATCACTCACATGTGTGGCAGCTTTTTAAGGAAGGGCTTATCAAAGAGGAAGACATCTATATACATCCGAAGCGTAACGAAATTAATCGTTGTCTGGGTGAGCGTGTGCGGGTCGAGATAGACACATTCAAGGTACCGCTACAGGCGAACGATGTTCTCCTTCTCTGCTCTGACGGCCTCTGGGAAATGGTACGAAATGCGGACATAGAGCAGATTATCAAAGATAATGCTCCACGTGCCTCGCAGACAAGTGCAAAATTGATCGATGCCGCCCTGCACAATGGAGGTGCAGATAACGTAAGCGCGGTAGTCGTGTGCGTAACCGCATAATACAATATCGGTATACGTCCTAATGATGCAGTTTAACGAATTAGGTAGTAGACCCACGGACGCCCACAAGGGGCAATACTGTTTAAATAAGAAGAACGACAAAGTCCAGAAACTGAGCGTTGGGC
>CAXUIS010000111.1:0-15138 GCA_964250915.1 uncultured Ktedonobacteraceae bacterium | reverse complement strand
TCGGACTCCTCTCTTGCATTTGTGCAACATTCGTCTTATTTCAACAGTATTGCCCCTTGTGGGCGTCCGTGAGTCCCAGAATCCAACTCAATTGCGTGTATTTAAACAGTATTGCCCATAAGGGGCGTCCGTTGAAAGGCCATGCTACCCTTTTTCTCATACAATTTTTACTCAGGTCCAACAGAGCGCAATTTCTTGCGCAGACCAGCACGTCTTTTCGTTTCAAGACGACGTGTACGGCTGGCAGTTGTTGGTCGTGTTGGTCTGCGCGGCGTCTGGACCCGTTGCATGTCCTCAAGGCGCTCCGCTATGCGCTCAAAGGCAGCTTCACGGTTGGCATGTTGCGAACGTCGCTCCACCGCCGTTACAGTAATGCCGCTAGGACGATGGTGCAGACGTACTCCCGTTTCAACCTTGTTGCGATGCTGTCCCCCCGGTCCACTAGCGATAAAAAATTCTACGTCGCTGTCCCGCTCTAGCGATTCGCGGTCAGTCGGATATATCTCAGTCACGAATACTTCCTTTAGGAAACAGAGCAAGGGCACCCGCTGCCTTCATCATTCTCCAAATGCGGCTTCGGGGATGCCCCTCCCATAGACCTGTGGCACATATTATGTGATATGGGAGGGGCATCCCCTTGCGGGTGCCCTTGTCCCCGTGTCACTACTCTCACTACTATACACGATATATGTGCAGAGAGATAGACAACCTTAAAACAACAAGCAGACAACAAAAATTCCAAAAAGGTATACTAGGATTGCGAACACTGTCAAGCAGTTACAAGGAGCAATCATTATCATGACAACGCATACAACACCTTTCGCCTCAACACTCCCTGGTCGCTACTACTATGACCCCACGCTCTACGAACAAGAGCAGCAGCGTATCTTCTCTCGGCTATGGTTTTGTGCAGGTCACACTTCAGCCTTGGCTGAAGCTGGGGCATACCAAACAATAATGCTGGGTGGGGAGAGTGTGCTTATAGTGCGTCATAATGATGGAACGCTCCGCGCCTATCTCAACACCTGTCGTCATAGGGGTGCTCGCTTATGTACAGAGGAAACGGGACGCCTAAAAGGTTCCATTCAATGTCGTTATCATGCCTGGACCTACGGGCTTGATGGAAGACTTCTTGGAGCACCAAACATTCTCAAAAATGAACAATTCGACCGTGCCGCTTATAGTCTCTATCCAGTAAAACTTGAGGTGTGGGAAGGGCTTATCTGGCTCAATCTCGCGGATGACCCTCTGCCTTTAGAGGCACAAGTACGCCCGCCCATTATAGAACGCTTCGGGAACTATGCACCGTTCGCAGGCTATGATCTTGGAAGTCTCGTAATTGGCAAGACGCTCACCTACGACGTACAAGCGAATTGGAAGATTCTTATCGAGAATTTCATGGAGTGCTATCATTGTGGGCCTATGCATCCCGAATTTTGCCAACTACTTCCAGGTTTCCGCACTGGTTCAATCTACGAAGGAGACGAAGCCGCAACGCTTGCCTCTTCCGCACAGGCATTTTCTATGACAGGTAAGGCTAGTCGCCCTCCGCTCAAGAATCTTTTACCAGGCGATGAACGCCACTACTATGGAATCGTCATCAACCCCAATGTGCTGCTCAATCTTCTGCCCGATCACGTCGTCTTTCACACGGTTGAACCACAAGGGCCAGAGCGCACTCGCGTCACCTGTAGTTGGCTATTCGACGCCGATGTTGCGGCACAGCCCGATTTCGACCCAATGGATGCCGTTGAACTATTTGATCTCGTCAATCGTCAAGATTGGGAGGTATGCGAGCTAACACAGCAAGGGATGCACTCAAGAGCCTTTGTAAACGGTGGTATCTATATTCCCGCCGAACAGCATATCCGTGCCTTCGCCGATTTCGTACTGGCACAACTTGCATAAAACACTATACCAATGGCTAGTTGTCAATGCACTATGTTGCGTTGTAGAGCACCATAGAAATAACCTGATGTAATTTGACAACCAAAAGCGGTAATTCTTCTCGGTAGGGGCAGCAATTCATTGCGCCCAAAGATAGGTCGGGTGGAGTTCGCGTTGAGACGGAATCAGTGCCGATGCGTGGCCCCACTGCTCCCATCTTTGGGCACAATGAATTGCTGCCCCTACCGATATTCCTGTATTTGGTTATCAAAATTCATCAGGTATTTCTTCTCGTGAAACCCTCACAGGTAGAGTAGGTAAAAACATAATTGTTTTTGTCTGATTCCTCTGCTACTTACCACTTGTCCCAATGCAACACTGTATTCAACGGTTCGCGCTGTGCAGGCTTGAAATCTGTCCCAATTGTGTAGGCAACAGGCAATAACGAGGTCTGCGTGATCTTCTCGTAGGGAATACCTATAATTTCAGCCACCTCTTTCTCATAGGGTAAATGCAACGTTGTCCAGGCCGAACCTAAGCCACGAGCACGTGCCGCGAGCATAAAGCTCCATGCAGCAGGTAGAATCGATCCCCAGGAACCTGCTTGCCCTTCTATCGAAGGTATTTTTTCCAATCTCCCAGCTAGGCATGGAATGACAAATACAGGAACCTCGTGAAAATGTTCCGCAAGATAATCAGACGAATCGGTAACACGTTTCATCGTCTGCACTCGTGGTGCATCTGGCGCAAGTTTGCTGACTGGTGAGGGCATACTTCGATAGGCTGCAAACGATTTACGGTATAGCTCCGCGATAGCAAACTTTTTTTCGGCATCGGTCACAACTACAAAATGCCAACGCTGGCTATTGCTACCTGTTGGAGCCTGTAACGCAAGTTCCAAGCACTCCCGAATTATCTCAGGCTCAACAGGTCGGGTCAGATCAAGACGCTTGCGTACCGAACGCGTCGTTGCTAACAATTCATCTAATGTCAGGTCTAAGAGGGGCATTCTGTTCTCCTTGAAATATCATACACGTAACGATAGCGATATTGTACCTCTACAACACTTGACACTACAAATCCTGTCCATCAGGACATGGAACGTTACTTTCAGTTTCTACACATTGAAACCTCCCCTCATCCTTTTCCGTACTTGTCAAAGAGATGTATACTACTTTGAACGAGGAGCTACAACATGCATTGCGAGAACGCGTATTTAGTGATTAACCCTAGAGCTGGGCAAGACATGACGAAACTGACGGATGTCTTTACGATTCTTTCGGCGGCAGGATGGGATGTTGATAACGCGTTGGTCGAGTATGGAGGTCACGCTCTCGCATTGGCTGCAAAGGCAGCCAAGCGCGAGTACGATGTGATTATTGGGCATGGTGGTGATGGCACTACAAATGAGTTAGTGAATGCCGTCATGCAAAGTAAAGATCGTAAAAGTATTGTTGCGGTTCTTCCTGGTGGTACCGCCAATCAATGGCCTCATGAAATTGGTATGCCCGTTGACCCTATTCAAGCAGCGCTTACGATGATCAATAGCAATGTGCGTAAGGTTGATGTTGGACGCATGACTGTTCAACGTATTACGTTTCCCGACAATGTTCAAATAGAGCAAGCGACACAAGAACAAGCAAAGAGCAAAAAACAGAAAAAGGAAGACAGCCTCGAATACTATTTTCTGCTTACAGCGGGTCTCGGCATAGATGCCTCGGTCATCAGCCATACCTCGAAATCTCTCAAAGAGCGTATCGGTAGTCTCGCGTTCGACGTGGCTGCCTCCAAAGAACTCCCTATGCAACATCCCTTTACAGTAGAGATATGCGAAGTTGATGATGAGCAAGCATCAAGGACGCTCTGGCAAGGTGAGGCATTACAAATAGTTCTCGGCAACACCCGTCTGTATGGTGACGCTATCGACTTAACCCCAAACGCCTATGTTGACGATGGACTGCTCGATATTTGCATTATCACAGCCAATAGCCCGTTCACCAAACTACAGCAAATGGCTTCACTCGTGCTCCAACACAAACCAGATAGCAACTCGACAACCTATGTGCAGGGAAGACATTTCACCATCACACTACCTGCGTCAATAGAGTTACAGCTAGATGGGAGTGCTCTGGAACTCTCCGATTGTCTTAGCGAGCAGGATGCCGAGGCGTTGAAACAGGTAGAGGACTTGGCAAAAGTCACAGTAACGTACCGCTTCAATGTATTACAGCAAGCACTTCAAGTTGCGATTCCACGCACGTATGACAACACACTTTTCGCCAACACACCTCATTCAAGCGAAGAACACGCAACAGAAACAACAGTCAAGGATGAGAAGGGAAGTGAAGCTGCACAGGATATTTCACAAGAGCAGCTTGACGCACATCTCAAACAAAGCAAATCAGTTACAGTTGTAGGTGTAACACCTAATCCAGAAAAGCAGCACACGTACATCATCGCTGGCACGACACGCAAACAGAGTACAGGCGATATAAAACCTGTTGCGCTTCGAGTCACAACCGAAACAAAAATATACCAGCGCACAGGTGAAGCACTAGAAGTTTCTACTGTCGAAACACTCCAATCAGGAGCAGTAATCGCAGTCACTGGCAAAGAAAACAAACACAGCGTGATTCAAGCTAGCACAGTTCTATATACATAACTTGTTAGTTATGTATCATGGCTTGCACATAAAATTTCTTCGCATGTTTATGCAAAAGAGAGCTTAATAGCCACGCTTCTTGTCCACAAGATTATACAGAGGTTGACCCGCGAGATAGCGACGTAGATTTTCTTCAAAGATGGTGGCAGCTCGTTCGTTGTAATGTGGTGTCACACCCGAATCATGAGGACTCATCAGCACGTTTGGCAAGTCCCAAAATGGTGAGGTCGCTGGTAACGGCTCTTGTTGAAAGACATCAAGCGCGGCACCTGCTATCTGTTTCTTCTGTAACGCGTCGATCAATGCCGCTTCGTCGCACACATCGCCTCGTGCAATGTTGACGAAAAACGCGTTGTCCTTCATAGCTCGAAATGCCTCTGCATTGAACATCTCCTTTGTCTCTGGCGTTAGAGGAACAGCAGCAACGACCACATCACACTCTTGCAACATTGAGTGCAACTGATCAAAAGAATAATACTTCTCAGGCAATGTGCCTTCTGGATCGCCAACATTCGGAAACTGATAGCCTGTATCTTTATGGTTATTACTGTGTTGCATTGCCAATATCCGCATCCCATACGCCTGTGCTAGTCGTGCGATTTGTCGTCCAATACTCCCATAGCCAACGATACCAATCGTTTTCCCGTGCAGTTCGTCGATAGATGACTCGGTGCTCTCCTTATCTTTGTTCCACTCTTTGCCCTGTTTCCAAACAAAGAGTTGTGGAAGCCGACGATACCATGCCTGCGTCATGGCGAATACATACTCAGCGATATTGATTGCATGCACACCACTTGCAGTCGTAATCATGACCTCAGACTGAAAAAGAGGATTGTCTACAAGCCGATCAGCACCAGCAGAGTAGAGTTGTATCCAGCGTAGATGTGGTGCTTGCTCTAACGTTGGCATCTTCCAGGGAAAACCGTAGAAAATTTCTACCTCTTGCCACAACAAATCCTCTGAAGACAACGAAGGTGAATGCTCTATTGTCAGGTCGGATGAAACACGTTTCAAACGCTCCACCCATTCTTGCTCAATCGGGGCCGAAATCAGGACTACACGCGCCATATGGAATATAACTCCTCTTGTTTTCTACTGTTATGAAAACTCCTGTACGGGTCTGCTTCAGCACACCCTCTTCGTGCATTCGAGGCTAAAGGGTGTGCTGAAGCAGACCCGTACAGGAGTTTGTTTTTATTCCTCTGTTAAGAGTACCACCTTTCCCGTCACCTTGCGTTGCATCATGTCGTTAAGTGCATGCGCTGCATCCTTGAGAGGATAAGTAGCAGAAACCAAAGGTTGAATTTTTCCCTGCTGAAACCATGTCAGCAGTTCTTGCAAGTTCTGCTGATTGCGTTGAGGACTCCGTGCCACAAAAGCACCCCAGAAGACACCGACAATCGAACAGCCCTTGAGCAATGTAAGGTTGAGCGGAATGCGTGGAATATCGCCAGCTGCGAATCCAACCACAAGGTAACGACCCTCCCACGCAGTATTGCGTAGTGCGATCTCAGAATAGTTACCGCCAACAGGATCATAAACCACATCGACTCCGTTCCCCTTCGTCAATGCCTTTAAGCGTTCTTTCAGGTCTTCAGTGCTGTAGTTGATGACCTCATCAGCACCATGCTCTCTACAGACAGCGAGCTTCTCATCAGTAGAAGCAGCAGCGATGACACGTGCTCCCATGACCTTTGCGATCTCGATAGCGGCAAGTCCAACACCACCTGCCGCACCTAGCACGAGCAATGTTTCTCCGTGCTGAAGCCGCGCACGGTCCTTTAGCGCATGATACGATGTGGCATAGGTCATGACGAAAGCTGATGCAGTGGTAAAGTTCATACTTTCAGGAATTGGAATAAGACTTGAGGCGTCCGCAGCGACTTCTTCCGCGAACCCGCCCCAACCAGTAGACGCAATTACACGACTACCAATACGTACACCCTCAACTCCTTCGCCGACCGACTTGACGACACCTGCGACCTCGCCACCAGGCGAAAAAGGCATGTCCGGCTTGAACTGATATTTTCCCTGAATGATGAGCGTATCAGGAAAATTGACGCCACATGCCTTTACGTCAAGCACCACCTGCCCCTTTGTAGGTGTCAGTGCCGCCACATCCTCAAGCACAAGTTGCTCCGGTGGACCGTACGTTTTACACAATACCGCCTTCATGACAACCTCCTGCGTTTACTATTGCTTCTCGCGATTACGAAACGCTGTAATCTCATCACAGTGACGCCATATATTGGCACTGATGTCACGAATAAAATCACTCAGGCTACGATCTTCACCATACCACGACAACGCGCCTTTTTTCTCAAGCGTCTCGGCAGGAACACGGGCAAGTAGTCCTGTTGTATCTGTCTGAGCCTCCTGGTATTCATCAATAACCTGTTGCGCTGTATGGTTGCTCCGCGCGCTCACTTCTTCCTTGTCGAAATTCTCTTTGTGTTGAATATAGCGGAATACGTAAGCTGTTTCAGGTGCATTTTCAGTAGAGGAGCGCAACACATCGCCTAAGACACGCTCATGGGACGCGAGATGCGCGATGATGTCTTTTACCGTCCAGCTATCTTCGGCTATAGGAGTATCCCATTCGAGTTCAGGTAGGTTATCAACAGTTTGGATGACCTGCAAATGGGCATTTTCTAATTCTTCGGCTACATTCATACATGTTCCCTTCTTTCTACGAAGACAAATTCTTATACAAACATCGCTGGTTGCTGTACGTTCGAGAACAGAACGTGTTACAAACGGTAGTATAGCACTCACAAGCTGGTGTAAGCTATACGAGAACAATTGCAGAGTGTCCAAACCCCTGAGCAGAAACGTGTACACTATGACACAATCTTCGTCAGCACGATGCTAACGTAATAAATATATACCCAAGGAGGAAGAAAAATGTCACAAAAACAACCTATCAATACTATCTGGCAGGGCGCAACCGCAGGCGTTATCGCCACAATACCAATGACTATTTTTATGTTGAGTACACAACGCTTTTTACCTAAAGGACAACGTTATGATTTGCCACCGGAGATTATCACGAAAGAGTTAGCAGAGCGAGCACATGTCAGACAACATATGAACAAAGCTCAAATACTTGCGGCGACCACTGTTTCACACTTCGGCTATGGCGCAACAATGGGCGTACTCTACAGCATTATAGGACGCCGCTTACCACTTACATCCAGCCTAAAAGGAACGCTATTCGGTTTTCTCATTTGGGTTGCAAGCTATCAGGCATTGTTACCCTTGCTTGGCTTTTCCGAGTCATCGCAACACGAAACAACACGACGTAATATGATGATGATTGCCGCTCACGTCGTCTGGGGTGTTGTGACAGGTATTGCAACAGAGGTATTATCGTAGTATTACGATATAAATTATGCATCTTTCCTTAAAAATGCTCTTGGAGGTCGCTAAAACGTGCAAGTTGGAGCAACTGCCCCGTACCGACGTTTTGCACCTCCTCATGCTCCAGATGCCATGTGTGCGGATGAGGGATATAGACAGCGTTCAGACCGACAGCTAACGCGGGATTGATATCCGAGCGGGGCGAATTGCCAATCATCCAGGTCAACGTCGGTTCGATCCGCAACTCTTGCACAAGTTTCTGATATGTGGCAACATCCTTTTCCTCGACAATCGTGACTCGTGAAAAGTACTGTTCAATGCCTGAACGCTCGACCTTCAGCTTCTGTTCCTCAACCGCACCTTTGGTAAGTAACGTAAGCTCGTGACGCGGCAATAAGTAGTCGAGCGTGTCTTTGACACCATCAAGCAACTGTAACGGTTGGTGAAGAATACGCTCCCCGAACTGGCGGACCTTTTGTACATCCTCTTCTCTCACATCAGCTTCGGCGACACGCCGATACGTCTCGACCAAACTTTTCGTAAAATTCGCCGAACCATAGCCCATAACCCGTTCCACTTCATCCAGAACACGGCGTATCTCCTCAGAAGAAAGGGTGGAGTGGTTGAGAAAGGCAATAAAGTCATGAATAGCCTGCTCAAAGTAGATATTGTTTTCCCACAGCGTATCATCCGCATCTATTAGTAAATGGTTTCGCATTGCGCCTCCTTTGAATTCACATATATAGTATGAAGATACCATATTAGACACGTATACTCATACCTATCTCTTCCTCTACCAAGCGACGAAGCTTTGCCTCGGTATCCGTTCCAGGTAGTGGCGTGTAGATCATCACTTTTTGGTCAGAGGCCGAGGCACAAGCTATTACAACCATCGTGTCAGTTCAGAACCAATATAATCTAGTACAACGGGATGAAGAGGAACTTGTCACCGCCTGCACTCAACGGAACATCGTTTTCACGCCTTTTTTCCCATTAGCGATAGGAAAACTTGGACAAGGGCAAGGCACATTAGCAACTCTGGCACAACGCTATTCCGTCACTCCTGCACAGATCGCGCTTGCATGGTTACTCGCACACTCGCCAATCATGTTACCAATCCCCGGTACATCTTCTGTCAAGCACCTGGAAGAGAACATCGCCGCCGCCGCAATTCATCTAACAGACGCTGAAATTGCGGAACTGGAACGCATGTAACAAAGAGCATTCCCTGCCTTGTGGCATGAGATTTTCGAGGAAAGAACGGCTGTAGGAGCTTTAATTCATTTACGCCCCTACAGCCGTTCCATTTGAAAACGAATATTGTTACTCTACCGCTCCTGCTGCTCCAACGCGAAGCCTCTATAGGCTGCTCCCTGTAGCCCTACTTTGGCATTGAGAATCACATGTACAGGCATTGGCTTCAATGCCTCTACCAAACGTCCCTTATCCAAAAATGTCTTCATAAAGGACTCGTCCTGTAGAAAGGGCAGTACATGACGTGGAATGCCACCACCAATATAGAGACCGCCAGTAGAGAGTATTTTGAGAGCAAGGTTGCCAGCCTCAGCAGCGAGAATTGAGACAAAGGTTTTGACTGTTGCGACACATAAAGGATCGGGTAAGGTCTTATCGAGTGCGGCTTGTGCTATCACAGCATTCGGATCTTTTGCCTGCGCTAATTGCTCTGTTAGCCAGGAAGGTTCGGGCGCGTAGTTGCTCTCTTTGAGGTATGCATAAATATTGGGCATACCGCGACCAGAACACACCCATTCGTAGCTGACATGCTCTAAACGCGGTTGCAGGTAGCGAAGCAGCCCGATCTGTAATTCGTCCGTCGGCGCAAAATCAGCATGTCCGCCCTCGGACCTATGGGCGACATAGTTTTGACCGCCCCATGTCAGAAATGCCTCACCTAAACCTGTACCGGGCGCGATCACAGCGAGCGGCCCATTCGTCACCGATTGACCACGATTAAGGGTTGCCAGGTCAGAGGCTGGCAGAAATGGAACAGCAGAGGCAATAGATTCTAAATCATTCATTAATAGCACTGATTTTAGATTGAGGTCGCCCTTCAGTTTTTCTGCCTCGACAATCCACGGTAGATTTGTAATAGTCGCCTTGTCATCTACCACGGGACCGGCGACCCCAAAAGCAGCACGGTCTACCTGTACCTTGTGTTTCCCAAGAAACTCCCGTACAATCTCTTCTAATCCCTTATAGTTCTTACTTGGAAAAAGGTCGTTTGCTACAGGTGTTGCTAGTGCGGTCACAGACGCATACACTGCAAGCTCTGTCTTCGTTCCGCCAATATCACCAACGAGAAGCATATAATTGCTCTCCTTTACTTCTTTGTCTGGCCTCATAAAACACAGTCAGGTTCTCTTCTATTGTACTCATATTCACGTAGACATTTCCATAAACTATGCGAACATCAGTACATGAACACTCTTCCAGATGATAGAATAGATCAGAAAGGCCAAAACGCATGTTGGTTATGCCTTCCTCACAAACAGAGACCGCCATTCACGATAGAGGAGATTATCATGGCAACTCATCCCTTAAAACTGGGATATAAGGCTTCGGCTGAACAGTTTGGTCCACGTCAACTGATCGACTTCTCGGTTGAGGCAGAAGAAACTGGCTTCGATAGTGTCTGGATTAGCGACCACTTTCAGCCGTGGCGACACACAAATGGACATGCGCCATCCGCGCTTGTCTGGTTGGGGGCAGTAGGCGAACGCACAAAGCGCATCGAACTTGGCACCAGCGTTCTCACACCAACGTTTCGCTATCCGCCAGCAGTTATCGCACAGGCGTTTGGTACGTTAGGCGTGCTCAACCCTGGACGCGTCATTCTAGGCGTTGGATCGGGCGAATCGCTGAACGAGGTCGCGGTCACAGCAGCAGAATGGCCTCCCGCCAAAGAGCGTTTAGCACGACTACGCGAGGCCGTCGCGCTAATTAAGAAACTCTGGACGGAAGACCTTGTGACCTTCGATGGTGAGTATTATCATACGCACAACGCCACCATTTATGATAAACCCACGCAGCCTGTTCCCATTTATATTGGAGCAGGTGGTCCGGTTGCGGCAAAATATGCGGGCAGAGCAGGTGATGGCTTCATCTGCACATCGGGCAAAGGCGATGCGCTCTATCGTGACCAATTGCTACCAGCCGTAGAAGAGGGTGCCAAGGCCGCAGGCAAAGACCCTTCGACAATCGAACGCACTATCGAAATCAAGGTTTCGTTCGATACCGACCATGATCGCGCGATGGCAGATACACGTATCTGGTCAGCTCTTGCTCTACCAGCCGAAGACAAGGCCGATGTCCACGACGCACGCGAAATGGAGCGTCGCGCCGAGGCCGTCGCGGATCAGGCATACAAACGCTGGCTTGTCTCCAGCGACCCTGAAGAGCATATCGAGCAGATTCGCCCGTATATCGAACTCGGCTTTACCCACCTGATCTTCCACGCTCCCGGCGACGATCAGTCACGCTTCCTGCAACTCTACTCAAAAGAGATTCTTCCACGCATTCGGCAGCGTTGGGGGTAAAATAGGAAACAAAATATTCATGTATTGCAGATACATCAGTATCTGCAATACATGAATATTTTGTTTCCTATCCATTCACATTACAGCCGCTTCCAAGCCCAAAGATATTATTGATCGTAGGTTGTATGGTGTTGCAATTGGGTACAATCACACTTTGATTTGCTTGTAGCGAGGGGTCATAAATGTTTTGATAACTGCCAAAGTTGTGGTCGCCCTGTCCTGGTCCTAGCGTGATATGCTGTATCGCTGAGTCGGGCAAAGTACGCCCAAAGTTGGCAAAGGCAATCATTTCCTGTTCGCTCAGATCCGTATAGACCTGACCCTTCAGGTCCTTAAACAGTTGTGATAGGTTACCCAGAATACTGTTGACGGTGAGCTTTTTCTTGAGTGCGCTAAGTACCTGTTGTTGACGCTGTGTACGTCCGATGTCACCAACAAGGTCGGCATGACGTGAGCGTACATAATCCAACGCTTGTTGACCACTTAAGTGCTGCGGTCCAGGCGCGAGCAAGAGACGTTGCAGTGCATATGGATCATTGGGGTTACTGCCACTGCCTGTATCATTTGGATAGTTATCATCCACAATAGGATGCGTGATGTCGATATCAATGCCACCGAGTGTATTAATGACATTTGCGAAGCCTGCCAAACCCACCCACGCGTAACGATCTATTGTAATACCGTAATCCTTCTCAACCGTTAGACGCGCAAGACGCACACCATTATCAAAACTATTGCCGTTGGTCGCGCCAAGCAGAAACGCTTGATCGAGTTTGTGCATCTGGCCCCGATCAGGAATGTTGACCCACGAGTCGCGCGGAATAGAGACAAGCGAGACGTTATTGTTCACGGTATCCACATGCACCACCATCATCACCTGTGTGAGTAGAGCCGGAAACGAATATTTGCCGTCGTTATCACTACCCATCAGCAGAATATTCCAGGAACGTCCAGAAATAGAGCCATCATACTGCGATATATCTGGTTCACCACTACTCCTGCCAACCTGCCGCACAAACTGTGAAAGTGGTTGATTCACGCTATAGTACGCATAGGCTACGCCACCACAGCCACAGGCGAGCAGTAGCAAGAACAAGACGAATGCAATCAGCACAGGATTCCTCCGTCGTAGTGTTCGTGCTGGTCTTCTTATACGTGATGTATTACGTCGGAACATACAAAAGATTCTTTCATATACAGAGAATTACTACACCTATCCCATTCAGTGGTTCATTTTGCCACTATACATAACATCCTGTCAAATCCTACCCCTCTATCGTTGGACCGAAGGAAGTTCTGACCAATTTCCAAATAGACATGACAAACTCTTGACCTAGAGCACTCTAGGTATGTCATACTATCTCTATGATAAGTAATACAGAGACAAAAACACCAACCTACTTCACACTTCAGGAAGTAGTTCAAAGAAGTGGTCTGAGCGAACACACGCTCCGTTACTACGAACGCATTGGCTTACTCGACAACGTGAAGCGAGATAACAGCAGTGGTCATCGGAGATATACTGCCCAAGATGTCCAGAACATCGAGGCACTGGCTTGCTTACGCACAACCGGTATGTCGATTGAGGATATGCGAACGTACTTCGCACTTCTCAAAGATGGAAAAGCGGCTGCCGATCAACAGCTTGCGCTCTTTGAGGGACAGAAACAAGCACTGGAGCGCGAACTGGCTCAGAAGCACGAGCATCTTCGCTATCTGGAACACAAGGTCGCGTTTTGGAAAGCGGTACAGAGCGGCGATGATGCAAAGGTGCAGGAAATCGCTGAGATCACTGCTGGTATGGCAAAACAGATCATCAAGGAAAAATAGGACGGATTCTTGAAAGGTGAGTACCTATGAAAATGACAGGAAACACCATTTTAATCACAGGTGGAACGAGCGGGATTGGGTTAGAACTCGCAACACAATTGAGTCAACGAAATAATACGGTCATTGTCACCGGACGTAATCCCACTACATTGAACGAGCTACGAGAAAGATTGCCCAATGTCCATACCTATCAGAGTGATGTGAGCGATCCAGCAGCAATTGCTACACTGTATCAGAACATAACTCAAGACTTTCCTGCACTGAATGTTGTGATTAATAACGCTGGCATTATGCGGATGCTCAGTCTGAACGGCAAGCACGGCTTGCAAGATGTAGGCCAGGAGATCGAGATCAATATGTTAGGGCCTGTCCGTATGGTCGAGCAGTTTCTGCCGTACCTGAAAACGAAGCCAGAGGCTGCCATCGTCAACATATCGTCAGGTCTTGCGTTTCTACCACTTGCAAGTGCTCCTGTGTATTGTGCGACAAAAGCGGGCATCCACTCCTATACGCAGTCTTTGCGTGTACAACTCCAAGGAACGAGCGTGAAAGTGTTTGAACTGGCTCCTCCTCCCACCAACACGCCACTCATAAATAACTTTGGGTCAGATACCTCTAATGGAAGCAGTCAAGGAGTGATGAAAGTAGACAAATTGGTCAGCGTAGCAATAAAAGGCTTAGAGAATGACACGTATGAAATTCGTCCAGGTGTCAGTAATGTTTTAAAGCTCATGAGTCGTCTTGCACCGGCATTCATGCTTAAGCAAATCAGCAAGCCTGTAGCGAAGGAGCTTGCTAAGGCCGAGCGAGAAGAAGTGCGCGCATAATCAAAAGGAAAGTAACATCAGACCTATACCGCTACTCTTTGTAGGCGACTATTCGTAAGCGCCGATAGTCCACGAACCAGTTGCCATCTTTGAAAAGGCGTTTGCGGACTCTCTGTTCTGTCTGCTGTAACACTTGTTGCTTGACCTCTTCCGAAACGGAAGCAAAGATACGGTCGCCAAACATTTGAATCCAGTTTCTTAACCCTTTCTCGCCCTCCTCTAACTTCGTTGGACGATCAAAGAGTAGTGCCATCTGAACTGCGAGACCGTATCGCTCTAGCAGAGACGTATACTCGCCTATCGAAGGAAAATACCAGCCAAAGTCCACTTTCGTCCGTGCGAGTTCCTCCATCACTTGCTCGACAGTTGTTGTAATTGTTGCCACATTCCCTTTACCGCCAAACTCCGCAACGAATCTTCCACCCGATTTTAAGGCCAGCGCGATATGCTACAGCCTGTTCCGCCTCTGGCACCCAGTGAAGCGTCGCATTTGAGAAGATAGCGTCAAAGGGACGAGGGAAAGTGAAGTCTTTGGCATCCGCCACAAGAAATTCTACATCGGAATAGGTAGCACGAGCGGCTTCAATCATACTAGTAGAACTATCTATTCCTATCACGTGCGCCCCCAATTGCGCGATAGTATGTGCAAGATGACCCGAACCACAGCCTAAATCTAAGATGTCTTCACCTGACTTTGGTTCTAGTAAGGGAAGCAGACCCTTCCCATATTCAGATACAAAAGCGTGCTTTGTATCGTACAGTGACGTGTTCCACTCGTTATCCAGCATAAAACAACTCCTTGAGATTGCTTGAACCTTAGTCAGCAACTCCATGACTAGAAGTCAGGGGCTTGTGTCTCATCCGAAGATGGACACGAGAATGAAAAAGCAGGGAGACCGCAAGGAGCTCCCCTTACATTTTTGCAAACCCCTACGTGTAGGGGAGACCCCATAAGCGTTAACTTAAGGATATAAGAGGGGACCAGGGCACCCGCAAGGGGATGCCCCTCCCATAC
>CAXUIS010000110.1:11993-15225 GCA_964250915.1 uncultured Ktedonobacteraceae bacterium | reverse complement strand
AACCCATCTTTGGGCGCAATGAATTGCTGCCCCTACCGAGAAGAATGACCGTTTTTAGGCAATTTCGGACGTTGGAGCAACAACATTCTTATTGCGTTTTTCCCGATGTCCCCAGACGTAGAACACAACCGTCAGTAAAAGAATAACCACTAACGCACCAAATTCGGTTGCCTCGTAGGTGAAGCGACTGACGCCGACGCTATTGACGGCAGAGTCGGTTGGAACAAGGATATAGTAACTGGCAATAGCAGCATAGCCAAAGGTGAGGATGGTGATAATCCATGCGCCAATCATACCACCGGGTGCTCTATATGGTCGCTCCACATTGGGATATTTGTAGCGCAAAATCAGGAACGCAGGGAAGATGAACAGGTACGAGAGTGTGGTTGTGACAATCGCGAAACCGAGCACAATAGAGAACAGTGCCGTAATACCACCAGAGCCAAAGGCGTTGATGAGAATTGCAACACCCATCGCAATCGTTCCTGCGATACCAGAAAAGATGTTGACCGCGATAGGCGTACCGTAACGTCCACTGAAACGGCCTAGAATGGAGGGAGCAGCGCGGTCAAGAGCCGCGATAGCATACGAACGGTCAGCACCGATCACCCATGAACCACCACTTGAAGCCAACGAGATAATCACGCCGAGCGCGATGAGCCAGCCTAATACTGTTCCTAGTGAACCCGGTAAAGCTCCTGATACAACCTGAAAAGCTTGCACAAAACCACTTGCATTGGAAAGCTGGTCTTTCGAGAGCGTGAAAAGAATGATGGTAATTGGAATGATATAGGCGATGACAGCGATGGACCCTGATACCAGCAGAGAGCGTGGAATATCACGCTGTGGATCGTGCATTTCTTCGGTTGCACCGTTTTGTACCTCGAATCCCACCCAGTTAAAGATAAGTACAGGGAGGATAGCACTCAGAATCAAGCCCCAATCGCCTGAAGGCAAAACATCGGCAACACTCAAGTGCTTGCCTGTTGCATGCCCTCCAAAGAAAAAGGCAAGCGCGAGCACGACAAAAACAGCAAGCAACGTTAACTTGACATATGAACCGAAAATGCACAGCCATTTGCCAACACGCAGCGAGAGAATAGCAAAATAGACTGTACCCCAGATGAAAAGGAGCGCAATAATCAACTCGATAATAGCATCGCTCGCCTTTGTTCCTCCAAACAAGAGCTTCGGATTATTGAACCATAAGCTCTTAATGGCTGCTATCGCTGTCACAGATAATGTGCCACCAAGCCAGAGCGGATTAGATATCCAGTACAGCATAGAAGCAACTGCAGCGTAGAAACGTCCACCTGCCATTTTACACCACTCATATGGTCCGCCCTCCTGTGGAAATGCCGTTCCCAGTTCTGAGACAAGCAGGGCGTATGGTACAAGAAAGGTTATTGCTGAAATAATGAGCCATGGAAGCACCTGTCCCCCTTGTGAGGAAACGGCTCCTAGCGTGTCAAGACCGAGGAGTGTTGCGACTGTGTAGAAGATCATGTCTGTGAGTTTGAAGCTTTTTTGCAGCTTTTTCTTCTCTTCGAGTGCTGCCGAGGTTGTGGTATCGGGAGTAACTGCTGCCATGCGAAAATCTCCTTGCGTGAGATAACTCGATACTTCCTTACTACAGTTGATGGTAACACGGGTTGTAGAGAACAACATGTATGAACATAACTATAACATAAAAAAAAGAAGGATGGAATATAAATTTAACACCTTCTTAACAAGAGGATAATGTCCAGAGTTTATTGTCTCCTTGGGGGCATGATGCTCCATTATTTCAATGTTGTACATACAATTCACATGGAGGTACAATGAGACGCATCTTCAGTTTGATGCTGGCGATGGCTTCGCTACTATCCTTGCTACTCGTCGGCAATGTTTCTGTTGCGAGCGCAGCGACTCGCCAGGACAATGATAGCTCATTCTCGCACATCTTCTACATCATGATGGAAAATCATGGTACAAACCAAATTTTCACCAATACCGCTGACGCTCCGTACATCAACCAACTAGCAAGCGAGTACGCCATCTCGACAAATTATTATGGCGTGACGCACCCTAGCCTACCCAACTATCTCGCCGCTATTTCCGGCTCATATCAGGGTATATGGGACGATTGCAAAGCAGGGGCAAGCAGCACTTGCGCACCAGAAGAATTTATGTCAGGTGCGCCTTACAACGGACAATTACTCACGCCTGCAGAAGTGAACAGTGCGACACATCAAGCGCACTGGTTTACAGGCAAAACGATTGTCGATCAGCTTGAGTCACATGACGTAAACTGGAAGGCATATATGCAATCTATGCCAACGGCAGGCTTTATCGGTGAGTATTATCCCGTAACTACAGTCAATGGTAAGAGCGTTCCGCATAAAATCTATGCGCAAAAGCACGATCCATTCATGTACTTTAGCGATATCCGCAACAATCCCGCACGCATGCAGAAGATTGTTCCCTTCACACAGTTCGATCAGGACCTTGCGTCTAATCATGTACCGAATTTCGTATGGATCAGCCCCGATCAGTGTCATGATATGCATGGAGTTTCGGCAAGTGACGCAAAGTTTGCTGGTATCCCTGACTGTGCAACACCTGCCTCCGGTCTCGATCACAACGTGATTAAGCTTGGTGATACATTCGTTCACGATACGGTTAGTAAGATTATGAGTTCAAAGGTATGGAACTCGAAGTCTGCCATCGTAGTAAACTGGGACGAGAACGACTACGGTAGCTATGAAGGCTGCTGCTATAGCCCAACGGGTGTGCATGGTGTCACACTTGGCGGTGGTGATGCACCATTTATGGTAATCACCTCAAAGAATGCACACCACATCGTTGATAGCACCACTCCCTACAACCACTACACTCTGCTTGCAACCATTGAGAAGTTGTGGCATCTAGGCTGTATCGAGAACTCCTGTGACTTCGGAGATAAAGTTTTGATGACCAAGTTCTTTGAATAGCTAATTTATCCTCCAAGCGAGGGTGTGCTAAAGCAGACCCGTATAGGAAGGAGTACCAACGGATGTAGGAATGTAGTAAAAGTCCTGTACGGGTCTGCTTTAGCACACCCTCTTCGCGTTTTCCTACATTCCTCTAATTATTTTGTTACAAGTTCCTGTGAGACAGTCCATAGACGCTCTGCATGCTCTGGACTCAATGCATAGGGCATATAGCCAGAATATGGTTTAGCGGGATCGAAAGGCAACGACTCCTGACAATC
>CAXUIS010000110.1:0-11893 GCA_964250915.1 uncultured Ktedonobacteraceae bacterium | reverse complement strand
GCATATAGCCAGAATATGGTTTAGCGGGATCGAAAGGCAACGACTCCTGACAATCCTCCAGATAGAGACCGCCAACGCCATTGAGTTCGGAACCTACAGCAGCCCAAACAGAGGTGGAAGCACCCTGCTCCGTCGTCTTAAAGATAGGATTGACATTTCCGTGTTCATCTATCCAACCAAGTGCACGCCACTCTTCCTGTGGAATGTGACGTTGTAACTCGGTGTGAATACCACCTGGATGCACAGCGTTCGCAATTATGCCTTCGTTTGCAAAGTGCTTCGTCAGACCAACAACAAAGAGGGCGTCGGCGGTCTTCGATTGACCGTATGCCTCCCATTTATTGTAGAGCCGAGTTCGATACTGAATATCCTCGAAGTGAATGTCTGAACGGCGGTGTCCACTAGAGCTAAGTGCGACAACACGTGCTGGTGCACCTGCTCGTAGGGCTGGGAGCAGTAACGTCGTCAATAAGAAGTGCCCAAGATGGTTTGTGCCAAACTGCCTCTCGAAACCGTCGGAAGTATATTCCTGTGGCGTTGCCATAACTCCTGCGTTATTGATGAGAATATGCAACTGTGACCATTGTTTCAAAAATTGTTCTGCAGCATGACGCACTGATGCAAGCGAACCTAAATCAATTTGAATTGCATGCACACGTTCGTTTTTTGTGGCTTCGCGTAGTGTACGAGCCACCTCTTCGCCTTTGCCAAGGTTGCGTATAGCTAAGACAACTTCCGCATCAGCTGTAAGTAACGCACGAGCCGTTTCAAAGCCAATCCCTGAACCTGCTCCTGTGATAAGCACAGTTTTATTTGAAAGATTATGACCAGTTACAACTTCAAGTGCTGTTGATCTTGCATGAAAAGGTGATGTAATAGTCATGAAATACTCCTTTGAGGAATGAGACTAGCTACAAGTAGTGTAGTCATCGTTCGTAAGCTTTCACGGAAAGCGTCTAGCGAGAGTTGATATGGTTCGTTTCCCTTCAATCCGTAGGCAGCGCGTAGAAGGAGATCAGCGAATGCCTCAGTCTGTAAATTGGTTCCTGCGAATGTGAGGCGTCCAGTTGCCACTTCATGAATGACGGCTTCATGCAGAATATCGTGAAAGCGACGTGTCGCCTCGGCATTTTGCGCTCCACACGGGCGACTACTCTCCGCAACAAGTTCAGTTCCGTGTGGTCGTGCATAGAGATGCTCGGCAAAATAGCCATAACGCCCCCAGAGCAGAGCATAAAAAACTGCTGTAGGTCCATCTACTTCTGCTCCATGTGCCGCTTGCACGGCATTTTCGATTGATTGCGTGTGTATGTAGTCAACAAGAGCAGAGAATAAATCCTCCTTTGTCGCAAAGTACATGTAAAGTGCTTGCCGCGACAAATCAGCCGCCTCTGCAACAAGGCTCATATTGGTCTGACGGTAGCCATAGGTTCCGAAGACCTGTAACGCCGATTGAAGGATACGTAGTGTTGTGTCATTCATATTTACATATTAGACAATAATTGTATCTTTGTCAAGTTAATCAGTAAGTATTTTTTATGCATAAGTACATTAGGACATAGCGAGTTGTTCGAGCTTTCTGGCTGTCTCCTGGCAAGCAGGGAGATAGACTACCATTTTCAGTCCAGGCGAACCTTCGATTTGAAAGGTGCTGTGATCGAAGGTGAGAGAGCCTACCAAGGGATGAAGAAATTCCTTGCGCCCATCCTGCCGTCCTTGCACTTTGTGCTGTAACCACCAACATGCAAATTCTGGACTGCGCTGCTGAAGGTCTGCTACCAACGCACTCAACTGTCCATCATTGCGATACTGGCTACTACTGGCACGCAATTGAGCTAGAACGCGCTGAGCGACACCTTCCCAATTTAAACAACGGCGACGATACTCTTCATTAGTAAAGACCAAACGCACGATATTGCGCTCTTCTACCGGCATCATTGCAAAGTCTCCAAACACCTGACACGCCGCACGATTCCAGGCTAGTACATCCCACCTTCGGCCAGTGATATAGGCAGGATTGGTCCCCATCTGCTCAAGGAGTCGAGAGAGAAAGGGACTCACCTGCTCTTGCTGCGGGACTGGATACGCAGGAGACGTTTGACCCGCCAGAAGAAAAAGATGGGCTTTTTCAGCAGGAGTTAGCTTGAAGGTTCGTGCCAGGCTATCCAGTACTTGAGGAGATGCACTGATATCTCGTCCCTGTTCTAGCCACGTATACCAGGTCACTCCCACACCTGCAAGTTGAGCTACTTCCTCTCGTCGCAATCCCGTCGTTTTGCGCCGTGCTACCAGCGGCAACCCCACTTCTTCTGGTAACAGGTGACTTCTCCGTGTTCGTAAAAAGTTTGCGAGTTCCGAGCGCAACTCGTTCTGCGTCATGCGACGGTCCTTTCCCTGGTAGTACTGCTACTAGTAGTAACACACTCTGGTATAGCTTTCAATGGTATGGCACTATACTACCATACCGAGATACAGATGTGAAAGGAAACTTTGTATGAAAGCCGCAATTCTGAAAGCACTTGGTCAACCTCTTCTTCTTGAAGATATTCCTACGTGGTCGCATTGTTCTACATATTGCATAAGACTAGATAAGGCTTGGAGCGGATGAGCGCAAAAATGACACAACACTGCAGTTATTCTTCCCCATCTTCCGCATATTACTCCCATTTGACTACATGTATCTATTCTGTCGGCACTGTTGTATACTACCGAAAAAAATACAGACAGACTACGTATTGGGGAGAAATCATAGGTGACTAATGTAGTGCCGAAAAAAAGTGTTGTGGCGGTATTTAACCGTCAAGAGTGGTTTTTTATTGCTGGTTCGTTGATTGCGAGTATTATTGCAGGTCTGCTCACAGTGCTACACGCGAACGCGGTACTAACGTTTGTTGTATCAGGTGTCGCGCTTGCGTTGCTTGCCGAACTTGTAGGCTTAGCAACGGACCAACTTGGCTCGCGTCTGAGTGCTGGCGCAACGGGCGTTTTGCAGTCCGCGCTTGGCAATTTGCCCGAATTATTTATTGGTATCTTCGCGCTACGTGCTGGACTCATCGAAGTTGTACAAGCAGCCCTTGTTGGCTCCATTTTAGGCAATAGTTTGTTTGTCTTGGGAATCGCCTTCTTTGTTGGTGGCGTGCGGCACGGAACACAGACTTTTTCGACAAACGCCCCAAAAGTGATCGCAACGCTCACATTGCTTTCAGTTTCCGCGCTTGCCATACCAACACTGGTACACGGCCTACACACACCTGCCGCAGGACATGAGGAAGGGTTAAGCATTGCTGCCGCTATCATCTTGCTCATTATCTTTATCGCTAGTATTCCTGTTTCGCTTCAAGGTGGTACAAAACAGCTTGAGCAGGATACATCAAAGAGTGCCCATGCATGGCCTCTTCTACTGACACTCGTGATACTTATTGGCGCGGGTATAGGGGCGGCCTTCGTCTCGGATTGGTTTGTATCCGCATTGACGCCCGCAATTACTACATTGCATATCTCGCAAGCGTTTACAGGTCTTGTTATCGTCGCACTTGCAGGTAACGCGGTAGAGAACGTGGTGGGTGTTCAGTTGGCGGCACGCAACCAGCAGGATTACGCCATCAGCGTAATTTTGAACAGTTCGCTACAAATTGCGCTTGGTTTAACTCCCATTTTAGTCTTGCTCAGTCTTATCATTGGTGGCGCGCATCTAACACTCGTCTTACCGCCTCTACTTGTCGCAGCATTGGGGTTAACAGCGATTCTCACCACCGTTATCATTTATGATGGCGAATCGACATGGTTGGAAGGACTGGCCCTGATCGGACTCTACTGTATTATCGCGGTCTCCTTCTGGTGGGGATGACGCTGAGCAGGGTGTGCTAAAGCAGACCCGTACAAGACTTCGCATTCCCACATCTGCTACAACTCCTGTACGGGTCTGCTTTAGCACACCCTGCTCGGCGATAGATAACTGTGGGAATATCTTTCGCTCTCCTAAACAGCAGGATCGATCCCCACAAACCATAGGTCCAAAAATTAGAATATGATGAACCTACTTTTTCCTCCGTTTAAAGTGACACCTTTTCTTTATCTTCACGTGTAACACACAACAGGGCTTTTTTGCCTCAAATTTTTTATGTCCTCTATCTTTTAACTCATCACGAGAATAACAGGAAGTGACGCAATGGCTACAAATGCTCAACAACGAGGAAAAACGAATAAAGTAGGGGCAAATGGCCCAATGGAAGCATTAAGTAAAGACGTGAAGCCATTACAAGGCTTCATCGTTAAGCTCAATAACGATTGGGTATTGAACCTTGCCTGTATTATGGCCTATAATATGCTGATGGCAATGCTCCCTATTGCCTTAGCACTTGTCGCAATTCTTAGCTTCTTCCTGGGTAACTCCAGTATTCGCACAACTGTAATTCGCCAGATTACAGCATTGTTTCCGGGGTTAGCGGGTCAGCAGAATGCGTTAGACCTTGCATCAAAGCAACTTAGTCAGGCATCAGGTATCATTGGTATTCTAGCTATCGTGGTTGGTATCTTCTTTGGCATATTCTTGTTTCTCGTAACCGAGGGATGTTTAGACATCGTGTATCGTGTACGGCAACGTCCACTAGTACGTCAATATCTCATGTCTTTTGGCATGCTGATTGCATTTGTCATTCTCATTCCAATCATGGTGTTTGCCTCGGCTGCTCCAACATTTCTTTTTTCCAATCTGGCAAATCTACCCATTTTGAAGAGTATTCCGGGTGGTAGTTTTGTCTTTCTCAGTCTTGGTGGTATTCTCGGCGGTTTGCTTACATCGTTTCTACTTATTGAGCTAATTTATATCGTGGTGCCGAACCAAAAAATTAGCTGGAAAAACAGCTGGCGTGGTGCGGCACTCGCGGCATTGGCAACCGAGATATTCCTGGCAGCCTTTCCGTTCATTGCTTCCCACTTCTTTAGCGGATATGCAGGACCATTAGGCTTCGCAGTTATCCTACTTCTGTTTTTTTACTACTTCTCGCTTATTATTCTCATCGGCGCGGAAATCAATGCCTTTTTCTCTGAGGGTGTGCTTCCCATACCGAACGACATTGTAACCTTCGTGAGCACAATGGCTGGTAAGCTGAACAAGGATATGTCGCCTGTAGAGTCAGAAAGTCATGTTGATACAAAACCAACAGAGAAAGCGGACGAGAAACACATTGAAGAGGCGAGCGGGCAGGAAAAATAGCAAAAATAAAAACACCTCCATGAAACGTATTTCATGGAGGTGTTTTTATTTTTGCTCATATGTGGCTATATCTCTTGTCAAACTTGGCATGGTAGTGTATGGTACAATAGTAAGAATATTCACGCACTATCGTGACACACATAAAGGGAAACATTCCCACTATCTTATATGGACGGACCCTATGTCGTTGTAACCTTATACATTCGATACACACATCGTACGCCCTGAGAAAGTTGAGATGAGAGATTTCATGCTAAGCCCTTCACCCACTCAACAACCGCCTGTTCAAACAACACCTGAACAGAAAAAGACGGTTCGCTCCACTCCTGAAAGACGACAACCAGGACAGACGCCAACCGCTCGCTTTTTGAAAGCTTTTTTCCGTCCTATTTTGAAGGCTCTTTACTATGTCTTGCGGTGGGTCGCTACACACTTCCCACTTACTATTCTTGTGCTGTTTCTCCTCTTAGCAAGTATTTTTGCCACAACCTACTTTACAACTGGACAACTTCCCTACGGTTTGGGAGGTGATCAGTTCAATTTTCATATCAAAGGTACTGATGGCGGCGGTACTGCTGTGAAGAACTGGATGTATGCCTTACGGGATGGCGACACCTCTACCCTCGATTTGCTCGATAAAAATATATCACAGCCACCAGACTCAACTCAGCTAGTAACTCAATTCAGTCAGTCGAAAGCACATCTTACCTGGAAAGATATTACGGTGCTGAGTGCGTCAAGTCAGGCTGATAGTACAGTAGATAGCTTTGTACAAGTCAACCTTTCCGCCACTGGTCCAGGTGGTAATACAAGTGGAATGGCTATCTGGCATTTCACGACAATTGCTCAGGGAGGACAAGAGTTTATTCTGAAGGTCAACACCGTAGATTTTCGTGCGCCTCTTAGCTAGCGCAACAGACTTGTCGTAAAAGCAAAAGGATACAACACAGTGTCAAAAGAGTTTACCAACAAAAAGAAGTCCAGTGACCTGGACAAATCCATTGATCTTGGTATGGACCAGTTTGGACGCTTTATACGGTTGCGCTGGTTCTGGGTACTCCTCATCAGCATTGTCGCATGGTTTTTCATCGCGGGTCGTCCAATTGGTTCATTGAATCCTCCCGTTATTCTAGCCTACGCCTTCCAGATTATGTTCGCCGTCTTGTTCGGCATTATGCAATTTGTGGCTATCTTCTGGTTCCTGGGCCGCCCTCGACTCTACTGGGTGATGCCTGGAGAAACAGGCGTCTCGTTCAACGACTACAAAGGTAATCCAGAGGTACTTGAGGCCGCACGCCGTATTGTGACACTCGTGCAGGGCGTCAAGGAGTTCCGCGAAATCGGTGGACATCCGGTACGTGGTCTGCTCCTCTCTGGCGATCCTGGTACTGGCAAAAGTTATCTTGCACAATGTATGAGCACAGAAGCAGGCGTACCCTTTGCCTATGCAAGTGCGGCAAGCTTCAAGGCTATGTTCCTCGGCATGGACGTGCTGATGATTAAACGCTTATATGGCAAAGCGCGTCGCCTTGCACGTGAGTATGGCGGTTGCATCGTTTTCCTCGATGAAATTGATGCCATTGGCGGCTCTCGTAATGGACAAGGTGGCGGTATGGGTGCTGGTGGTGGCATGATGGGTATGATGGGTGGCATGGGTACTGGTGGACTTAATGAACTGCTGATGCAAATGGACCCACCAAATATCGAGACCGGCTGGTTCAAAAAGGTCCTTCGCACACTTGGTCTCTATCATAGTCGTGTACAGAACGATCCTGTTCTGACAGTTGGCGCGACCAACATCCCTGAATCACTTGACGCAGCACTGCTACGTCCAGGCCGCTTTGATCGTAAGATTAACGTTGCCCCACCAACCGACAAATATCGCCCAGAGGTTATCGAGTATTATCTGGGTAAGGTGCAGGCTGAGCCAAAGATATCTATCGCTGCACTCTCACAACGCTTGGTCAACTACACACCTGTCGCTATCAAACACGTCGTCAATGAGGCTGTGATTATTGCGCACTTCGAGGGACGCGACAGAATCAGCTACAAAGACCTGATTGAGGCACAGGACGTACACGAATATGGCCTACGTCAGTTGAGCGAACTCACACCGATTGAGCGTCGCCGCCTTGCCTATCATGAGGCAGGTCATACCGTCGCCTGTTACTACCTGATGGATCGCTTCTTCCCAGCCTTCGTCACTCTGCATATGCATGGCGATCTCGAAGGGGCAGCAGCATTCGCGGCATGGCGTCAAAAAGAGACCATCGTTACAATGAGTAAAGAAGATGTGCTGGCCCGTATCCAGGTTTCGTTGGCGTCTCGCGCGGCGGAAGAACTCTTCCTCAACGTCAACCTGAATGGTGTCACCGCCGACTTTGCAAGTGCAACACAGCTTGCCGCGAACTACATTGGTGCCTATGGCATGGATGGCACAATCACCTCGTACCTCGCATTCGGTGGCGGACTTACAGGTGCAAGTCCACTCAGCCTACCAGGAATTGCCGAGCGTACCGAGGCATTACTGCAATCACAGTTCAAAGCTGTGAAAAAACTGTTCCAGGAACACAGCGAAGCAGTGATGGCGGTTGCCGAATCGCTGATCGAGCGCGAAGAATTGATCGCCGACGAGATTAAACAGCTTATCGACGAGGCCGATGCGCGTCGTGTCGTCAAAACCGTGTTCAGCGACTTCGAGCCACTGCTGGGAACCAGTAGCAACGGCAACGGGCATAACGGCAATGGCTACGTATTGTCTAACGGACATAGCAACGGTGCACTCCCTGCACCGCGTGTTGAGTCCGCACCGCTCAACTTTGAAGGTTTGAACACACAACTACCTTCCGATGAGCACACGAACCATCCCTACACAGGTGGGGATGAGCCTTACACAATGTAGGGGACGGTCGGTAGGGGTAGCAATTCACTGCGCCCAAAGATGGGGGCTGCGGAGGGGTAACGCGTCAGCAACAACGCTTTTGCCCGACGCGATCCCAACCCAACCCATCTTTGGGCGCAATGAATTGCTGCCCCTACCGATATTTCCATACATCATTGAAATATTTAACATCAAGCAATAAAAAGAGATTCATTGTATGTCTGCAAGCATAGTCACCACAAATAGCACGAACGAGAAAAAAACACTCAGCAAACGCTCCAATGCCGTTTTACAAAACGTTCTGGTGTCGCTTGTGGCACTACTTTTTTTTGCGATTGGTGTGTGGATGCGCCTGCGTGACCTAGGACTACCGTTTGACCGAGATGGCTATGACGAAGGCGTGTACTGGCAGTCTCTACGTGCAATGGGTAGTGGCTATCATCTCTATCAAAACATATTTTATTCACAGCCACCGTTCTTTCTGCTCTCTATCTTCCCTACCTATATGCTCTTTGGGCAGACACTCTGGTCTGCACGCCTCGGCATCGCCCTTGTCTCACTACTCGGTTTCGTCGGCGCATTCCTTCTCGGTCTTGCATTGAGTGGGCGTCTTGGCGGACTTGCGGCTCTTCTGTTACTGCTAATAGACCCGTTGTATTTGCAACAATCACAGGCATTGCAAGCTGAAGCACCATTTGTCGCCTTCGCGCTACTCGCGGTCGGAGCGGCCTATCTCTGGTGGAAACATCCCGATGGCGTGCGTGGCATGGGCTATGCCGCGCTTGCTGGTACAGCACTCTCGTTGAGTATTTTCTGCAAACTTTTTGGTGTGGCAGCATTGGTCCCTCTTGGTCTGCTTTTTCTTGCACATATCTGGCGCATTGCCCGACGCGAACCGAAAACACGTTTTCTAACTTCACGCTCTCTGCTGATAGGTGTAGCATTTTTTCTGCTTGTGAGTGCAGTACTTATACTCCCTTTTGCATCCTCGTTTCATCAAATGATACTAGGTGTTATCACCTTTCACACTGCTGCTGGCGTTACTTACAAGAGTACGCAAGCAGGGAATTTCCTACAACTGCAGCACGCACTGACTTCGCTGCTTGCACTGGCGGCTCTTTATGGCTCTATCGTAGCGTTGATACGGCGTGATTGGCGCGTCCTTCCATTGCTTGCATGGTTTGTGGCAAGTGCATTCCTACTCTGGCAACAAGTACCGCTTTTTCCACATCATTTCGTGGCTTTGACACCACCACTTATTGCACTGACCGTTATGGGTATTAGCCCTATAAGCGTTAACTTAAAGACACAATGGGGGCAAGGGCGCCCGCAAGGGGACGCCCCTCCCATACACGAAGTTGCTTCTCACTCCATCTCGTCTTACGGGAGGGGCGTCCCCTTGCTTTCTACTGGTGCAACAACTGTCACACTCCTTCTACTTGTATTGTTAAGCTTTGTACAAGGAACAACAATACAGCAATATTACAGAAGTGAACTGAAGAAAAGTCAGGATATTTCTGTCACAAAGTGGGACGTGAATGTAGAACGAGACCTGCAAAGTGTGACTCAACCCAATCAACTCGTGGTGACAGATGCGCAATTCCTGACGGCACGAGCGAATCGTAACACTGATCCACAGCTGGTTGATACCTCAAATGTGCGCGTCGATACAGGCTATCTCACGCCACAACAACTTATCACAGAGGCATCACAGCCCAACGTTCACGCTGTACTCTTCTACACTGGGCGCCTATTACGTATGAAGCATGTCGGTCTTTTCTATTCATGGCTCATGAAGCACTACCATCGTGTCCGAAACTACTATCCTGGTAAAGAGTTGTGGATTAAGGTAAAATAATGTAGGGACCGATTTATCGCGTCCTTGTTGTCTGTAATCAATAACCCGCAAGGACGTGATAAATCAGTCCCTACAGGTCTATGTTAATATCAGGAGAATATACAATGGAAAAGAAAAAACGCACGTTTAGCACAATGGAAATTGTATTGCTTGGCACCCTTGTTGGATCACTGATCCTTTCATTTAACCAGATTCGACTGTAATAAAAAAAATAAAAAAAAACGGGTATATGTTGTTTATGTAAACATTGTTCACATACAGAACTTCTCCGCTTTTGTTATACGAAAAGAAAATTAAGCAGCGACCAGTGGGCGCGTTGACTCCACAACCTCTTGATAGCCACGCACAAGACACTCCATCGCTTCATACCATGAACGTCGCTGTGCCTCGACAAGTGCGGCATCACTCATCTCTTGCCGCTTCTGTGTATTCTGAATAAGGCTTTCGAGTGCTCTGCGGTATTTCACAATTTGCGCATCTTCTTGTATATGAGAGTCGGCGACAAGCAAACCTGTGTGTTTATTCTCAACGAGATCACAGACACCTTCAGCGATCAGCCCTACAACTGGCAAACCAGACGCCATCGCTTCTAGCACCACTTGCCCAAAGGTCTCGGTACGTGAAGGAAAGGCAAATACATCGGATGAGGCGTAGGCGGTGGCAAGTGCTTCTCCCGCAAGATAGCCTGTGAAGGTGACAGGCAGACTCACCAGCTCTTGCTGCATCTCAAGCGATGCCGGACCCTCGCCAACAATCACAAGATGCGTATTACTATGATTCATACCCCGATAAGCCTGTACGAGCAAGCGCAGGTTTTTCTCCCAGGACACACGTCCAACGTAGAGTAAGACTGTTTTCTTGCTGTCCTTTTCACCAAGCCAGTCGGCTCGTAGTGCTGAACTTCTACACTCTGGTTTAAAAATAGTTGTATCGACGCCCCGAGGCCAGATACGTAGGTGCTCAAAGCCTTCTAGCCGTAACATAGCGGCGGTCGATGGCGAAGGACAAAAGGTCAATGAGCATTGACTATGCACAAAACGATTATAGGACCACATAGGACGTGTCAGCAACGAAAAACCAAAGTGCTCGCAATAAGCCGCGAGATTAGTATGATACGACGAAACAAGTGGCACATTAAAGAAACGTGCCGCTGCTAATCCAGTTGCTCCTAGAATAACGGGATCAACAAGGTGAATGATATCGGGTCGAAACTCGTCAAGCTTCCGCATAAACAACGGTCGGAAGAAATTAAACTTTAATTCGGGATAGAAAGGAAAGGGTAAGCCAGCCGTGCCGACAATTTCTGCTCCAGCATACTCCTCCATCCCACTATCGGGTCCGAGCAGCATTGCCTCGTGTCCAGTCGATTGAAGATGTTCCAGCAGTTTTGCGAGGGTGCGTGTGACGCCATCCAGTTTAGGCAAGAAGTTTTCAGTAATAATAGCTATGCGCATATAAGGAGTACCTTTATTTCTCTCATCCATAAGGGATACGAGTATACGATATGTCCCAATACAAGGCTAGCACTCCCTGATTAGCGTACAGTTAAGCAACTTTTAGCATTATGTAAAGCATAGACTAAGCGAAGGTTAAATAATTTTTGTATTGGGGAACGTCTTTTCTTCATCGTCTTACTATGTAGTAAGACAACATGAAAATGGAGGAAACTATATGCCTAACAACACACAATTCTTCCCAAAACCTTGCCCTGAATGCGGAGGCCAACGTGTAAGAACTACTCTCAACATCAATCCTTTCGTAGGAATGGAACAGAATGAGTTACAACTGAGACAACCGAAGCGCGTGATAGGATTAGGAGGACTGTTCTCAGGTCAGTCAAACAAATCTGAAGTAGCGACCGTTTCTTGTATCAACTGCGGCTATACCACTCTGTATGCAGCACAACCTGGCAACCTTATACCGAATGAGGAATAGAGGA
>CAXUIS010000109.1:3769-15233 GCA_964250915.1 uncultured Ktedonobacteraceae bacterium | reverse complement strand
CCTTGCAGCAGTCCGATCAAATCCTGGCCTCCCAAGTCAACAAGGACAACGCCTCGGGCTACTAGTTACCTTGTGTGTTTTGTAAAGAACGAGAAACGATGGGTGGCACTGCTGCCCATCGTTTTCGCCTGAAATAACTTTCTTCTTTACAGCTACCTTGACTTATACCAACTCGCCCATCGTACCCATTATTGCGCGCTAGGTTTCTATGCATAGAAGCATCGAATTCAAAGGAGTCCTTATGATGAAGAATGGTCCTTACTTCATGGGAATTGATGGCGGTACAGAGAGTGTGCGCGTTGGCGTGTTCGACCAGGAAGGCACACCAATAGGCTTCGCAAGTCGCTCATATGTATTAAGACATCCTCATCCCGGGTGGGCCGAGCAGGATCCGAATGAGTGGTGGTCAGCCCTCGTAGTAGCTGTAAGGGAAGTGATGAGTGAGAATGATATTGCCCCTGAAGCTATTGCCGGTATTTCTTTGGATGCGACAACATGTACAGTTGTTGCAGTAGATGCACAGAATCAAGTATTACGACCAGCAATTCTCTGGATGGATGTGCGTTCGGCATCGCAAGCGCGACGCATTGCAGAGACAGGGGATGCAGCACTCAAGTACAATGGCTTCGCCAAAGTCTCTGCTGAATGGATGCCCTGTAAAGCACTCTGGTTAAAGGAAAACGAACCGGAGGTCTATGCAGCGGCTGAGCATATCTGTGAATATGTCGATTGGCTGACCTATCGTCTTACCAATGAATGGACGGCGAGTGTCAATATTGCTAGCCTTCGATGGTATTATGACCGTGCCAACGGTGGATTTCCAGTAAGCCTCTACCAAGCCATTGGGCTAGAAGATCTGCTCGACAAGTTCCCGCAGAAGATACTGGATATGGGAACCGTAGTAGGTGGCCTTACTCATCAGGTTGCGGAGGAACTTGGCTTACGTCCTGGCATTCCAGTCGCGGAAGGCGGTGGTGATGCAATGGTGGGTACGGTGGGCATGGATGTGCTAGAACCAGGTAAGATCGCCCTCATCACAGGCTCATCGCATGCTATTTTCGGTGAGTCGGCAGAGGCTGTATACGGTGCTGGCTTCTTTGGGTCCTTCACTGACGCTGTACTTCGTGGACTATATGTCGTGGAAGGTGGGCAAGTTTCTACTGGCTCTATTATCAAATGGTTCCGCGATAATTTCTGTGGTGGCCTTGTCGAGGAGGCTCAGAGGCGAGGAATTGGGCTGTATGATCTGCTCAACGAGCGCGCCGAGAGCGTATCCGTGGGGTCCGCTGGACTGATTGTGGTGGATCATTGGCAGGGCAATCGTTCTCCCTATACCGACTCCGAAGCACGTGGCATGATTTGGGGACTCACCCTCAAGCATGACACCTCACACGTCTACCGCGCTATGATAGAGGGTATCTGTTATGGAACGGAACTCATCTTTCAGACACTCCGTAAGTACGGCTTTCAACCGCAACAGATCGTTGTGAGTGGTGGACCACTCAAGAGCAAGTTGTGGATGCAGATACATGCAGACGTGAGCAACCTTCCAATTACCTATACGAAAGTACCTGATGCGGCGGTACTTGGCTCGGCAATACTCGCATCGGTAGGCGCGGGGGTGTATGCAAACATACAGGAAGCTGCTCATCACATGGTTCACGCCAACTATCGTATTGAGCCAGACCAGAGACGACACCAGGAATATCAATTCTACGTCGAGAAGTATATCGCCACCTACCACCAGATGCGAGATTTGATGCACGACACTGCTCGCCATGTAGCGGGAAAAGAAGTTTAATAGAAAATGCGTTTTGCTCTTGTCAAGCGCATGTGGTATATCATTATGAGGAGGAAAAAGATGCTTGCTGCTGTATTTGAAAAGCCTGGTCAAATGGAGGTGATGGAAGTTGAGACTCCTGAAATTGGACCAGATGAAGTGCTTGTCAAGGTTGGAGCCAACACGATATGCGGAACCGATGTACGTATCTTTCGCGGAGAAAAGACGAAAGGTGTTCCTCTGCCCACTATCCTGGGTCATGAAGTAGCAGGCCACGTGTATGAAGTAGGGCGGAATGTGAAAGGATACGAAGTAGGAGCACCAGTAGCGATGGCTCCCGTGATAGCCTGCCATCACTGTTTTTATTGTCAGAATGGTATGGAGAATATTTGCCCTAACCAAAAAATAGTCGGCTACGAAGTGCATGGAGGCTTGAGCGAATATGTACGTATTCCAGCCGATGCGGTAGCAGCTGGAAATCTCTTTGTTGCGCAAAAGGATATCCCTTCAGAGTACTTAGCACTCGCCGAGCCTTTAGCCTGTTGTGTCAATGGGCACCATCGCTCTCGCATACGCCTGAACTCTACCGTGCTGATTATGGGGTCAGGGCCGATTGGCTTGTTTCACCTCCAACTCTCTCTCCTGGCAGGCGCACGGACCGTTATTGTGAGTGACCCTTCGGCTCCTCGCCGTGCGGTTGCCGCTACTTTTGGAGCACATATCACCGTTGACCCCACTACTGAAGACCTTACCTCAATAGTGGCAGATGCTACAGGTGGGCTGGGTATGGATGCGGTTATTATCTGCATAGGCGTCCCTTCATTGGTAAACGATGCCCTCACACTGGCTCGGCAAGGAGGGAGTATCAATATCTTTGCTGGTCTGGCAGCAAAAGGGTGGGCCGAGGTCGAAGCTAACCTTATACACTATAGAGAACTAGAGGTGACTGGCACTGCAAATTCGCGCCGCGCTGACTATCAGATTGCTCTTCAGCTTATCGAGTCAGGACGCATCAAGGTAGAAGCAATGGTGACGGATCGCTTCCCGCTACGGTCCGTTCATGAAGCATTGGACAAAGCCGCTAAAGGAGAAGGGATCAAAATAGCGGTGATGCCGTAACTAAAGGGGTAAAGCGATGAATTCTGTAGCACCATCAGACGACATTTGGCTTGGACTTGACGTGGGTACGCAAAGCGTCCGCGCCATTGCAGTAGCAGGCACTGGCGAAATACTTGGCGCGAACTCTCAACGTCTCACTAGCCGACGGGATGGACCTCGGCACGAACAGGACCCAGACGACTGGTGGCGCGCGATAGCTCTAGCTTGCCGCACCGCACTTGCAGACCTTCCTGCACAAGCCATTCGCGGTGTTGCCGTTGATAGCACATCCGGCACAATACTTCTTGTTGACCATTTGGGGCACTCCCTTACACCGGGACTTATGCATGACGACAATCGCGCGGTCAATGAGGCCCGACGTGTCAACGAGATCGGGTCGGAGGTGTGGGCGACTCTAGGCTATCAAATGCAGCCATCATGGGCACTCCCAAAGTTGCTCTGGATGGTACATGAATATAGGAACATCATACATCCTACGCAGACAAAAATACAGCAGGGAGTCAAAGTCGCGCATCAAACAGACTTTATCAATCGGCATCTCGTTGGGCAAGAAGTACCAACGGATACAAGTTCATCGCTCAAGATGGGATACGATTTGATCAAGAACGCATGGCCTCAAGAAATTTTTGCACAACTCGAAATCCCTGAAGAAATTCTGCCTCATGTCGTACTTTCAGGAACACAAATTGGGACGGTCTGCACACAGGCAGCAACGGAGACAGGCATCCCTGCAGGAACGGCGGTGATCGCAGGGATGACAGATAGTTGTGCCGCCCAGATTGGCGCGGGTGCGCTCAGTGTGGGTAGTTGGAACTCTGTACTTGGCACAACGCTTGCGTTTAAAGGAGTCACACAGGAGCTTATCCGCGACCCAGCCGGAGTCATGTACTCACATCGCTCACCTGATGGTGGCTGGCTTCCAGGTGGTGCCTCTGGGTCTGGTGCAAGCATACTCGGTGTGTACTTTCCTGATCGTGACCTCGATGCGCTCACTATCCGGGCAATGGAGCGGGAACCCGCCAGTATTGTTGCCTATCCCCTCGCGTCCTATGGTGAGCGCTTCCCTTTCAGTGTACCCGAAGCCGAACGATTTCTTCTTGGGAACCCTACTGATGAGATTGATCTTTATGCAGCCCTGTTGCAAGGTGTAGCTTACGTCGAACGGCTAAGTTTTGATTATCTCGACATGCTTGGTGCTCCCATAGATGGCGAACTGAGTCTCACAGGTGGAGGAGCGCGTAGTCGCTATTGGTGTCAACTACGAGCTGATGTACTTGGACGTTCGGTACGTATTCCAGAGAATGCCGAGGCCGCGCTAGGAATGGCAGTCCTCGCCGCCTCGGTTGGGCGTCGTGTAGCAGATGTTACGAAAGAAATGTCGCGTACTCGTGAGGTGATCGACCCACGACCAGATCACATAGGACGCTTCCAGGAGTCTTATGTTCGGTTGATACATGAACTTGAGCACCGAGGGTGGCTCCCACCAAAGGTTGCGGAACACGCACGAGGGAGAGCCACGTTATGAGTATTTCCGTTGGATTAGTGGGATACGGCATGTCAGGGTCGGTTTTCCACGCACCCTTGATTGAGCATGTGCCAGGACTCGAACTCAAGACGGTTGTGTCCTCGAATCCAGCGAAAGTACAGAAGATATATCCTACGGTTTCAGTCGTCTCAACACTCGATGCTCTCCTTGCGGACGAAGACATTTCGCTCGTTGTTATTGCGACTCCAAACGAGACACACTACCCATTCGCAAAGCAGGCACTTGAGGCGGGCAAACATGTCGTGGTTGATAAACCGTTTGTAGTCTCTTCAAGTCAAGCAAACGAACTCATCGCGCTGGCTCATACGCACAACGTTTTGCTGAGTGTCTATCAGAATCGTCGATGGGACAACGATTTTCTCACTCTCCGTCATCTGTTGGAAACAGGCGTTCTTGGTACTGTTTCTACCTATGAGGCGCATTATGACCGCTATCGCCCCGTAATACGAGACCGTTGGAGAGAAAGAGCGGAACCGGGATCGGGAGTGCTTTACGATCTTGGGTCTCATCTCATCGATCAAGCACTCTACTTGTTCGGTCTTCCAAAGACGGTTTGGGCTGATGTCCGTGCGCAACGAGTAGGTGCGAAGACGGACGATTATTTTCATCTGGTTCTTGGCTATCCACAACAAGCCATTATCTTGCATTCGAGTTCGCTTGTACGTGCATCAGGACTCCATTTTCAGGTTCATGGTAACAAGGGAAGTTTTGTTAAGTACGGTCTTGACCCACAAGAAGATGCGCTCAAAGCAGGAAGACTTCCAAGCGACCCCACATGGGGAAGTGACAATGAAGCACAGTACGGAGAACTGACGATGGATGTTGGGGACCTCACCGTTATAGGCAAGGTCCAAACGCTTCCTGGTCACTATGAGCATTTTTACCAGGGCATGGTAGAAGCGATCACGCAAGGCAAACCTGTACCCGTTACGCCAGAAGAGGCCAGAGATACTATTCGTATCATTGAAGCTGCTTTACATAGCCAACAGGAACAGCGCAAAATCAGCTTGTAACTAGCTCGACGTGCGAGTTTTTGTTAGTTGTAAAAGAAAAGGTTTTGGAAAGTATTACCTTTTGACCTCTCGCAGCCAGACACGCATCTCACCCGGTTCGCGGTTATCCCAAGCATAGTACGGAATCGCGGTGATAGCGCGTGATTGTAACGTAGCGGGTTGAGACCGATAGAGCATTTCCGTCCAACTGTCAACCTCCTCAACAAGTGCATTGCCGTGAATAACAGTTGTGCCACCAAGCACAGTAGGTTCAAATTGGCTCGTCAACTCTGCTGTCCTTGGCATGATAATGCGATGTAGCGGAACAGTAGTATCCGCACCTTCGAGGCAATAGACGAGAGGACCGCGTTGGAGGGCAACGCAACCAGCATCCTCGCGAACCTGAGGGTTCGCGTACATACGCTCAATTGGCATTGCTAGTTCGAGTTCTATCCAGTCATCGGTTTGCCACATTCGTTCCACTCGAACATAGCCCTGTTCCAAGTGGCTAGCAACATCAAATTCATCTCCGTTCACTTTGAGCCGTGCCTCTTTGCACCAGCCTGGAATACGCAATCTCAGCCCAAACCTCGTTGGCTTATCCAAGCCAAGCCGCAGCGTGATCGTGTTATTCCAGGGATAAGTCGTTTCCTGGCGTAGAGTCACGTCATTATTCCCTATAACCACCTGAACTGTACTTTGAATGTAAAGATGCACAGCAAGGTCCGTATCGTTCACAGCATAAATATATTGTCCAAGAGACGCGAGGAGCCGTGCAATATTCGGTGGACAACACGAGACGGAAAACCATTGCTCTCGGTGATGCACACCCATACTAGCTAAAGGGTTTTCATAGAAAAACTTCCGTCCATCAAGCGAGACACCGCTTAGGACGCCATTATAGAGCGCACGCTCTAGCATATCTGCGTAGAGTGTATTGCAATCAAGTTGCAGCATACGATGGTTCCAAAAGACGAAGCCGATTGCCGCGCACGTCTCCGCATAGGCAGTTTCGTTTGGCAAGTCATAGTCCGTTGTGAATCCTTCATTGTGCTGCGAGGGTCCTAGGCCGCCAGTAATATACATACGAGTTGTGCAGAGGTTGTTCCAGAGACGCTGATCAGCATCAAATAAGCTTTGGTCACGTAGTTCGCGTGCGAGGTCTGCCATAGCACTGTAGAGGTACATGGCTCGGACCGCATGACCGACAACGACACGTTGTTCGCGCACAGGCACATGAGATTGGGAGTATTCGTGAGTCTTGTGCTGATAGTCTACAGGATTGTCGCCACGTATGCGCGCCTCTTCATCAAAATAATGCGGTTGCCGCCCACGTTCGTTTACAAAATACTGACTTACATGCAGATATCGCTGTTCTCCTGTGACCCGATACAGTTTTACTAACGCAAGTTCAATCTCTTCATGTCCAGGATATCCACGTTTCTTTCCTGGGGCATCACCAAAAACCGTGTCGATGTAGTCTGCATAACGACACATTGTGTCTAGTAGAACACGTTTCCCTGTTGACTCAAAGTGAGCCACTGCCGCTTCGATCAAGTGACCAGCACAATATAACTCGTGCCAATCCCGTAGATTCGTCCAGCGTTTCTCAGGTTCAACAGTAGTGAAGTAACTATTGAGATAGCCGTCAGGCTGCTGGGCTTCCACGATAAGACGGACGACTTCATCAACCTGTGCATCCATTGCTGCATCGTAACGAGTAGCTAGACTATAGCTCGCAGCCTCAATCCATTTAGCAACATCCGAATCCCAGAAGATATGAGGTACAGGCTCCATTCCTGGTTTCCAAGCGAGCCGTAAAGCGTCGATACGGCCTGTTTCCTCGCAAAAGGAGTACACCTGCGGCAATGTGTTTTCGCGGTTTACCTGAATATGCGGCGTCCAAAACGGGTCGTCGATAATGACCGCTTTCCATGAAATCGGCGTCCATGTTGAACTCAGTTGTTTCGTTAATCTGTGCAAAGAATTTCCATGTTCTGATGAAAAAGATGTCACGGTACAGCCTTTCAACAAGCGAGTTACTTACTCAAAATCGCCTCATCATTTAGCACATCGCGCCGAAATTCCTTATCTCAAGCATGAGGTACTTCACACTGCTGGCTCGGTTGATGCAGGAGCATGGGCAGTCTCTCGCCGTACAACAGGGGCAACCTTGGTTCCGAACAACTCGATGGCATGCAGTACCTGACGATGAGGCATCGCGCCGATGCTAGACTGCATCAAAAAGCGCTGGTGCCCGAATATTTTGTGCTGAAAGAGAATCTTCTCAATGACTTCCTCAGGACTCCCAATTACCAGTGCACCGCGTGGTGAACTCGACGCATCGTAGTCCCGCCGACTCATCCGAGACCAACCACGCTCTACTCCCAGTTTGTTCATCATCGCCATATAGAAAGGGGCATGTTCGTCTCTCGCCTCTTGCGACGTGTCCGCTATATAGCCATGCGAGTTGATGCCCACAGGTAGTGCTACAGCATTATGACCACCACGCTGAGCCGCATCACGGTAGAGTTTGAGCAATGGTGCAAAGCGTGCTGGCTCCCCTCCGATAATTGCGAGTGCCAAGGGCAAACCAAGCATTCCCGCACGCACCACCGAGGTAGGAGTGCCGCCGACGGCTACCCAGATCGGCAATGGATTTTGAACGGGACGAGGGTACACGCCAAGTTCATCGAGGGCAGGACGATGCTGACCCGACCAAGTGACGCGCTCCTCCTCACGAAGACGAAGCAGGAGGTCAAGCTTCTCGGCAAACAACTGCTCATAGTCATCCAGGTCATAGCCAAAGAGTGGGAACGACTCGATGAACGAACCACGACCAGCCATGATCTCTGCACGACCGCCTGAGAGCAGATCAAGAGTAGAAAACTGCTGAAACACCCGAACCGGATCGTCCGAACTCAAAACCGTAACCGCGCTCGTCAGACGAATTTTTCGTGTACGCTCAGCCGCTGCCGCCAGTACCACAGCAGGTACCGAGACCGCATATTCAGAGCGATGATGCTCACCAACCCCGAAGACATCCAGACCTACCTGGTCAGCCAGTTCAATCTCTTCGAGGAGATTGCGTAAACGTTGAGCGGGGCTAATTGTCTCGCCAGTCTGCGGGGAAGTCATCACATCCGCAAATGTATAAAAACCAAGTTCCATCATGAAATCCTTGCAGCATCATATGTAGTGAGAGTATATGCTAAACAGTGTTCTGTCTATACCTACAAACAAATGTCAGAGAGATAATCATACCACATTTGTTACTAATTATTAGTATGTTACTTACTATAGTAGTATGCACATGAAGAATAGTCGTCGTCAAGTTAGTAGTGCTTTGTCGTTAGATACGGTATACTTTTCAGAGATAAGCAATGCAAGCAATTGATAGTCATGTCTTTTTTTAAGCAGTGAGGTCAATAAATGACAGAGGTACATCAACAACATGCGAAAGCATTGGTTCTAGGCGGAGGCGGTACTACTGGTATCGCCTGGGAGATGGGCATTCTTCTCGGACTCCACGATGGAGGCATTGACGTGATCGACGCGGAACTGGTCGTGGGAACGTCAGCAGGATCAGTCGTAGGTGCACAAATCACGAGTGGTTTCAGCCTTGAAAACCTCTACGCACGCCAGTTGCAACCGCTTGAGGAGACAAAAGAACAGGTTGTACAATTTAACATGAACGAGTTGATGCGCGTGTTCGCTGCCGGAAGCGGAGCACCAGATGCTCAAACAGCGCGAGCGCGTGTCGGAGCAGCAGCACTCGCAGTGAAGACTATTCCTGAGAAAGAACGCCTGGACATCATTGCGTCCCGGCTACCTGTTCAAGAATGGCCTACTCAACAGCGACTCGTCATAACAACTGTTGATGCTCAGACGGGAGAATGGGTCCAATTTGACCGCGATGCAGGTGTACCCTTAGTGTTAGCAGTCTCGGCAAGTTGCGCCGTTCCCGGTGTCTATCCTCCCATCACCATCGGAAGTCATCGCTATATTGATGGCGGTGTCCGTTCAGGAACCAATGCTGATATCGCAAAAGGGTACCAGCGCGTGCTTATCCTAAGAGCTGAAACGCTTGACTTCTCGGCAGTAGACCCACAGCAGACAACCCCTGCCGTGACTTTTGAAGACGAACTGGCGCAACTCGAACGGACTAGCTCTCAAATCCTGGTAATTACACCAGACGAAGCATCAGTAGCGGCGAGGGGACCGAACGCGCTAGATGCCAGCCGACGTGCTATTTCAGCTCAAGCAGGTCGTGAGCAGGGTCGCCTGCTTGCCGAGAGCGTCATGCGATTTTGGAAAGAGTAACACTCGACCATCCCAAATGGTAGCAACACGCGATGATAGAAGACTTAATTCAAAGTGTCATGCTCTGCTACAGAAAGTATAGGCAAGCGGGGAAAGGATATTCTTTCCCTGTTCACCTCCTCGTTGTGAGTATTTTCACTCCTCATGCGAATGGGGAATTTGTCCTGGAACGAGCGGCGTCAGTTGCTCAATATCATACCGTTTTCTCATCTCAGCAATGACTTCGGGATTCGGTGGTCCACCTCTCCTCAAAATAGCGAGGAGTTCCTCGAAGTACTTTTCATGGCCTACGGGCGAAGCCTGAAAGAGCATTCGAGCGGATGTCTTCCCGAAATTTGCGAATGCGTGAGGGCAACCGGGCGGCACAAACATCATGCTTCCTGGACCTCCACGGAACACTTGCGCACCTGTATGTGATTGCCAGGTCCGCCAATTTCCCTCAGTCCTCACTAAAGGTTCAAAGGCGAAGAGATCAAGCTCACCCTCAAGAATATAAAATAGTTCCTCTTGATGCCCATGTACATGAGCACCCACGTCGTATCCTGGGTGGACAACTATCTCAAAACTAGAGGTGGTTGCTGACTGTTCAGCCGTCACTTTATACGTGATCTCCGTCCCACCAGCGGCGAAGGTTTTGCCCTGCCCACGTGGGATAACAAGCCCATCACTCATTGCATGCCCTCCTGATTTGCTCTCTTCAAACATGATCGCGCAGAATACAAAGATTATAAGAAATACACGTGCTACGCCACTGGCGTTTCGAGTTGACCAAGGTCCTCGATTTCTACAACCATCGTATCTCCTGAATGCAGATATTCTGGTGGATGCTTCCCATGTCCAACTCCGGCGGGCGTCCCTGTCGCAATCACATCTCCTGGCTCTAGCGTCATAATTGAGGTCAAGTGCTCTATAATTTCCCGCACGGAAAAGACCATATTCGCAGTGTTCGAGTTTTGCTTGACCTGCCCGTTGACACTCAGCGTCATGGAGAGATGTTGCGGGTCGGCAACGAAAGCAGCAGGAGTGATGAGTGGACCCATTGGGGCAAAGCCATCAAAGGCTTTTTGCATGATCCAATCAATCCCCAGAGGTGGTGCCTCAGCGATCCAGTCCCGTGCCGACACATCGTTGAGAAGACTGTAGCCCGCGATACATGCCATCGCGTCCTCTCCACGTACATGACGTGCTTTTTGCCCGATCACGACCACTAATTCCGCCTCCCAATCAACCATTTTTGCCTGCTCTGGAAGCTGAACGGGAGTTCCCGAACCGATCAGCGTGGTTGTCGCGGGCTTCAAGAAGCTATAGGGATACTTGGGGCGTTGAGTGACTCCCATCTCAGCAATATGATCTTGATAGTTCGTTCCAATACAAATCAGTTTTCGTGGATAGAGCAAGGGAGCAAGCCAGTGCAACCCGTCTTGGCGCAGAGAACCAGAAACCTCTTGCGCTGCACCATCAGTAAAGACAGCATTCACAACCTGCACGAGTTTCTCGTTCCAATAGGGCCACTCTTCTACCACTTCTAGCAATGAAGCAGGGAGTTCACGCACATCGAGAGAAAGTGAACTGTTCGCTCTCACGTTCTGTACAAGGTTCTTCAGGTCAAAAAACTTCTCTTGAAACGCGAGAATAATACTTTGCTTGCCAGAAACGAGAGCAGTTCCTAACTGATACTTTCTGATGCTATTTTGACTCATCTGT
>CAXUIS010000109.1:0-3669 GCA_964250915.1 uncultured Ktedonobacteraceae bacterium | reverse complement strand
GGACTGATCACCTGTATGACCATCGCTGGGTCGAGTCCCACTTTCGTGCTGAGCGTCATTGCTTCCGCAGCGGCAAGTACATGAATGCCTACCAAAAGATTGGCGACACATTTCATCTTGGTTCCAGCACCAAACTCGCCTAGGTAAAAAATCGTGCTGGTAAAGCCCTCGAATACCGGCTTGCATCGCTCAAAAAGAGGCTTTTCGCCACTTGCAAAGAGCACCGTCTTTCTGCTAAGGACCTGCGGTGGAATACCACTAATGGGACAGTCGAGCATATGTGCTCCCGCCTGCTCAAGTGAACGGCGCGCCTGCTCTTTGGCTTGTATCGAAAGCATGCCTATATCGACAACAACCAGTCCAGGATGAGTACCGTGAATAAGTCCATGTTCGCCCGAAACCGCTTCGAGTAACGCATTATCGTCTGGAAGACAGGTAATCACGACATCGCATTGTTGAGCAACCTCCTCACAAGAATGTGCGGTTGTTCCTCCCATAGTAACGAAATCGTCGATCATATGGCGACGATACCCAATGACCGTAAAGTCATGCTCAAGCAGGTTTGCGGCGATAGGCAAGCCCATTTTTCCTAAACCAATGATACCGACAGCCTTCTTCATTTTCCTGTCTCCTTTCTTGCCTCGGCTATGAGGCAAGCACATATACGTTGCATAATGCTCTATTAGTCAATAGAATAGCTGCCGTCGGAGTAGTGTATTGTGAGTGTGTAACTGCCCTCGTTGAGTTGCCATTCCCGTATCTCAAAGGTGCGCATACCTGAGATGTTGAAGGGGTCCTGCTCGGCTGTTGCTTTCGCCTCTTCCATTGAGGATGCGCGAAGAATGGTCATACCGCTTCCAGGAGCGACCTGTTCGCCAGCAAGAAATGGGCCAGACGCAAACAAAACACCCTTTTTCTCTAAACCGATCATGTAGTTGAGATGCTCTGAAAGGAGTGTAGCAAGTTCGCTCGCAGGCTTAAGCGGCGTGGTCAATACGACATAGAGCCGTTTCTGAAGCATACGAGCACTTAACTCGTCTGCCTTTTCCTGTAGTTCAGACATAATTGCTCTCCAAATAGCATAGCAAAGAAATCTGCAATGCCAAGCACCTTCAGTACGGACGCTTATAATGGAAGCGTCCGTACTGAAGGTGCTTAATAATCTATGAACATGAAATCTGGTGATGGCATAGGTCCCCAGTGATTGGTTGCATCCAGACCATCTTTCCACACCTTTGGTTTTTGTGGAAATTCTTCATGCCAAGGCCGAGGTTCAAAGTATCCTAACTCTTCATTCAGGATAATATCTAACTCTGTGAAAAGCTCGACAAATTGTCCATCAGGATCACGATGATAGGTAAAGATGTTGTGTCCCGCACCATGACGACCCGGCCCCCAGACCAACGGAATATGCTGATTGTAGAGATGATCACAGGCACGTTGTACATGCGCCCAGTCTTTAAGTTGGAAGGCGATGTGATGCATCTTCTGATACTTGGTTCGTAAGAAATTCATGGTGTGGTGGTCGGGACCACTACGCATAAAGACGAAGAAATCTTCGATCCAGTCCGACACACGAAAACCTAGGACGTTCTGATAAAAATCCGCACATTTTTGAACATCGTGGACAGCCATAGCAATATGGCCTAATTTCTCAGGAACGATGCCTACTTCTGAAAAGGGGTTGTGTACTTGCTCCATTGCAGTGTAAAGATGGAGAGTTGTGCCCTCTGGGTCTGCGAATTGGAGTTGTTCAGCAACACCCGGTTGCGCATCCGATTGCGTCTCAACTGTGATCCCTTGATTCTGCAATTGAGTGGCTGCATCCTTGAGGGTTTGCCCGCCTCCAATTTGAAAGCCAATATGACGGATACCTTGCTCTTTCGCGGGATAGAGGACGATGGTGTGATGATCGAGCACGTTCCGCAGATACGCAGTTCCATCGCCGCCACGTTCCACAAGAGTAAAACCGATAACATTCGTGTAGTATGCGAGCATAGCTTCTACATCAGGAGTGTTGAAGCCTGCATAGCCAAGTTTCGCAATCTGCATCTTCGTAATGTCCTTTCCTCTGGTCTTTGAGGAGTGTTTTCACAACGTTCATCATTGAGATCTCTTATCAGGCATCCAGAGTCGCTCCTGCTTTTGTTCATAGAGCTTTCCATGAGGAAAACTGACTAGTTCAAACATCGACCCCCAAGGTGATTGAAAATGCACGAAGGTTGAGCCTTCACCTGCCTCTGGCCCAACACCATCCTTGATAGGACCAAGCAGTTTAACTCCTTTGCTCTTCAAGTATGTCACAGCAACATCCATGTCATCAACATAAAAAGCTACATGGTGTCCATCATAATCGCTAAATTTAGGGGTAGTCTTGTTCTGATCGGGCGAGTTAAACGTTAGCAACTCAAAGTGGGCACCATTCGCGCAACGCAGAATACGAATTTCAGGTATTTCAGCTTTTGGATGAACGTCAAGGTTCTCCGTCATCCAGTTGCCCGTTGAGTCCATAAATGGTCCAATTGAGTAGTAGACTTCACAGCCAAGTACATCCACAAAGAATCTGGTCGCCTCTTCGAGATCAGGTACCGTCAGCGCGACATGATCAACGCCACGCATTCCTGGTATACCACCTCTTCCAGGTGGAGCTATCTGTTCTCCGTTGTCAGATACCATGTTGCTTCCTCCTTGTGCATAGTCCGATACGAACAAAACGTGATTGCTAAGTAGGTTACTCGACTTCTTATCGCGACGTGCTTCCATCTCACAACGCAAAGACTTGACGGAACGTAAAATATCTTGTATAAAAACTTTAACATAGAAATTTTTGATTGTCAATATTCTTAAATGAAGATTTATTACTCTTAAATATCTACTTCTATGATTGTGGAGCACTAGTATGGCAAACTATCCGCACGTGAGCAGAGGTTGCACAATGACGCTATTTATACTATACTTTTCTTCAATGTCAGACAGTCATATATGGAAGGAAATATGGGAACACATTACAAAGGAAATCGTGATGAGATACGCGCCATCAATGCCTATATCAAATTGCAAAGATCGGCTGAGTCATCATCGGCACGAGCAACACGGCACCTCGTCTCCGCAGGCTTAACCTTTAGTCAGTATGGAGTGCTTGATATTCTCTTCCATCTCGGTCCACTCCCCCTTGGGCAGATTGCAGAGAAAATTCTGAAAAGCGAGGGCAATATGACAACAGTTGTTGATAATCTCGAACGACGAGGATTGGTGAAGCGTGAGCGGAATGAAAGAGATCGTCGTGTCGTCACGTTATCGTTGACCGGAGCAGGACAACGTGTCATCGAGGAGGTTCTTCCACAGCATATTCAAGCCATTCTTGAGGAAATGAGTATCTTGACACCGGATGAACAAGAAACATTGAGTCGTCTTTGTCGTAAGATTGGCAAGCAAGAACATTGTGCGGACGATCAGCAAGCACTCATAGGAGAGTTGAAAGAGCAAGAAGTAGGGTAAGAGCTGTTCATCCGCACAATTATGCTGAAAAAGATCGGAGGAACCTGTGTCGCCAGTTCCTCAGCTAGGACAATGGCGTCCTCCATACCCATTGCAACCCCTGGCCTATATGTGCCGTCATTGCACGTGCAGCATCGCCAATGAGGACGACCTTCGGAAAAATTAGGCAGT
>CAXUIS010000108.1:0-15260 GCA_964250915.1 uncultured Ktedonobacteraceae bacterium | reverse complement strand
GATGGCTCAATCCAGCGCATCTCGGTGGCTTCCCAGTCGGTTTTGATAGCGTCGGGCGTCAAGACTTCAAAGAGGAAGGGGTGTATGTACCAGTGGCGATTTATGTCAGCGTCGATGTATTCTACAACAGCACCACGTTGTAGCATGCGTACTGAATCGCGTTGCAGACCCGTTTCTTCACGTATCTCCGTGTAGGCTTGCTCGTCAGGCGTCACGTTTGGCTCGACGAAGCCACTCACTCCCGCCCAATGACTTTGATAGCTGCCGACACGCTGGCTACGCCGTACCAGCAAAATCTTGTGGGGAGTGATATCTGTACGACGTAGAAAGTTTGTAACAACATGGGTGGGACGGAATTCTGGTTGTTGTGTAGACATCTCGATTTTCCTTTTAGCAATCGTTCTATAAAGGTGACAGTATAGCATGTTTCCTGTATACTCTGGATGACTACGCTACTACGCTATTTGAGAAGGGATACATGCTTTCATGCAGACGGAAGAGCCAGCTGTGATAACACCAGAATACACAGAGCCAGATACGCAATCATGGCGTGATATTGTGCAGCCATGGTGGAAAGCTATGCTCTCGATTCTTCCAATCTTCCTGCTGACACGTTTTCTTTTTGTGTTCCTTACATATATTGGAGGCGTACTTTTCACAGCCGCCGATTTTGCTGCAACCTCTGTATCCTATCACGATTTACTTACAAATTGGAATCGTGGCGATGTAACAAGTTATCTTACGCTTGCGGCGAAGAGTTATACACAGCCAGCGCAAACTCTTTTGTTTCCACTCTTCCCCACGCTTATTCGCACGCTTGCACCGCTTTTTCGGCAGAGTCAGCTAACCGCAGGTTTTTTCCTCTCGAACCTCGCGTTTCTTGGTGTATTGATTATCTTCTATCATTTACTAGAAATCGAGTTTGACCGAGATACCGCGAGACGTGGTACGTTATACATCGCCATTTTCCCCACAGCGTTTGTCTTTTTCATCGCCTACAGTGAGTCGCTTTTTCTCTTCTTTGCGCTTGCCTCGTTTTATAATATGCGTCGTGGTTCCTGGTGGCTCACGGGTCTCTTTGGTGCGTTAGCAACATTAACACAATTTGCAGGACTCTTTTTGTTTGTGGTGTTCCTCTGCGAGTTTATGCGCCAGATGGGGCCGCAAGTACGACAGGCTTGGCGAGAACAGTCGCAGTTACTAGCACGCGTCCGTCCTGCGCTTCCAGCACTCGCTGCTTTACTTATTCCGCTTGCACTCATGCTCTATTTTTCGGCGTTACGTGCAATCTTTGGAGACCCATTTATATTTGTACGGACACAGGCACAAGCAAGTGCAGGTTTTTCCTCACTCTTTATCGCGCTCAAAGCACTCGTAGATCAGCCTCATTTTAGTCTTGTCGTCGTGCACTCTCTACTCGATGTAACTGCATTGCTCCTCTTTGCAGGACTGATGATACTCTGCTTTTACGGTCCTGAACGTCTTGTAAAAAGCCAATGGACATTTGCCGTATTCGGTATCCTTCTCCTCTGCTCAGCCCTCTTATTTTCGGGAAGCGCGACACAAGATACTACAGCTTACGAGCCTCTCGCATTGATGCCACGTTTGGTTGTAAGTATCTTCCCAGGGTTTATTCTGCTTGCACGCCTCGGGCGACGTGCGTGGTTTCATCAAGGCTATCTCCTGCTCGCTCTACCGGTGCTGACATTCTTTGTGCTACAGTTCATCACGGGGCATTGGTTAATTTAAAAATCTTTTTGTGTCATCTATTATTGGAAAGAAGGACAGAGAGACCTTTACGGTTTCTCTGTCCTTCTTTCCAATAATAGATGAAGACTTCATCCATAACTCCTGCTTGACGGATTGTTAACTGTCCTATATAGTAGGATTGGAGCAACATGTACCCTTGTACATATCCCAAAAACATTGTTATTCATGGACACACTGTATCATTTTCGAGCCTTTTATAGGGCCTATGCGTTTTTTTATCATTGGAGGTAGGCCGACGTGTCAAATATAATCGTCGTAGCCCTCATTATCACCATACCCCTAGGTGCATTATTAGCTATCCTTACTGGTTTCTATGTCGGGTGGAGTCGCAACAAAGTACGTTTTGAGGAGCGTCTACGTGTGGAGAAGGAGGCCAGTGAGCGTCAATTACTGGACTTACAAGCGCAGCAACGTGAAGCATTGCGTGAAGCACGTGATGAAAGCGCAAGTTTTCGTACTTCTATAGAACATGAGAATGCAGAGCGACGCGCCGAATTACAACGCCAGGAGCGGCGCATTCAACAAAAGGAAGAGAATCTCGAACGGAAGATTGATGCGCTTGAACTGCGTGAACGCAAGCTACAAACAAAAGATCACACGCTTGACCAGGCACGCGAAGAGATCGAAGAGATCAAACGGAGTCAGCTTGTAGAACTTGAACGAGTTGCTCAACTGACCGAGGAACAGGCGCAAGAACTGCTTCTGAGTCGTGTTGAGGATCAGGTACGCGGGGAAGCGGCGCGGCGCGTCCGCATCATCGAAGAACAGGCACGCGATGAAGCAGATGCACGTGCACGCGAAATCGTGACGCTTGCTATTCAGCGTTGTGCCTCTGATCAAGTTTCCGAGTCGGTGGTCTCTGTTGTGCAATTGCCCAATGACGAAATGAAGGGGCGTATCATTGGACGTGAGGGACGCAATATCCGCGCACTCGAAGCCGCGACTGGTGTTGACTTAATTATTGATGATACACCAGAGGCGGTTGTCCTGTCCGGTTTTGATCCTGTGCGTCGTGAGGTTGCACGTCTGGCCCTGACAAAGCTCATTCTTGATGGGCGCATTCACCCTGCGCGTATCGAAGATGTTGTGGCGAAAGCACGACAAGAAGTCGATATTATCGTGCGCGAAGAGGGTGAACGCGCGGCGATGGACGCCAATGTACCTGGGCTACAGCCAGAACTACTTAAAATTCTTGGGCGGCTCCACTTTCGTACCAGTTATGGTCAGAATGTGTTGTCGCACTCAGTAGAGGTATCTATTCTTGCAGCTACCATCGCATATGAGCTAGGTGCGGATGTGAATGTTTGTAAGACTGCCGCTCTGTTGCACGATATGGGCAAAGCAATCGACCAGGAGGTTGAGGGACCACACGCGATTATTGGTGGTGAGGTTGCGCGCCGCTTCGGGAAGTCACCTAAGATTATTCATGCAATGGTCGCTCATCATGCAACTGATTCGGAGCCACAGACGATTGAGGCGGCGATTGTGCAGGCTGCTGATGCTATCTCGGCTGCTCGTCCTGGTGCCAGACGTGAAACGATTGATTTGTATATCAAACGTTTGGAAGCACTGGAAGGTATCGCAAACTCGTTTGCAGGCGTCGAGAAGTCGTTCGCAATTCAGGCCGGACGTGAGGTTCGTATTATCGTCAGACCAGAAGAGATCGACGAATTCGCCGCCAATCGACTTGCAAGCGAAATCGCTCACAAGATCGAGGAAAGTCTAGACTATCCTGGACAGATCAAAGTACAGGTTGTGCGCGAGACGCGCTCTGTCGATTATGCTCGCTAACCATTCTGTAGGGACCGATGTATCGCGTCCTCGTGCGATACATCGGTCCCTACAGATGTAGAAAAAGGTTCTTATGTCTAATTATGTTGACCTTCATATGCATACAACCGCCTCTGATGGCTTATATTCCCCAACTGAATTGATGCATCGTGTCAAAGAGGCAGGTCTACGTACTGTTGCTCTTACCGATCATGACACAACGGGAGGTATCGAAGAGGCGGCTCGAACTGCACGGGCATTGGATGTTGAGTTTCTTCCTGGTATCGAAATCAATACGGATGTCAGTGGCGGTGAGGTTCATGTACTTGGCTATTTCATTGAATATCAGCAACTAGCGTTTCAAAACACTCTTAAAATATTGCGGAATGCACGGGTAAGACGTGGTGAGCGTATGGTTGAACTTTTGAATGAAGAAGGTATTTCTATTTCATGGGAGCGTGTACGCGAGATTGCGCAAGGAACCGTAGGGCGTCCTCATGTTGCGCAAGCGTTGGTAGAGGCAGGCTATGCGCGGAGTGTGAGCGACGCATTTGATAAATATATTGGTAATGGCAAACCTGCTTATGTACCACACTACAAGTTGTCACCGGAGGATGCCGTGCATTTAATTGTCAGCGTGAATGGCTTGCCTGTAATTGCGCACCCAATTACTCTGCCTGGATTAGATATCCTACGCTCCTGGTTGCCAAACCTTAAAGCGGCTGGCCTCGTTGGTCTGGAAACCTATTATGGACCGTATACACAGCAAGATGAGCAAGCACTTCTAGCTATCGCACACGAATACAGCCTCATTCCTACTGGCGGTACCGACTATCATGGTCCGAATATCCATCCTACACCATTAGGTGGTCGTTATGTGCCCTACGAAGCAGTCGAGCAATTGAAAGCAGAGGCAGCGAAGCGACAAGGGACAACTCCGCCTCCGTTTACTTTACCGCAAGCCGCCACGGAAAAATAATCAAAAAGATGCTACGCTATGTAGGGGAACCGCACATAGCGTAGCATCTTTTCTAAATTCTACGTAATATTTCTCTCCTACCAGCATCACGCCATTTGTTGCTATCTCCTTGTCCATCGGAGACGGGCTGACGACGTTGCTGCTCGTTCTCAGTATGACTTTGCATAAGTAGACTTGCGGCAATGACTGCGACCTGCTCTGGTGCTATTTCTTGTACTACCTCCTCCGATACGCCGTCTTTTTTGCGCGTATCCCATTCTTCCGCGATGAAGTCAGTAGACATGTCGCCAGCAATATAACGAGGGTGGTCCATGAGCCAACGCGCAAACGGAATCGTGGTTCGTACTCCGACGATTTTATACTCGTCGAGGGCGCGACGTAGCCGTGCAATCGCTTGTGTTCGTGTGTTGCCCCACACAATCAACTTCGACAAGAGAGGGTCGTAGAAGAGCGGTACCTGTAAACCAGCATAGAGGCCACTATCAACACGTACTCCTGGCCCTGACGGTTCTTGCAATGCTTGCACAGTTCCAGTGGCAGGCAAGAAACGATTCAACGGGTCTTCTGCCGAGACACGACACTCGATGGCTGCGCCACGTAGCGAAATATCTTCTTGCGTGAACGAGAGCGGTAGACCAGCCGCAACGCGGAACTGCTCTTGCACAAGGTCAATGCCTGTAACCCACTCAGTGACAGGATGCTCCACCTGAATACGCGCATTGACCTCTAAGAAATAGAAATTACCGTCCGGCCCCAGAAGAAATTCTGCCGTTCCCGCGTTGACGTACTTAATGGTACGAATCAAATTGAGCGTTGCGCTCGTCATACGCTCACGTAATGCTACGTCTACAACGGGTGATGGAGACTCTTCAATCAGCTTTTGATGTCGGCGCTGAATGCTGCATTCGCGTTCACCAAGATGCACGACATTGCCGTGTGTATCGGCAATAAACTGTACTTCTATGTGACGTGCGGGTGCAACAGCTTTCTCAATGTAGACGCGCCCATCACCAAAGGCACTTTTTGCCTCACTACGCGCTGTACGCAATGATGCGAGCAGGTCCTTCGGGTCGCGCACGAAACGAATACCTTTACCTCCACCACCTGCCGCAGCTTTGAGTAGTATGGGGTAGCCAATCTGCACGGCGATAGTTGCTGCCAGCGTGTCGTCCTCCACATCGGACATTGCACCGGGGACGATGGGAACGTTTGCGGCTTGTGCTGTACGGCGTGCGGCGGTTTTCTCACCCATTGCAAGTTGTGCTTCTGCAGAGGGACCTATAAAGATAAGCCCTGCCTCCTGGCATGCTTTGACAAAGTTTGCATTCTCGGACAAGAAGCCATAGCCGGGATGAACCGCCTGTGCACCAGAGCGTTGTGCGACCTCAAGCAGAACTGGAATATTAAGATAACTTTTTGCCGCGATGGAAGGCCCAATGTGATATGCTTCATCTGCCATACGCACATGAAGCGCGTTGCGGTCCACGTCACTATACACAGCGACACTTGTTAAGCCAAGTTCACGACATGCGCGTATGATGCGTAACGCAATCTCACCTCGATTGGCAATAAGGACTTTTTGAAAAGGCCACTGGGACACCGGAAAAGTATCTGTAGCAGGCATAAAGGCTACCTCGACTTCATAAAGTATTTCTTGCCGACAGTATAGCACAAGGATATTTTTGTTTGGCGTCACACTCTCAACTCAGGAGACCTCGAAGTGAATATCACTAGGAATACAGTCTTTTCCATTTACGGGTACGAGGTCTTGTGGGCATGCTGACATGACGACTACACACTCAAGCTCAGCTTGAAGCACTATGTAGTCTCCTGCTTTTGATACAGTGGGCAACCAGGCAATCGTGCCATTGGCAGCAAGCGGAGTGTTCATCCAGAGATTCAAGGGCGAGGGCACCTCGGAAACACGCAATTGAATCGCTTTCATTGCCATTCTGAGATTATCAGCGCAATTATCGTGGTATTCCTCTACGCCCAGCGTGTGGTATCGGTAGATATCGCAGGATGCGATCAGAGTATCATGAATACCAGGAGACGTGTCTTCCACTAACGTAAGAATGGGTCTTCTATGGTTCGTGACCAGCGAATTCCCGACTTTAAGTGTGACACTGCTTAAATGTGTCCGAAGGTGTTCCATCGACAGGAACTCTTGCGGAGTATGAGTGTGAAATGCCCATAAATCACAGACCTGAGTTCCATAAGTGTTAATAACCTTGAGGTGCTGGCCCTTGCTTATGCGAACCGCTCTACCTCGACGAGCAGGAATACGATACGTTTTTCCACGCTCCGGTTGTCCATCCCAGGAAATGGGGGATGTCAGTGTTGCGTTTACACCATCGGGTTCTCCATTATCTTCATATGTTAATGTCGTATCAGGCTTACTCATGATGATCTCTTTCGGCAGCGTATACTGTCTTTATTATGTATAATCTTCTCGTCGCACTATTCCTATCACGTCTCCACCTTGGAAGAAGTGAGCAACGTTTTCGGCTGCTTGCCGCGCAGCATCTGCTACGACATGAGAAACCAGAGCTGAATTGTGCGGCGACCCCAGTACATTGGGCAAATCCAAGAAGGGATAGCGCATACGGAATGCCCCACCTCGTAATGGCTCTTCCCACCATGTATCAATGCCAACCGAAAAAGTAGGATGGTTCTTTGCATGAGTGTAGAGTGCCTCCTCGTCAAGAATGGCACCACGAGCAACATTAATGAGAATAGCATCAGGCTTCATCCACGCCAATTCTTGCTTGCCAATAAGTCCTTTCGTTGCTGAGGTGAGTGGCAAAGAGAGCACCACCACATCACAGGTACGTAACACATACTCTATGTCCCGCAGGGTACCAACAAACGTCGTTGGCTCGCTACTCTTCCCACTTTGGTTGATTGCATAGATGTTCATGCCAAACGCCCGCATGAGCCTCGCAGTTGCACGTCCCGTACCTCCAAAACCAATAATGCCAGCATTTGTACCCACAAGAGAACGGTTGAGCGTGTGGTCATCAAACTCACCGCGTATTAGTTTCTTTTGTTCGATAAGCAAGCGTTTCGCTAATGCCAGAGTCATAGCCAGGATATGTTCAGCCATAGGTAGAGCATATGCCCCCTGATTGCCTGCTATAGCAATAGATACAGGTAGGTCAGCGTATGGTACGTGATCGACTCCGGCAGTAATCAGTTGTAGCAGCGAGACACGCTGTAGTAGGCTGTATTCCTGAAGAGAAATTTCTTGCGAAAAATTCCATGACAATAATACGGTCGCATCTGCTACTGCCTGTGCGCGCTGTGCGGGTGAAACCTCGTTAAGAAATGTGAGTGAGGCCATGCCTCCCAAAATCTCTTGAAACAGTATTTTTTCTTCGGGCAAGGTATTGTAGGTAACTACGATGCTGTACGTGTGCATATTTTTCGTTTCCATGTTAAGCACCTGAAAGAGTTCCACCGAAGAAGAGGCGGCCCATCTCCGGGTCTTCTCGAACGATTTCTGCGGGACCATTCATGCGCACACGACCAGACTCCATTACAACTCCGTGAGTGGCTATGGCGAGTCCTGCACGGACATTTTGTTCAACCAGTAACACCGTCGTTCCAGTGTCGTGCATCTCTCGAATGGTGATAAATACCTGTTCAAGCGTTTTGGGATCGAGACTCATCGAAGGCTCATCTACCAGCACCACCGTTGGACTGAGCATAAGGGCACGAGCGATTTCAATTTGACGCTGCTGACCACCTGAAAGGCTTCGTGCGCGTTCTTTTGTCCTTTCCTTAACAAGCGGGAATCTCTCCTCGATCTCGCGCAAACGTCGTTCAATGGAGTTACGATTGCGTAGTATTTGTCCTCCCAACTCCATATTCTCTCGTACACTCATGTCAGGAAAGAGACTGTGCTCCTGCGCTATTTGTACTATTCCCAACTCTAAAATGTGTTGTGTTGTCATGCCCACGAGGGAATGTACCTTGTTCGTCGCTGGATTGACATACGTGATCGTGCCAAGTCGTGGCTTCAGCAATCCACTGATGGTTCGTAGCACAGTGGATTTACCAGCACCGTTAGGGCCAACGATGCAGGTAAGTGATCCCTTCTCAACGGTAAGGTCCACTCCTTGTAGCACATCACCGCCACCATAACCTGCAACGACCTGTGTTAACTTCAGCATGCTCATGCTCCTAAGTAGGCATCAAGGACTTTTGGATTTTTACGTACTTCATCAGGTGTCCCACCAGCGATTGTCGTTCCTCGATGCATCACGTTCACCGTATGGCAGAGCCGCATCACAAATTCCATATTGTGTTCGACAACCAGAAATGTAATCTTCTGCTGCTCGTTCAGGGTACGAATGCTACGTGCCAATTCGTTGATCATCGTGGGGTTCACGCCGCCCGCAGGTTCATCTAGCAGGATCATCTGAGGCTTTGCCACCAGAATGAGCGCAAATTCCAATAGTTTTTTCTGACCATAAGAGAGACTACCCGCCAACTCGTCTTTTAGTTTGCTCAGGTTCACAAAGTCTAATAACTCAAGAGCCTGTTGTCGCTCTTCTGACGAACCCGATTCCTTAAGCAGCCCTTTCATGTTACGTGGGAGAGCAACATGCATATTTTCGAGAACAGTGAGCCGGGAGAAGATGCGCGTCAATTGAAATGTGCGACCAATACCTCGGTCGAATATCCTGGCAGCGTTCTCTTTTGAGATGTCTTTGCCGTTAAAGCGAATTGCACCTGCATCTATATGCTCGTAGCCCGTAATCACATTGAATAACGTCGTTTTGCCGGAGCCATTTGGACCAATCAACCCTGTTATCGTTCCTTGTTCAACAACAAGTGAGCAGTTATCAAGTGCGTGTATGCCTCCAAAGGATTTGGAAATTGCTTGTATTTCTAAAATGCTCATCTCAGCCTTCGCTCCTATCAACAAGAGCAGGACGCTCCTGCGGTGTAGGACTCACACGAACATTTTTGGGATGAGAAGCTTTCCAGGATATCCACTTACTTTTCACGGTTGGAACAATGCCCTGTGGCATGACAAGTAGAATGAGCAAGAGGAACGAGCCGAACAGGATAAGATTCAAGCTACTACCACCAAACTGAAGTGTCAACCATTGTTGCAGAGGCACTACCAATACCGCACCAATCAATGTGCCTGAAAGTGTACCCAGTCCACCAAGGAAGGCGATTGTGGTCAAATTGACATCTACAATGGGATCGAAGACAAACTCTGGATGGATGGTGCCAACGAAGTAGGCGAACATAGCACCCGCCATACCGACAAAGAGTGCAGAGACAACATATGCAGCGAGCTTATAGTAGCCTGTTTTTATCCCTAAACCAAAGGCACGGTCCTCATCGTCACGAATAGCCAGTAGTCCCAACCCATACTTAGAGTGGCGAATGCGCCAGGAGACAGCGACAGCAACGAGTACGAGGATCAATGCTACATAGTAGAAATAGAGATCAGTGATATCAGGAAATCCTGGTATCACGGGCAAATATAGACCCGTTGAACCGTTCGTGATACCTCGCAAGTTGAAACCCAGTAGTTGAAAGATGAAGAGAACCGCGATGGTGGTTATGCTAAAGGCATATCTCCGTGTGCGTAGCACTATCGCTCCTAATGGGATAGCAAAGATGCTTGCGACCACTCCTGCTAGAGGAACGATCAGAAAAGGAAGAAATCCACCTGGAATATTCCAGTGCTGACATGTGAGAGCTATTGTATAAGCTCCAATACCAAAATACACCGTATGACCAACGGAAATGTAACCAGTGTAGCCGGAAAAGACATTCCAACCCGTTGCCCCCGTTGCGAATATGAGCGTATAAATGCCAATTTCTGTTACGACATTATTGGGAGAGAGTAGCAGTGGGAATAGCAAGACAAGTATTAATAGCGCAAGTAACCCAACTTTTCTCAACGTGTTCATTGCTTCCTTCCTTCAAGGCGTCCAAACAGTCCCTGGGGTCGAAATACCAGCAGGATCACAAGCAAAGCGAAAAAGATGGTGCTTGACCAGACTGGCGACCAGATCAGTGCGACAACATCTCCAAGAATGACCATAATGAGCGAACCGATGAGGGCACCACGCAAACTCCCTAAGCCGCCTAATACTATAATGACGAGTAAGCGGTAGATCAGGTCATAAGAACTCGCAGGATTGAAGGCATTTGTTGCACCAAACGCCATACCACCAGCAGCGGCAAGTGCAGTACCGAGACCATACGTGATAGCCTGAATCCGCGACACATTGATACCAATGAGGGAAGCGGCGGTACGGTTCTGCATAGATGCACGTAACTTGCGACCAAAATCAGTTTTATAGACCAGCAAGAAGACCGCTACTAATAAGATCACACTTAAGAGAAATGTGAAAATATAGACGTAGTTGATGTAGAACCCGCCAAAGCTGAACGTATCGTCGATATACCACGTATGCAGTTCCTGAAAATTTGTGCTAAAAAAGAAGCCCAGGATTCCTTCGATAACGAGAGCGATAGCATAGGTTGCCAGGATGGACAGTGTGATACGTTCCCACTTTAAGCGGCGAATCAGCGTCCATTCAAGCAGGACCCCGAGGCCAAACATGAGCGGAAGAGTGATGAAGAGTCCTAAAAAGAGGTCGATGTGCAAATTTTTCTCTAACACAAAGCTAAGATAGGCTCCTAAAACGACCAGGATGCCCTGTGCAACGTTGATGATCTCAAGCACTCCGAAAATCAAGGTCAACCCCGAAGCCATAAGCGCATAGATACCGCCAGTCAGGATGCCTAGAACTACTCCTTGAACCACCCCTTGAAGAATGATGGACACTACTCTACCTTTCTAGTAGCACGCCCACTGTATACACAATCAGCGTACACAGTGGGCGTAGAGTGGAGAATGCTTTTCTACCACTCCCTATAATAAGCGTTTAGAGACTAGGCTTTCCAAGCTGCTTTAGGATACTGCACATTTGCTTGGGCAACCGAATTTGGATATACAGGAATCAGGGCATTGTTCCGCCACTGAAACAAGAATGGAGAAGCGGCAGTATTCTGACCATCAGCACCGAATTTGACTGGCCCTTGTAGTGTGTTGAACGTGCCAGCACGCAACGTGCTCATAATCTTTGCGTTATCAATGCTCTGCGATGTGTTAACCGCCTGTTCTAGCGTTTGCCCAATAGAGAATGCCTGGACAGCATCTGAGCCAATGCCGTTAGCATCGCCGCCAAACTTTTTGATGAAAGCAGGTACAAAGTAATCGTTTTGGAAGCTCTTAACTGCAGGCCACCATCCATTGTTCGCAATGAGAATTCCTTCGGGACTATGTTTCCCAATTGCACTGGTAAAGGCTGATCCTTGATCGGGACCTGATGTAAAGATAAGCACTTTTGGATTGAAATGTTGTGTTGCAAAGTAGTTGACATACGCAACGCTATTCGCAAGTGTATCTGTGCCTACGATGACTACATCAGCTTTAGAGTTAACCACTTTTTGAGCGAGTGGGTTGAGATCAGTATTTTCTTGCGGATAGGTCTGGTTCAAGACTGTCTTCAATCCACCAGCTTCTAACGGTGCTACAGCAGGCGTCACCTGCGACGAAGTAAAAGCGTTGTCTGAGGAGGAGTAGGCAACGGTCTTTGGTCGTATTGCTGAGGGTAGAGAGAGAATGTAGGCAATCAGGCTCGACATGTATTTTGACGATGTTAATGAAACACAGAACATGTTGGTGAGTCCATGCGTGAAGTCTTGAGGAGAAGTTCCTGTGCCTTGTAAAAAGGCATAACCGTATTTACTGGCAACGGTTGCACCATTCACCGTAAAATCATCGTCGAAGGGGCCGAAGGTAAAATTAACCTTATCGACGGTGATCAACTTCTGATAGTTCAATTGAGCCTGTTCAGGTCGTGTAGCATCATCGTAAATAACGAGTTGGACTTGATGACCGAGAAGACCACCTTTTTGATTGATATAGTCTTGCCACAGTTGGTAGCCCTGCTTCAGTGATTGACCATCGCCTGATGCATCACCGGTAAGTGATAAAGAAATACCAATTTTTATTGGCCCCGTCTGGGTAGTCGTAGGAGTCGTACTCCCACCATTGGTTTGCACACATGCACTTAGTAAGAGCATGATAAAAATAGCACTTGCAATAAGCGGGTTTGTTCGTCGCTCTCGTCTCAAACTCTCTTCTCCTTTGTAAACACTGTTTTGACCTTAGGAACTACACAAGATCAAAACGAAATGAAACGCACTCTACCTACAGAATCAAAAGTACTGGTGCTGTAGAAGTGTAGCTTCGCAACTTCCTGGCTATTAATGAGTATCTCTCCTCATATTCAATGATAGGATAACACAGCAAGTTTAAAGGGGCAAGGCACGTTGTTTTTTTAGGTCTCCGTCCTTTCGGGGGAAACATGTGAAAATGCAGGGAGACCGCAAGGGTCTCCCCTACACGGAGGGTTCCACGAACATGTAGGGGAGACCCTGTTTTTTTAGTAATTGTTTATACGCCTAAATCCCTTTTAGACAGCAACACCTGGCTAAGCTAATTAGTAGTGCATATAATCTCAAAAAGAGTACTTACATGCAAATACTCTCAGAATATGAGAGAATATGGTAGTATTGTTGCGTGAACAAATAAGTCTCTCTATACTTGTGAAATGGAACATATTCTTGTCGTTTGCACATGTTTTGCTAAAAATAGATACAAAGGAGACTCATTTGTATAACATCATGACCTTCCGGGTCAAACTTTTTTATACTGGGCTAATACTACTGCTTGGTCTAGTGGGACTTAGTGCCTGCTCTCAGCAGTCAAACCTGGCTCCATCTCAAAACAATCCTATTAAGATAGGGACCTCTATTTCTCTTTCGGGCGATTTTTCAGCAGATGGGAAAGCACTCCAACAAGGTTATCAGTTGTGGCAAGAGGCGGTGAATAAGCGAGGTGGCTTGCTTGGGCGTCAGGTTCAGTTCGATTTTCTCAAAGACAATAGCACAAATACACAAGTGACGACAAATTATCAGAAAATGATTTCAGTCAATCATGATGATTTGATCGTTGGCCCTTTTTCTAGTACTTTGACGGTAGCTGCATCAGTTGTAGCAAATCACTACAATCGTGCTTTTGTCGAAGGAGCAGGTGCTGCCCCCAAAGTATTTTCACAGGGATTTAACAATCTTTTTTCTGTTTCGTTGTCAGCAGCTAATTACTTGAAAAGCTTTGTATATTTTATTTTGTCTCTACCACAGGCACAGCGTCCGCATACAGTTGCTTATGCGACGAGTGATGACTTTTTCACGCAGCCTCAAATTGATACGGCACGGGTATTGCTGGAAAAGGGGGGAGTAAAAACTGCTTTCTATAACGTTTATCCGGCAGCGACGACAAACTACAGTCCTACAGTGCAAAAAATCATTAGTTCGCATCCAGATGTGGTTATCCTTGGTACAGTCGGTCAGAGTGACTGTGTTGCGTATATGAAGGCGTTTAAACAGCAACACTTTAATCCCAGTGCTATTATTGCAACTGCTGGTCCCGATCAGGGCGATCAGTTTACTGGCCCACTTGGTGGTGCCAAAGTTGTTGAGGGTATTTTTGTGCCTAATAATGGCTGGTTCCCCGAAGTCAAAAACTATCAGAACGATCAGTTTATCAGTGATTACATTGCCAAGTATGGTGGAAGTGCAGGCGATATCAGTGCTGATACTGTTGAAGCGTATAGCACTATGCAGGTGTTAGAGCAGGCAGTGACAAAGATTAATAACTTGGACAACGCCAAGCTCATTCAAGAACTGCATTCAGATACGTTTAATACTCTTCAAGGTGCGGTAAAATTTGCTGAAGATGGTGAAAATGCTGTTGCAGTCGCGTTTCTATTTCAGTGGCGTGATGGCAGGTTGATCGTTGTCTACCCAAATAGTTCTGCTCAGCAGTCCCCACAATACCCTAAACATTCTTGGTAGTAGTAGGCTATGCAGTACAGAAAGGTGCAATACAACTTTCTGTACTGTCTCAAGATACACATATATTCGCAACAGGATAAGTACGCGGCTGTAACAACGTAGTGTAGCAAAAAGAAGTGAGTAGCTACTATTACATTTTCGTATAGGAAAATAAGGTGATTCACACTCTGGAAGTTTCCTTTTTTATTAATATGATGTATTCTATATTTGGAAGTGCTTTATGGAACTTACTCCCCATATTTTGAAGAGTGTATGTGTGACATAAAGTTGCGTACCGTTGTGAGAAGGGATTGAAGCTAGCATGTTACGATTTTTGAGCAATACACCTATTTTCCGTCGCATCTTCCTGCTATTTTTAATTGCGGCTTTGGTACCGACGTTTGTAATCATTCTGCTAGGAAGTTTTTACTTGAATAATCTTTCAACGCGAGGACAGGCTGTTCAAACGAGTTTTGACGCACAGAGTACTGCATCAGCTCAACAAAATAATCTAGAACGCATGAATGCATCTTTACAAACGCGTCATAACCAGGTTTTTGCCTCCCTTTCTAATGGCGTGACCGATGCTTCTCTGGCTGCGGCAGGTGGATTGATAAATGCAGACATAGCTACGCGTGAGGCAGAATTCGACTCCACTATAAACTCATACGCCAATAGTTATGAAATTTCGACATCCAGCAATATGAGCGGTATTCGCAATATCTTGATAAATGATAATCAAGGTGCTAGCACCGAGATTATTAGTGATCAACAACGAGCCATTTCTGCTGTTACTGGT
>CAXUIS010000107.1:4597-15337 GCA_964250915.1 uncultured Ktedonobacteraceae bacterium | reverse complement strand
CATGAACATCATAGCATTTGATGCAAAGGCGTCATTTTTAGGCGATGTTTAGAGGAATGAGACTCCTACAATTGACGTTCCAGCAGAACAACGGGGACTTTGCGTGTGATCTTCGCCTGAAGCTCAGCGAGAGATGGTATCTTCTGTACCTGGATACGTCCGAGACGTTCCCCCTCCGCGCTTTCAACGACGCTGGCTCTGGCCTCGAACTTCTCAGTACCCACTTCGACGGTTACATCAGGATGCGCGACCAGATTGTGATACCAACCGGGATTGGTTGGCGCACCCCTGTTGCCAGCGAACACGTAGATGTGACCGCCCTCGGACAAATAGGCCAATGGGCTGATACGGTGTTGACCACTTTTGGCTCCCATCGTCGTCAGCAGAAGTAAGGGAGTGCCAGCGAATGGACCACCAACGTTGCCCCCATTCGCACGGAACTCTTCGATAACCTGGCGGTCCCAGGCATTCAAGTCATGTATCTCAGCCACGAAATTCTCCTTGTGAACGCCTGTGCTACGACGAAAGACGTAGCGCAGGCGATCTGATAACAGGTGCTTCAAGTGAAACGGAAAGGTCAATGATATTTGGACTTTGCCTCTTCCTTGAAGTAGTGACCTTGCTCAAGATCAGCGAGTAACCCTACATGTACTGGTTGCCACCCCAGTAACTGCTGAGTGAGCACGGATGTAGCCGGGGAATCGAGGCCGATAAAGCCACCCAGCCAGGTGAAGTGCTTGCCTGCATCCTCAGGAGAGATGGAGGCTACTGGCAGGTCAAGATGCCGACCGATCACCTCGGCGACGCTGCGGATTGGCACACCTTCGTCCCCGACCGCGTGCAGCACCGATCCCGCTGGTGCCTTCTCCACTGCCAGGCGGAAGAGGTGCGCGGCGTCGAGCCGATGGACAGCAGGCCAGCGATTGGACCCATCGCCGATGTAGCCGGAGACGCCACTGGTATGGGCGATGCGGATCAGGCTCGCCATAAAGCCAGCGTCTCCATCGCCGTGAACAGTGGGAGGGAGTCGCAGGACGGATGAGCGGACGCCACGTGTAGCGAAGGAGAGCGTCATGTGTGCATTGTCCAGCCGACCCTCTGCGTCAGTATTCGGACGAGCCGCATCTGGCTCAGGGTCCCGTTCAGTTGCTACACGCCCCGGTGTGAGTCCGAGCAAGCCGGAGGCGATGACGAACGGTCGGTCAGAGCCTGCAAGCACCTCGCCAAAGGTTTCGATGGCGCGGCGATCCGCATCGACTGCACCCTTGAAGTCTCCTGAGAAGGCGATGTCATGCTTGAATGCGAGGTGAATGACACCATCTGACGCGGCAGCTACACTGCGTAGAGTATCGAGATCATCGAGGGTGCCACGATGCACCTCTACTCCTGCCGCAGCAAGGGCTGCAGCCGCACTTTCTGAGCGTGCTAGCCCAATGACCTGATGGCCCGCGCCAAGCAGCTCAGGAACAACGGCGGAGCCAATCCAGCCGGACGCACCAGTAACGAAAACTTTCATTGGAAATTCCTCTCGTAGATGAGGGTTGCGGTCAGCATCTCTCGCGAAGATATGCGTTCCGTACACCCGAATACTCATCAATACAATTTCTAGCTAGTATAGCAGGCTGATGCCTTTGCAACAACATGTTACAATAGACAGTATAGCTGGAATGGGAACACAGAACAAGCACCAATTCATGTGTTTTGTTACGTATGCAACATGGAGGGAAAAGTGTCGCAGGAAGACCAGGCCGATCTACGCATTCGGCGCACGCATAAATTCTTGCAGGATGCAATGATTGAACTGATTGCTGAGCAAGGCTTCGATGCTCTCACGGTAGGCGATATTGCCGAGCGCGCCATGATTAACCGCGCCACGTTCTACCGCCATTATCAGGATAAATATGATCTGGTGGCAAAGATTTTTGAAGAGGCAGCGAATCACCTGATGGAGAATATGAAGCCCATGCGCAAAGACGCGGGTCAGAGTAAGATGGAGAACATGCTAGAGATGTGGATACAGTTATTTGAGCATGTCGCTGAAAACACCCGCTTATACCGAGCGATGCTGGGGAAAAACGGTAGTTCGTGGTTTGCTGCCAGGATGCGTGAGTACACCATAAAACTTACGCTTGAGCGTCTGAGACAGTATGAACATCTGGAGGAACCTGGCAGGCAACAGATCAAGCCAACAATTCCCTCAGAACTTGCTGTCATGCAACTTTCACATGTCATGATCGGCACCATCGTCTGGTGGTTGGAGAGCGAAAAGAGCTACACTCCCCGGCAAATGGCAACGTGGTTTTTTCACTTTGCGTTCTATGGCTATCTCTCCGCGGTCGGCTATGATGCCCCTATGCTAAAGAAGGATTGAAGATATCTGTAGGGACCGTGTATCCCTGTTAATTTGTTAAACCGCATTATCAGGCCCAACAGAAGAAGAGTTGAGCAAGTAGGCGGTGCCATCGTCATTGCCTAATTACGTCAAGCATCACTTGGCGGGGTTTGATTCATTACACCCTGTTGGCAATGTACAACATTGGCGGAACGTTAAAACGCTGGTCGATGATCTCGAACATTGTCTATCGCCAACAGAGTGTAATGAATTAGACCCCTACATTTACGTTTTTTACCACCTAAAGGCATAGCCGACACCTCGCACAGTCTGAATCAGCTTAGGATTCGCGGGGTCTTCTTCCAGCTTTTCACGCAACCAGCGAATATGCACATCGACGGTTCGTGTGTCTCCTGCGTAGTCGTAGCCCCACACGTTGTGGAGCAACTGGTCACGTGTGAGAACGGTGCCGCGATTGCGTACAAGATAGGTCAACAGGTCAAATTGTTTTGGCTGCAACTCCATGTCTTGCCCACGGCAATTGACGCGCCGACCCGCGAGGTCGATACGTAGAGGTCCCGCGACCAGTTCACGACTGGGGCGCGGCACCTCTTGCGCTGGTTCCTGTGCAGGAGCATGGTTTTCGTTCGGGTGAGGATATTCCGCACGTCGTAGTAACGCACGGACACGTGCCAGCAGTTCGCGGCGACCAAACGGCTTCGTCACATAATCATCGGCTCCAACTTCAAGACCGACCACCTTGTCGATCTCGTCGCCTTTGGCGGTCAGCATCATGATTGGCGTCGTCTCGGTGTTTCCCTCGCGCCGCAACTGGCGGCAGACCTCAAGACCGTCCATTTCGGGCAGCATAATATCCAGGATAATCAGGTCAAGTTTCTCGGTTCGTGCTGCCTCTAACGCACTAGCTCCGTCGGTTGCCGTCGTCACATGATAGCCCGCTTGCTCTAAGTTATATGCGATTGTCTCTACCAAAACCGTTTCGTCATCGACAACAAGAATGTTCCGTGCCACAAACTGCCTCTCCCCCGTGGATCAACCGAAGCGTCCACTGATGTAGTCTTCTGTCTCTTTTTTCTTGGGATGCTCGAAGAGTTCAACCGTTGGTGAAATCTCCATCAGTCTACCACTCAGGAAGAAACCGGTGTACTGCGATACACGTGATGCCTGCTGCATATTGTGCGTCACAATGACGATGGTATAGTCCTTGACCAGTTCGTTGATCAGTTCCTCAATCTTGAGGGTTGCGATAGGATCAAGTGCTGAAGCAGGCTCGTCCATCAACAACACATCAGGCTTTACCGCAAGGGCACGAGCGATACACAGACGCTGTTGCTGTCCACCGGACAGACCAAGGGCGGATGCATTCAAGCGGTCCTTCACTTCGTCCCAGATAGCGGCACCACGTAGGCTCTGTTCTACCGTTTCCTTGATATAGTTGTTGGGTTTCCCTTGTACCCGTAACCCATAGGCGATGTTTTCAAAGATAGACTTTGGAAATGGGTTAGGACGCTGGAACACCATACCTACACGCTGACGGAGCAATACCACATCCTGGTTTTTATCATAGATGTTTTGACCATCCATCGTGGCAACACCATCGGTACGAGCACCGGGAACGAGATCATTCATGCGGTTAAGCGTTCGTAAAAAGGTTGATTTCCCACAACCGGAAGGGCCGATTAGAGCTGTCACCTGACGTTCACGAATTGGTAGTGCCACATCGTACAATGCTTGTTTTGCACCATAGAAAAAGTTCAAATGCTCAACATTGATTTTATAGTTCGCGTTTGTATCTATAAGTGTGCTCGCATCAACTTTCCTATGCACAAGGTCAGTTGGAGATACAGCAGGTTCGTCATGCTGAACGGCACCCTCATTTAATTGCGGTTGCTCGGCGGCTCGTGGGTTTTGTAGTTGTTGTACAGGTTGTGGATTGAGACGCGATGGTTCCATTGCCATCAGATAGCTCCTCCTCGATGTATTTCTTCTATACTATGCTAATGGATACTCTTTATGCAATGGGATAGACGCATCAACGATGAGCCTATCGGCTAAAACAACAAGACGAATGTAACGCCCTGCAAGAGCCTTACTAATAAAGTAGGGACGCCCTTCATACGAGATATGACCACTACGTGCGACTTTACGTGAAAAAATGTTAGCTCCCTCTGGTAATGTGATATTTCCACTACCAGAAAATTCTGCTGAAACGTTCATACTAGCGTTGCCTCGCTTCTTCTGAACTGGTTAGAAGGACACATGTAGCATAACCTTCGTTGTCATACCTTATGCCGCCGTGAGTCTGCGTTGAATGTAACGACCAATACCACGTGCAGCAAGATTTATAATTAACAGTAGAGCAATCAGGAGCGCAGACGAGCCAGCCGCAATAGCTGATTCTTGAGCAGTGGTGAGGCTGCTACTTCCCGCACCCGGTCCCGCAATAAAGTACAAATGAGTCGTCAAAGTATCACTAGCAATCAAAGCATTAGGTGTAAACACGTTGGGCGGACTTGTCAGTCCCATTGTGAATAACAACGCTGCCGCCTCACCAATGATGCGTCCTGCTGTGAGTATCACGCCGGTGATGATCCCAGGCAATGCTGAAGGAATGACAACAGTGCGAATCACGCGCCATCGAGTCGCGCCCAGAGCAAGACCACCCTCACGCAGTTCACGCGGCACCGAGGCAAGTGCATCTCCAAACAGACGTAACCCTAATGGAAGTCCGAGGCAGAGTAGCGTAAGCGCACCAGCGAGACGGCTGAAGCCAAGGTGCAAGGAACTACTAAAGACAAGAAAGCCGAATAGACCTAACACAATCGTCGGAACACCAGCCAGGGTTTCAGCAGCGAATTCAATAGCAGTCACAAGCGGTCCCTGTCGGGCATACTCGTTCAGGTAGATAGCCGCGGCAAGCGAGATAGGGATAAGAAAAATCTCTGAAAGAATCAACACGTAGAGCGTGTTGAATATTTCACGTCCAACTCCTGCATCGCTTGTATTATAAAAAGCTGGGTTTATGATGTAAGCTAGCCCTTGAATAAGCAGGTAGACAATAACACCGATAAAAATCACCACAACAATCGCGGCAACAATCCAGATAATTGTGGTTGCTATATTATTGCCTGTGTGTAAACGTCGTACCAGACGTGAGAGTTGTGCTACACGCTCTTCCCTACTTTGTTCAGGTACTTGTACCATTTGCTGAGTACTCATCTATACACACTCCTACTCGCAAGATAACGGCTGATACAGACGAAGATAAACGAGATGATCAATAAGACAAATGCCAGTGTAAAGTAGGCATCACGTGCTGAACCGAGTGCCTCACCAAAATCGGTCGCAATCAACTGCGTTATGTTGACGTTTGGCTGAAAGAAGACAAAAGGCGTAAACAGATTTTTAGGGAGACCACTTCCAAACAATACAAGGCTTACTGCCAACGTTTCGCCAATCGCACGTGCAGTGCCAAGCACAACTGCCGTCGCTAAGCCTGATGTCGCGGCTGGAATGATCGCATTGCGCATCATCTGCCAGCGTGTTGAACCAAGCGCAAGACTTGCTTCACGCACACTGTTTGGAACCGCGCGCAATGCATCAATGGAAACGCTAATGATTGTAGGTAAAATCATGATGATGAGCACAAGAATAGCCGCACCCCAACCAAAACCCGCTGTCGCACTTCCCTTTTCTAGTGGCCCAATCAGGCGCTGCAAAAATGGTACCAGCACAACAAGACCTAGAAAACCGACGACAACCGAAGGCATACCAGTAAAGATTTCAATGAGCGGTTGCAATATTCGTGCTAACCACTGTGGACAGAGTTCAGTAAAGAAGAGGGCCATGCCGAACGAAAGTGGAGTGGCAATGAGAACTGAGAAGAAGGTGATGACAAGCGAACCAAGAATAAGTCCACCGGCACCGAAACTTGGTAGACCACTATCAGTGGTCGCGCCAGTTGGGTCCCAATTGCTTGTAAACAAAAAGGTGCCTACGTTCGCACCTTCTCCAAATACCTTAAATGCATTCAAGCCAACAAAAAGAAATACACCAACAATGATAATCACGATCAACAACGCACAGATAAAGAACACGTAGCGTGCAACTCTATCTGCGGCATATGAACCGCGTGACGACTGTTGTCCTACTTGCACAATAACTCTCCTTCCTAACCACAAAGTTGTAGAGGTGTATTCAAGCTACACCTCTACAGCTACTATCCACTACATCCTAGCTTTTTGGCTGGTGAGCCTGAACTGCGTCTGATGTCAAATCACTGACAAGTAAGAAGTCGAGTTTTGTTGCCTCAGCCTTGCCATCAGAACTGCTCATGTAGTCGATTAATGCCTGTGCCAGACCAGTTGCAGGACCCTTGGTGTACATGTGCTCAATATTCCAGAACTTGTAGGTGTTGTTCTTTACAAGATCAGCAGTTGGTGCCTGCCCGTCAATATTGACGATAGTTAAAGACGAGCCAGCCTTCTTCGCGGGAGCAGAAGCGGCGTAGCCGATTGCACCAGCAGTTTGCTCTACGTTCTTAATGACCGTTCCTGTGCTGTCTGTGGTCAAGCTTGAAGGTCCACTGATTTTTTCAGGACCACTAAGAATATAGTTTTGGAAAGTTCCACGTGTACCAGAACTTGTTGGGCGGCTCACGACAACGATTGGTAGACTTGGACCACCAACCTGACTCCAATTTGTGGTTTGACCACTATAGATGCTTTTGAGTTGAGCTGTTGTCAGGTTTGTAACACCCGTCACTTTGCTGTTCAGAATGATTGTGAAAATGACAACTGCGACTTGATGGTCAATAAGATCAGTCTGACCGCTCTTCTTAAAAAGGTCAGAGTTACCAATTTGAACACCACCCGACTCAACCTGAGACAAGCCAGTACCGCTACCACCAAGACCAATGGTTATAGATGCACCAGAACACTTAGCTTGGTAGTCTTTTGCAACTGCCTGCACTAATGGTGCCAACGCAGTCGAACCAGAGGCACTTAGTGAGCCAGTGACACAGTTGTACGAGCCAGGAGTACCAGCAGTGCTACTTGTTGTACTCGTGGTGCCGCTACCACTTGTTGGAGTACTACCTGTGGAACTGCTACCACTACCACCGGTACTCGTGGTGCCACCGCAGGCGGAAATAACAAACATCATCAAGGCCATGAATATGGCTAATACGGGCGCGATACGCCATTGCTTCGACATGAAATTCTCCTACTAAACTGAAAGTAAAACGTGAAAGATGATACACAGCATGAAGAGAATGCACAGTATCCTTACTCCACAATTCTTGTTCATACGTTACCGTTCTCTTCATACGTTAACACTCATGGATTAACTATGCTTTATGGATATGTTAAGAGAGGGTTAAATATTCCCAGGGGATAGGAGATGAACTTAACAAACCTTCATGAAGAACATTCCATCCTGAAAAGAGGAGCAGATGAAAGTGCCTTTGCAAAGTCGTCCTGCCATCATGTCTTGACTAGTCCACTGCTAAGACACCAAACGACCGGAGCCGTGGTGATTGAAGAGATCAGTAATGCCCGCGACCCCCACGGTTTTCATCATCGTGGCGGTCGCAGGCATTACTGATCTTTGTGTTCAGGCGGTAAGGACGATCTTGGCAATACCGCCCTTTTCGGCGGCTACCTGTGCTTCGGCGGCATCGGCGAGCGGAACGATGCGGTCGATTGGGATCGTCAACTTGCCGTCGCGTACCGCTTCAGCGTAGTGCAAGACCTGCGCAGCCCTGGTTGCGGGATCGACTTGTCCAAAAACGATATTGATGTGGACGGTAGGATAAAGCGCGGCGTCTTGCGGGTTTTGCTTGGGGAAACAACCAAACGTGCCACCTTCCTTGACCTTGGCAAGTAACTTGTCAGCGAACTTCGCACCAACGGTATCAGCGACGCAGTCGAGAGGGCCAAGTTTGTCAATCTCTGCGTCATCATCGATGGCGATGGCCTCGCTCACGCCAGGAAGTTGCCGGGCAGCATCAAGTCGCTTGCCACGAACGCCAGCAATGACCCGAGCACCAATTTGAGATGCCGCGAAGACCGCTGAGCGACCGACAGAACCTAAAGCTCCGGTGATGAGGACGGTCTGACCGGGTTGGACGTTGGCACCAAGCCGTATCAGCGTATCGCCCGTGATGGTGACCAGTGGAAGCGTGGCAGCAGTGGTCATCTTCAAGCCATCGGGAATTTTGACGAGGTCGGTGGCTTTGACGGTGCAGAGTTCGGCGTAGGTATGCAGAACCATAGCCATGACGCGGTCGCCAAGCTCGAAATTAGTGACGCCCTCGCCTACCTCGCGAACGGTGCCAGCGAGGTCGCAGCCGGGGATGTAGGGGAACTCTACCGGAATGATGTCCTTGAATGCGCCAGAGCGTACCTTCCAATCTGCTGGATTGATGCTGGTGGCGGAGACACGCACGAGCACCTCGCCAACGGCAGGTGTGGGGTCTTCGATGTCTTCGTATTTGAGTTTTGACGCGAGGCCATACTCGTGGAGGACAATTGCTTTCATGCTTCACCTTGATTTCTTGAGAAATGTTCATGTTTGAACATAGGTCTTTTGCTTTCTGGTAGTTAAAAGGTCAACTGATAGTAAGAGTGAAGAGTGAGCAGGTTTTCGGGCCAAGAGGGGTTCCGTAGACACTTCTGTGATGGACTCCACTCACTTCATCCGTTACGAGTGTATAATAAGGGACAGATTTTAACCAGACAAGAGTTTATTCAGGAACTAGCACTTCTCGTTTCCTGTCACATCATCGAGTGGAGCATCTCTATGCATCAATTGGAGTTGGATCGTCATCACGAATTAGCTGCGTTCTTGCGCAGCCGCCGCGCTCGCCTATTGCCAGAACAGGTGGGATTACCGAGAGAGACGCGAAGGCGTACACCGGGCTTACGGCGGGGAGAAGTGGCTCTGCTTGCTGGTGTCACACCCGAGTGGTATAGCAGGCTTGAGCAGGGGCGGGATATTCATGTCTCCGTGCAATTGTTAGAAAGTCTGGCGAGAGTCTTGCAATTGAACACGAACGAACGCGCCCATTTATTTTTGCTTGCACTCAGACAGCCACCTCCTGTCGAGACGTTTTCGCCAATGACGATCAATCCGACCTTCCAACAGTTTCTCCAGCAACTTGGAACAACTCCTGCGTGTGTTGTTGATGCTCGTCTAAATGTGGTGGAGTGGAATACAGCTTTTCACGTCGTTTTTGGCTACTCTGCCATGATGTCTGAGAGAGAGCGTAACATGATCTGGAGATTATTCACACCTCCTTTGGTGCGGAAAGAAAGCGAGGAATGGAAAAAACTGGCACGAGTGTTTCTGGCGCAATTTCGCGCTGGCTATGGTCGTTTCATCAACGATCCCTGGTGGGGCACACAGATCGCAGAACTCTCTCGGATCAGTCCGGCGTTTCGGGAATTATGGGCACGTTACGATGTACTCACCAGGCCGGAAGGTTGGAAAACGATACCTCATCCGCTTGTAGGAGAACTGACCCTTGATTTTTTCTTGCTCCAGGAGGTTGATTCCTGCGACCTGCGACTCCTGATTTACTCGCCTCGTAGCAATTCCGGGACCGCCGAGAAAATCGAGCGGCTTATGAATGCACCTTTATGATCGTAACGATTTCCACTATTTAACGTGAGTTCTGTTTAAGTCAAACCAGTCAAGCAGCCAGAAGAGCTTGCCACGCAGTTTTTTGCCCAATTTGAGTGCACTCCCCTTTCAAGCATCATGTGACGAGGTGTCAACAGGTTTTCGGGTTGATGGCATACGTGCGATAATAAGGAAGCAAAACAACACAAAAGGAGCCACTATGCCAACACGCTACTTTGAAGATTTCCAGGTGGGGGACGTAATCGACCTTGGGAGCACGTCTGCTAGTGCGGAAGAGATCATCGCATTCGCCACACAATACGACCCACAGCCATTTCATATCGACCCCGAACAGGCCAAACATTCCGCTTTTGGGACGCTCGTTGCCAGTGGTTGGCACTCTTCCGCCCTCTTCATGCGTTTGCTTGTCGATGGCTTGCTGAACGATACCATCAGCATGGGATCCCCTGGTGTTGACGAGGTACGTTGGCGTAGACCCGTTCATCCCGACGAAAAACTTTATGCGCGTTTCACCGTTATGGAGACGACAGCATCAAAGAGCAAACCTAACATGGGCATTGTTCGTTCGCTGTGTGAATTGACGAACCCAGAAGGCGAGGTCGTGATGAGCCTCAAAGGATCACATTTTTTCGGACGAAGACCCGAAACGACTTAAAGCAGCTAAAAAGGAAATGGACTGGTGGGGGGCCCGGGGCGGCCCACTGGAGTTGGTTTTTTTGTTGGTGTTTTTTTTTTTGTTATTT
>CAXUIS010000107.1:0-4587 GCA_964250915.1 uncultured Ktedonobacteraceae bacterium | reverse complement strand
AAAAAATCACAAACAGCTAAAAAAATGATCTTGCCGGGGGAGCCCCGGGCGCCCCCCACAAGTCAATTTCCTTTTTAGCTGCTTGTTTCTTTATTGCTCTGATGCTATGATAGGTATGTTCTCAACGCCTATCATAGCAGTCAAGCGGTTTTGTGCCGCTTTTCGCAGAGGAGGGATGCTCTTTTATGGCTGCGCCAACACTACAACGGAGGACTTCCGCATCAACGCTTCTCGTAACCCAATTACGGAAAATAGGCAACTCGATTGGGCGTCCTCTCTTTGCTGTCATTCTAGCACTCATCGCGGGCGGCATCGTCATTCTTTTGACCTCACCGGGTGCGTTACCAGACCGCTTTAGTGCGGTCATCACTGCATTTCAAGACTTATACCAAGGCTCGTTTGGCAACCCACAAACGTTTGCTTCCACACTTGTTCGTGTAAGTCCCCTGATTCTCACAGGTCTCTCCGTCGCTATCGCCTTTCGTGCAGGACTCTTCAACATTGGAGCGGAGGGACAACTGGCAATAGGCGCGATGACGGCCGCCATTATTTCCTTCAAGCTCTCGGTGCTTCCAGGTTGGTTGCTTGTTCCTCTCATGCTCATTGGAAGTATGCTCGCGGGTGCCGTCTGGGGAGGCATCGTGGGCATTCTCAAAGCATGGCGCGGCGCGCATGAGGTTGTCACCACCATCATGCTCAACTGGATCGCGTTTTACGTCACGGACTATTTGATTACAGGTCCGTTCAAAGATCCGAAACAATCTGATGTGACGCCCACCATTCCCACGAACGGCATCATTCCTTCGGTTGCGGTCTTTTACAATCAGACGTTAGGCACATTTCTACCCAAGATACCTTCCCCCGAAGCCTATCTTGTAGACATGGGTATTTTTATCTCCTTACTTGCACTGGTCGTCTATTGGTTTATCACCTCACGTACCGCCTTCGGCTATGAGGTCCGTGTAATCGGGCAAAACCCGAAAGCGGCACGCTATGCAGGCATTCCTATTAAACGGAATCTGTTCGCGGTCATGGCACTTGCAGGTGCCTTCTCTGGTCTCGCAGGTGCGTTAAACGTGATGGGGCAATTCCCATATCACCTCATCTCTAGCACGTTTAGCATCGACTCGACAGGCTTTGATGCCATTGGTGTCGCGCTACTTGGGCGCACGACAGCCATTGGCGTGTTGTTTGGTTCGCTCTTGTTTGGTGGTTTGCGTCAAGGTGGAACATTCATGCAGGCTGACGCGGGTATACCGGGGGATCTGGTGTACATTATTCAAGCTCTCGTCCTCTTTAGTATCGCGGCAGAATTTTTGCCCACGCTGCAACGTTCTCTGCCGAGTTGGGCGCGTCTGAGTCGTCGCCCTTCACTCGTTCCAAACATCACCGGCTCGACAGAGGCGACATCAGCGATGGTCGAGACTGGTTCAGCGGGAAGTAGTACGAGCGAAGCAAGTGCGCCCCAAAGTAGTTCAGTTGCGGTGATCGAACGTACCGCAGAAGAACATGATGCACTGTCCGACTACCGAGAGGTACCACTACGCAAGAGCGAGGAGGAGAAATAGTGTTTTTACAAATATTTTTACGCGTCATCACCTCTAGCGACCTCTGGGCCGCGACCCTACAATATGGCGCATTGTTGCTCTTGCCCGCACTTGGTGGAGTGATATCCGAGCGGAGCGGTGTCGTCAATATCGCAATGGAAGGTATGACGCTCACAGGTGCATACGCGGGTGCTTTGACCGCGTTGGCAACACATAATGCCTTCGCTGGCATTGTCGGCGCGATGATTGCAGGCGGCTTAATGGCACTTGTCCATGCCATTGTCTCGATCAATTTTAAAGCCAATCAAGTGGTAAGTGGTATTGCTATCAATATCGCCGCACTTGGATTGACCGACTATTTACTCACAATTCAAACACATGGACAGGGTGTGCCTGCACTACGACCAGAGCTACGCATTCCAGCCGTTGCGCTTGGACCACTCGCCAATATTCCTTTTATCGGCCCGGTTTTCTTTCAGCAAAACGTCATCTTTTACGTCGCGGTCATTATTCTGCTCGGCATCCAGTTTTTGCTCTTCCGTACAAACATTGGTTTACGCATCCGTGCGGTTGGTGAGCAACCGCAAGCCGCAGACACAGCAGGTGTGAACGTGCGTTTGGTTCGCTACCTCTGTGTTATTAGTAGTGGCTTGCTTTCTGGTTTAGCTGGCGCGTTCTTATCACAGGGTATCGCAGGTATCTTTAATACGAATATGACGGCAGGCGTCGGCTACATTGCACTCGCTGCTATGATTTTCGGTAAGTACAATCCGTTGGGTACGGCGGGTGCCTGTCTTATCTTCGGACTCGGCGAGGCACTCAGTCCACGTTTACAAGATACAGGTATTTCACCTAATCTGCTCAGCACGCTGCCCTACATTCTAACACTCGTTGCCCTTGTCGGCCTCGTCGGGCGAACAACAGCCCCCGCCGCCGATGGCATTCCGTATGAGCCAGGAACAGAGTAGGGACTGATTTATCGCGTCCTCGAATGAACTTTGATAACCGAACACAGCAATGGCGGTAGGGGCAGCAATTCATTGCGCCCAAAGATGGGTCGGGAGGGGTTCGCGTTGCCATGAGAGACGTATTGGGGACGTTTGCCCCGCCGCGCCCATCTTTGGGCGCAATGAATTGCTGCCCCTACCGAGAGAAATTACCGCATTTGGTTGCCGATATTTATCAGCACGCCATATAAGGGAAGGAATAACAAAATATGCAAGAAAGCACAATGATAAGGCCGACGGAGGAATCAGCCAGTCCCTTCGCGGTCGAAATGCGCAATATCAGTAAGGCATGGCCCGGCGTGGTGGCGAATGATAACGTCAATCTGTCGGTACGCAAGGGTGAGATACATGCGCTCGTGGGCGAGAACGGCGCGGGCAAATCGACGCTCATGAACATTTTGTACGGAATGATTCGACCCGATAGCGGCGAGATTGTGATTAACGGGCATGCTGTTTCCATTACGGGTCCACGCGACGCTATTCGTCTGGGTATCGGTATGGTGCATCAGCACTTTATGCTTATTCCGCCACTCACGGTCGCGGAAAATATTGTGCTTGGACGCGAACCCGGCGGCCTCAGTTCTCCTTTCAATTTCCGCAAAGCCCGCACCGATATTCTAGCCTTGAGCAAACAATATGGACTTCCTATCGAACCAGATACACGCATCGAACGTCTCTCCGTTGGCTTACAGCAACGGGTCGAAATTCTCAAGGTGCTCTATCGTGGAGCGGACATTCTCATCATGGATGAACCAACAGGAGTATTGACACCACAGGAAACCTTTGAACTCTTTTCGGTCCTACGTGGCCTTGTGGCGCAGGGGAAAACAATCATCTTCATTACGCACAAATTGCGTGAGGTGCTGGAACTCACCGATAATATCACTGTACTACGCCGTAGTAAAAATGCTGGTACGCTTGTCACGAAGGAGACGAACCAGACCGAGATCGCGCGCATGATGGTGGGTCGTGAAGTCTTGTTACGTGTCAACAAAACAGTGAGCAAGCCCGGCCCTGTTGTCCTGCATGTTGAAGGTTTGCAAACGCAGGATGATCGTGGCCTTGAGGTGCTACACGGTGTTAGTCTTGATGTACATGCAGGTGAAATTCTCGGCGTCGCTGGCGTCGAAGGCAACGGTCAAACAGAACTGGTCGAAGTTTTAAGCGGTATGCGTAAAGCGACTGGCGGCACCATGACGATTACACCCACAGAGGCTGGACGCGTCAATACAGCCAGTAACATCACACACATGGACGCACGCGAAGTTCGACTCGCAGGCATGTCACACATACCGGAAGATCGACGCGGTAGTGGATTGGTGCTCGCCGAGTCAATAGAAGACAACACGATTCTAGGACGACAACGCTCAGGTCAGTTCTCATGGCGTGGCTTTGTGCTGATGCTTAGAAACATCGCAACGTGGGCCAAACGTCTCGTTACCGAATTTGATATACGCACGCCCTCGATTGAGGTCCCGGCTCGTGCGCTCTCCGGTGGCAACCAGCAAAAAATTATCATCGCTCGTGAGTTCGCCACCGACCCCGTAACGCTTATCGCAGCCCAACCAACACGCGGCGTCGATATCGGTGCTATCGAATTTATCCACCGTCGCCTCATCGAGCAACGCGATGCAGGTAAGGCCGTGCTGCTCATCTCTGCCGAACTGGACGAAATACGCTCCCTCTCCGACCGTATCGCCGTCATGTACGAAGGAAAAATCGTCGATGTCGTCGGGCCTGAAGCCACTGAAGAACAACTAGGCGTGTTGATGACCGGCGGACATCTCGAATAGCTATAATGACGAACTCTATCTCCCTGTTACACTTAGCTTACTTAAAAGTATGTTATTATAGAAGGACAGAAGAAAAAAGGAGTATGCATACATATGGCACAACTGCTTGCTGGTGGATTTATCGCACTCGGTCTCTTCGTCATCGCGTCGGCTATTTTTCTTGCACGCGAGAAAAAAACATCGGTATTATCAACTACTACCACACCAAAACTCAAATCACAAACTACATCCGTTCCACCT
>CAXUIS010000106.1:14630-15492 GCA_964250915.1 uncultured Ktedonobacteraceae bacterium | reverse complement strand
CCCTGTCATGCTAGCAGCATCGGCTTCAACAGCATTTAAATCGTCTGTTGCATATCAATTCTCTCTCGACTCATCTTAAACAGTATGATATACTCTCTGTACGTAGAGAGGGCTTGTTTGTAATACTTGGTCGGGATAGACCAAAGGCTTTGAGGTGAACACGATGCCAACACGGATTATTATTGCGGACGATGAGACAATCCAGCGCATGGACTTGAAAGATGTGCTGACCAAACAGGGCTACCTCGTGGTCGGCGAGGCAGGGGATGGTTTGAGTGCCGTCAATCTGGCCCGTGAACTACGACCAGACCTGATAATCATGGATATTCGGATGCCCGATATGGACGGCATTGCTGCCGCCGAGACACTCACACAAGAAAAAATTGCACCAGTGTTGTTGCTCACAGCCTTCGGAGATCAGCCGCTTGTTGAACGCGCTAAAGAAGCGGGTGTGGTCAACTATATCGTCAAACCATTGCGTGAGAGTGAAGTTGCGCCTGCTATCGAAGTGGCACTCGCACGTTACAATGAGTTTCGCGCGCTCGAAGAGAAAACGCGTACTCTCAGTGAACAGCTAGAGACACGCAAGATCGTCGAACGGGCAAAGGGTCTTCTCATGGAGAAGCAAGGCTTATCTGAGTCGGATGCATTCCGCAAGATTCAGCGAGCCAGCATGAACAATCGCAAGTCCATGCGTGAAGTTGCGGAGGCCATCCTCCTCACCAACGAAATGTAGATTGTTACAAGTAGATAGTGCGCAACAACGATGTTGCACATGCCTGTAGGGGTCTAAATAATTTAAAACAATATGTCGGGCCCAACCGTGTTTTTAAATTATAACACACAAAAAAAAAAAAAAAAA
>CAXUIS010000106.1:0-14620 GCA_964250915.1 uncultured Ktedonobacteraceae bacterium | reverse complement strand
GGTCTAATTCATTACACCCTTGTGGCATGCCACAAGGGTGTAATGAATTAGACCCCTACAGAAACAACAAAAATAGTAAAAGAGTAGCTATGTCATTGGCAACAAGTATAGAAAACACCGTGATCATTACTGGCATTCGTTTTCGTCCTGCTGGACGCATCTACCATTTTGATCCACAGGGCCAAACGTATGCTACAGGCCAGTTTGTTATCGTCGAGACGGTACGCGGTGTCGAGGCTGGACGTGTGGTCATTGCCTCAAAAAAAATAGCTGAGGGCGATCTCAGCGACCCACTTAAACCCATTCTGCGACTGGCAACCGAAGATGAATTACGTATGATGCTCTCCTTCAAAAGCAAGGAGAAAGAGGCTATTGTGCGTTGTGGTGAGCGTATTGTGCAGCATAAGTTGCCAATGAAACTTGTCGAGGCGGAATACACGTTCGACGGGAGCCGCTTGACCTTCTACTTTACCGCCGAAGAACGCGTTGATTTTCGGTCTCTTGTGCGTGATCTCGCGGCAACATTTCGCACACGTATCGAACTACGTCAAATTGGGGCGCGTGACCAAGCAAAACAACAGGGAGGCGTGGGGCCGTGTGGCAAAACACTCTGCTGTAGTTCCTGGATTACTGACTTTGGTATTGTCTCGATTAAAATGGCAAAGGAACAAGGGCTACCGCTCAACCCTTCAAAAATATCTGGTGTTTGTGGGCGGCTTCTCTGTTGCCTTTCTTATGAGAACGATAACTATATTCAAGCAAAACAACAAATGCCACAAATTGGCGCAATGCTTCCAACCCCTAGTGGTACAGGAAAAGTTGTTTCGGTCAATGTTCCCAAAGATTCAGTGGATGTGATACTTGAAAGTGGAGCCATTATTCAAGTACCAGTGAATCCGCCGACAATTACAGACTCAGCAACAAGTAAGACAGGGGGGTGTGGAAGTTGTGGTGTCAAAGGTGGAGGTGGGTGTGGCTCATGTGGAAGTGGCGGTTCGTGTGGGAGCGGGGGTTGTAGCACACAAGGTGGAGGCGGGTGTGGCTCGTGTGGTGTCAAAAAGAAGCTTCAGGTCTGAACAAGAGAATACGAGAGGAAGGTATACACACCCATGCCTTTAGACAGGAAAGACTCAGGCTCTACCTGGCAAGGTCCTCCAGCATACAAAATTAGTGAGGCTCCGCCAGAAGCTCCCTGGGAACCATCTGACGACGAAATAGATATCCCATTCGCTCAACAAGAACAGGAACTTCCAACAGTTCCAGCGGCAGCGGATACGAGTGCTTTACATTTGGAAGCCAATGATCCGACTGAAGGTGAAAGCGAATCAACCTCTGCACGCGCTGAACTTATGAGCCAGTTAGGATATTATTCCTCATTTATTCTAGCACCACTTCTTTTCGCAGGGCTTACTAGCCTTATTGTGCTGCCAATTGTGGCTACTGGTCGTGCAAAGCTGCCGCCACAAACGCTCATCCCTCTCGCACTCATTATTATCGCCATTGCTTTAGCACAAGGTGTTGCTATCTATTATGCCGGTACAACAAATGGCTTATGGGCCATTTATACTGCATTAGGCTTTTTTCTTTTTATGCTTGTGGGCTGTTTCGCGCTCTTTGGTCCCGTTGCAGGTATCATTGTCCTTCTCATTTTTGTCGGCCTCTCTATTTTTTTCGCACAACGCTATATTCACCCTGTAGCAGAGGAATATGTTGATATCGTGCGCTCGTTTGGAAAATACAAGCGTACGCTCTACCCTGGCTTTAATATCCTGTTGCCTTGGGAGCAAATCTCACACCATTTGAGTACGGCAGAAACAACCTGGAAAACACCTATACAACGTGTTCAAATGACGCGTGACGAAGATGTCGTCTTGCGCGGTAGTATGAACTACCAGTTATTGCCTGAAGATGCATATCATGTGACAAGCGTGAAGAACTGGGAAGAAAGTTTACAGGACATTTTCGTCGCTTCACTACAAACGGTTGCAAAGACCTTTACGCCTGAAGATTTTATCGCATGGCCGCAAGGAATGCATATGCGCCCAACACATGGCAGCATAATTCCGCTTTCGGAAGGTGAAGCTCGCTGGGAACAGGTCAATGGGCAGGTCTTACAGCGTGTACGTGACCGTGCCGCGCTTTGGGGAGTGCTGATTAATGAGGTTCGCCTCTATGACATTTCTCTTGCTCCACACGGCCGTTCGTCACAAGATGAAACAACGGCTCCCGTCGCACCAAGAAATGCGGAGGCTACCGTTCCTCAGCCAGCTGCACCTCAGGCTCAGCAAGTTCCTCAGCCCTCTGTGCCACAACCGCAACAACCCAGGCAACCTGCATCACCACAACAATCAGTAGCGAGTACACAACTTCCGCAAGGATTAAAAGAAGAGACGCTACGCAAAGCATACGCCGCAGTAAAAAACGGGAATATCAAAGAAGCAGAAGCTATTCGCACACTCGCAGCCCAATTTGAGGCCGTTGCCAATAATCCAGAGCTGAACAAGTCGTTTACCTTCGATGCGGGAAGAGCGGCCCTTAACCTGTATGCCGAAGCGGATAGACGCCAGGAAGAGGAAGAGGCCAACGCGGGCACGCTCTTCACAGACGAAACAAAAGTCGATTGGCCCAGACGCCGCCCTACAGACGAAAATATTATGAGTGGTGGTTAGGGTTAAAACTCAATAAAAAATGTGCGTTGGTATCCCTACCAACGCACATTTTTTATTGAGTCTAATCCTACTTTTTGACGAGCGTGCTAGCAACTTTTTCTGCGTTTCCTTCTTCCATCGAACGAAGAGCTGCGACCGCCTCATTCGAGATCACTTTACTTACCTCAGGGTCAAACACCACATCATCACGCTTGCAATAACGAAGTTTGTTCCAGGCAGCCGTAGCACGGTCCCAGGCGGGGAAACGTTCTGTCGCCTCGGCGTCACCTTTAACAACGCGTTGGAACGCTGTATAAGAAATCACAAGTGCACTGACAATACTGATGAAGGTCAAGGCGACCAGCACGACCATCCAGAGCGGATTAAGAACTGCTTCCAACCCTCCAATCAACACGATAATAAGAAAGATGAAAATACCCACGAGGACGCCACATGCTATGATATACGGCATCATTGCTATGTTTTTTGTTGGCATATCCGGTGGCGCACAACGCGCGACACCAGATTCATATGCAGCCTCCATCGTCATTACCATATCATTTTGATGACATACAGGACATGTGGGCTTTTCTGCTTCAATCGTTGCCATAGAAAAATACCTCCCTTATAAATGATACATACTGCTCGAACTGCTGATGAATATGTGGAGCTAGAATTGCTCTATTCTTCCTTTATCAAAGGTAGCATAACACGTTGTTGCGTTTTCGACAATGCTTTTCCCCTTTTTCAAAGACCTTGACAATGTTTAAAAGATGTACTAGTGTACCGTTTAGATGGCGATAAGAACAAATGTTTGTTTGGAAAAGGATGGCACGCTGGCATGACCCTTCCGTCTTACCTTTTTTGTGATACGTGTGGCGCGGCTAATCGTGTACAGGCAACCTTTTGTAAGGCATGTGGGCAACCTCTACACATATCTATAACGAACGGGACAACCAGTTCCTCTACACTTACAGGTCTCCTTTCGCATCAACATATGTTAAAACAACGATATGTAGTTCTAGCACAGGTGGGACGTGGAGGCTTCGGCGCGGTCTACAAAGCGGCGGATACGCAATTTGGCAATCGGCTCGTTGCGGTCAAAGAGATGAGCCAGAGCAACATGAACGCGCAGGAACTACTAGATGCACTACATTCGTTTAAGCGCGAAGCTCTTATGCTAGCAGGACTCACTCATCCAAATTTACCCCGTATCTACGAGCAATTCATGGACAATGGACGCTCATATCTTGTGATGGATTTTATTGATGGCAAGACGCTGGAAGATCATCTCGTAGACCTGGGACACACACGCCTTCCTATCGCAAAAACGCTGACCATCGGGCTACAACTCTGCGACGTACTCAGCTACCTGCACTCGCGCCAACCCCCGATCATCTTTCGAGACCTGAAACCAGCCAACGTCATGCTCACGCTTACAGGACACATTTACCTGATCGACTTTGGAATCGCACGTCACTTCAAACCAGGACAGAGTAAGGATACAACCGCGTTAGGCTCAACTGGATATGCCGCACCAGAACAATACGGCAAGTCACAGACAACCGTTCGTGCCGATATTTACAGTCTTGGCGCAACTCTGCACCAACTTGTTACAGGGGATGACCCATCAGACTCACCGTTTACCTTCTCGCCCGTTGCTCTCAAAAATACACCAACACTCGCTGGACTCGACACTCTGCTTGCAAGTATGGTAAGCGTAGACATCAACAAACGTCCCGCAACGATCCTCACGGTGAAACAAGAATTGCAACGCATTGCGACACAGCATCAGCACGGACAACTACAACCGATATCTGGTACTCTTTCGGCAGTATATCAAGCACCCCCAACGTTGCCAAAGACTCCAGCAAAAGCAGTAAAGAATGTCGCAGTTCCACAGATACCGCCTATGTCCAACATGCTCTTTGCCTGCTATGGACACAGTAGCCGCGTTACCTCGCTCGCGTGGTCTCCTAATGGCAAATGGCTTGCGTCGGCAAGTTATGACAAAACAGTGCATGTATGGGACGCAACCAACGGTAAGCAGCTTTTGACATACAAAGAACATAGAGGACATGTAAATGCTCTTGTATGGTCTCCTGATAGCAAGTATCTCGCCTCCGCTAGCGACGATGGAACTGCACGGATATGGAACGCTCTGTCAGGTACACCTCTTGTGATATATTCTGGACATAACGGGCCAGTCAATGCCCTTTCATGGTCGCCCGTACTCTCAGCCTACGGAAACTCCCTTCCTTCACACATTGCTTCAGCTGGAACAGACAAAACGGTGCATGTATGGGATAGCTCGCAGGGTACAAATCAGTATATATTTCGTAACCATACCGATGCCGTATATGCAGTCGCATGGTCGCCTGACGGAAGACGCATTGCCTCTGCGGGTGAAGACCGCTTTGTATTCGTCTGGTATCCAGTCAAAGAGCAGCCTAAGAAGTCTTTTCTGACCACCCTTACCTCTTTACTCTCCTCACAACGTGACGTGCTGAAAATGGGAAGTCACGATGGACGCGTCAATGGACTGGCTTGGTCGCCCGATAGTAAATATATTGCTTCAGCAAGTAGCGATCATTGGGTCCTCATTGGAGATGCATTAACTGGAACAAAGGCATATGCCTATGGTGTACACCGAAAGGGAATGAAAAATTGTGTTGCGTGGGCACCGAACGGAAAACATATCGCCTCCGGCGGCAATGATAAAACAGTTGAGCTATGGAGTATGGTAACAAAAGGCTCTAGCTTCGTCTATCATGGTCACATCGGCTACGTCACCGCCGTTGCATGGTCCCCCGATAGCACACGCATCGCGTCGGCGGGCGTTGACCGCACTGTACAAGTGTGGCAAGCGATGTAAATGCTATATCTACATTTTCAGTGATGTAGCTGTCAACCTTTTTGATTAAAAAGTGATAGTATACAGGAAGAGTTGAGAGGCGATCTCTAGGAATCTTTGAGCGTTTAGTACATGAATATGGAGTAGGAAATAGTTTATGAGTCAAAAGTTAGCCGGGTCTGTGTGTTTGATTACAGGAGCCAGTGCTGGTATTGGCAAAGCATGTGCTCTTGCACTCGCCAGCGAAGGGGCCAATCTTGTCCTAACAGCAAGGCGCGAACATCGTCTCGATGAAGTGATAAAGACAGTTCATGCCACTGGGAGTCATGCCGTAGCGGTCATTGGCGATGCCCGTGAAGAGGAAACTGCGATACAAGCTGTAAGTGTTGCAAAAGAGCAATTTGGAACGGTGAATATTTTGATCAACAATGTCGGTGTTGGGAACTACAAGTCGCTGACCGACACCAGTGCTCAAGACTACGACGAGATGATGGATAGCAATGTTCGCACCACCTTCCTGTTTACCCGGCATGTAGCTCCCTTGATGATAGAGCAGAAATCAGGAACTATTCTTACGATCTCATCAATGGCGGGTATTTATGGGTTCGCAGGTGAAGCAGTGTACTGCGCAACTAAATTCGCGCAAGTCGGGTTCGCACAAGCATTGGACAAAGAACTGCGTCCACATGGAATCAAGGTAGGTGTGATTTGCCCAGGTGGAGTGAAGACAGAATTTGCGTTGGGCAAGGGACGAACAGAAGAGAGTGTCGCAGAGTCAGGAATGCTTGATCCAGAGGATGTAGCTGGAACGGTTCTACTAGCGTGTACGCAGTCTTCTCGTTCGCGCATCATTGAAATCCAGATGCGTACTATGGATGAGCCTCTAGCCTAAACGAAACATAAAAACAAGAGGGAGAGTACAAATATAACTGCCTCTCCTTCTTTTCGGGATAGGTTTGATGTGTAAAGTTACTGGCTTGTAGGCATTACAATTCCATTGTGTATCTCACAGGGTTTACGGACTCAACGAGGACAAGCACACTATCACCAATCTGCTGCTTTGGGCGAAACTCTTGTGGAGCACTCTTGAACATATATGATTCTCGCTTGTTCTCATCCTCCCATAGTGCTTTCACCACCCAACCGTCATGCCATGTTGCATCTTCTAGCGTCACTTGTGTCACTCTTGCAGGAACACAGCCAACACAGGTATGTAATCTGTTGGCTTTTCGCCTGGAAGTATGTACGGCCCGTCCCACATAAAAGCCAAAACCTGGAACCACGCTTGCAAGCAACACGAGCAACGCTGTCGGTACACTAAAACATATGTTGGAGATAGCCATACAACTTATCCTCTTTTTTGAGCTTCGTTTTCTAGTGTTATCGTCATACGTGCCCTCATTCGATCCATATGGCGAGCCTCCATTAATGTCGTCACCTCGGCGCGGAGTCGCTTATTTTCTTGCTCTAGCTGCCCTGTTCGCATCAAACGCGTCAAGAGCAGATTGAGCGAATTGCCTATACGCCACAGCATATTATCTGCATTCATTTGCGCACGGATAGTACGATTTCCGTTGGCAGCTTGCACCAATATCTGCGAAAGATGTTGGACACCTTCGTCAAGATGACGTTGACGCTCGGCTTCACGACGCTGCATTTCAGCCTCTCGTAGCTGCATTTCAGCGATCTCCTCAGCACGGTCTGCTCTTGCTAAAGCAACGAGGGCGTTACGTACCCAAATAAAGGAGACGATAGCCACAACAATCTGCAAAGCGATTGGTTGTGCTATAGCATTGAAGCCCATGCTAGAAGTCAGGACCATATGCAATTCGTCTGTCTTCGGCTGAAACGCAAGGTCAGCAACAATAAACGCAATATTGCTGAGGGCAACAGGAAAAACGCTGATGGGAGGAAGCAGAGAAACCGCGATGAGTTCCGACACAATGAGCACATCAAATGTTGGCAGATCACTGACGCCTAGTCCCATAGGCGTTGTCAGCAGCATTAAGCCGCACCCAAGGTCCACTACCGCAATGAGCAGAATGCTTACAACCGTGACTTTCCCCATTTGATTAAATAGCAGAGCAATACCGCATAGGGCCAAACCCAGAACGACGGTTCCAACTGCGGTAGGACTCTTCATAAGAATCGCTCCCGGCAAATCAATCAGTTGAAACAATGCAATAACGAGAAGAATAGCGTTCACAACGTACTTGCGATGTATCTGTTCGCGTAGTGTGCCATACATATTGCGTGGCTTTGTCACTGTAGAGTAAGAGTTGGTAGTAGTCGTGGTACTGTTTGAAAACGGTAGCGTTGCCATGATCGTTCTCCCTTTCCGTTCCGTATGGCCTAAGAAATTACAAAGACTTTTGTATGCCTACTTTTGCTGATATGCTTTTATAAGCATCGCAGGTGTGTTCTCATGCAGAACGTCCGCTTTCTCCATGAGAACACGCTTGTCTAGTTATTACGCAGTACCGTTGATATATGTCTGAGCTTTTGTCCACGCCTGTGTTGCAACCTTTTGACCTAATGCTCTGCCATCTTCGTCCGCTTGTTGAAAGTGAATGCCGCCATAACGACGCGACATTCCTGCTTGTACTGCTGAAGATGTAAAGCTGGGCCAGGACAATGTAATGCTAGTGCTTGGTGTGATGCCTGGTTCAACAAGAGAGGAGCCTGGGGCAGCCGTAAAGGAGTTTCCAAAAGTGTCGCTTCCAACCACTTGTGTCAGAATATAACCACCGGCTGCGCTAAAGGTGCTATGACCAGATACATACTCAGAGAATGCAGGAGTTGGAAGATAGCTCGCCCATTTCGCACCATCAAAACTCTGTGTACCCTTTCCTGGACCTGCCCATGCCGTAACCTGCTGTCCAGCGTAGAGATAGTGAATCGCGGTAACTGGACGAACTGAGTCAAAGGCACGTTTGCAATCCCAGCAGGCAATACTTGCGTCAAATATCGCATTGGTAACAGCAAAGAACATTTTGACATCCCCATTAATATCGTGTTTGTTCTTATGCGACACGAACTGTGCGGAGATGATCTGAGAAAAGAGGTCCCAGTGACCAGGAGGAGTCACAGTATGAGGTCCGTCGGACCAGTACTCGGCAATCACCTTACTTGTATCGTTGAGTCCAGCACTCAATTGAAGCGTTGCATCTACCTGACTTTTATAGGCTGGCAACGTAACAGTAGCTGGTCCAGAAGGGCGAAACTGAGAACCAGAGGAAAGCGCAAATGGTATAACCTTTCCCCATTGCGGTGTCAAAAACTTCTGCACAGTACCGTTAGCAAGTTGCAATGGCTGCCAACGATTAGGATCGTTAATCTTCATTGGCGTATTCACAGGAGCATAATTAGTATAGTCAGAGTATGCACCCGCTTGCAAGTCCCCCAATTGGTTTGAACCATCACCATGTCGGTAATTCAGCACAGCTTGTGCTGCCACATTACCAATGCCACTAGGAGTTGTTGTGTTAGTAGAGGTATCATTTGGATCATACCCTTGATTACTAAGTAAAGCTGTGAAAGTAGATGCCTGCGATGGAAACAAATCCAGCAACGCACGATAGGCCGCGTAGCATACTGCTTCCGTTACGTCTTTCCATTTGTTTTTCGCTATACGCACAATACCATTTGGACGTGTCGGAACCGCGACAGTATCCCATACGGTCCATGCATCATACATACAAGTGTGAGCAATAGCAAGCGCACGTGCTCCAATCGTAGGACCTGTACCCGTTGCTGCTATCGCTTGTAGTGCTGCATTGTTCCATTGGAGAACAACATTATCTGCCACATTATTTTGCGCTAGTGTTGTGCTCCGGTGCGTTCCTAACCACACACCTACACCTGTTGCCGTTACCGCTACACCCAGACCTGTTTGCAATACAGTACGTCTGCTCACGCGCTTTCCCATTGTTGCCATGAGAGCATCATCTTCATTAGACTCTGCAAACGATCCTCTTTGATTCCGATACTTCCTTGTGTCCACCGTTTTCTCCTTTTTTGAGCCTCATCAGTATCTCTACTCACTTGCTACACAAGATATTGATGAGACTATTCCAAATACTTAGTACATATTCTATAGAACGCATCATGAGAAGCGGTAGTAATTCGGTTAATAAAGTAAGTACTTTTGACTAGTTTAGTTGAGAAAAATACATTTTAGGTAATTTATTAATTTCTTATCCTCTATAAATACATTAAGTTCACGACCGAAATAGCCTATGTAGGTCATACATTAAACTTTTCTTGGAGTTATGCGTCTTTATAAGTAGATGAATACGTACATGTGGTGAGATAGTGTAGCAGATGGGGAAAAATATTCCACGGGATGCTTCTCTATCATAGAGTGGGAAAAACATGTTTTGCCAACACTGCGGGTCGCTTAACAGCATTGATTCTGTCCTCTGTAACTCTTGTCGATATATTCTAAAAATACCAGAACCTCCCGAAACACCGTCTACGGTTGCGAACCTCGTTATCGCAGCCTCTGATGTGCTTCTTCGTGATCGGTATCGTCTTCTTTCTCGCCTCGGTCAAGGTGGCTTCGGGTCCGTCTTCAAAGCTCAAGATACTCTCTCTCAAAATAAGATTGTTGCCATAAAAGAGATTAGCCTTACAGGGCTACAGCAGCAAGAGATGCTTGATGCCACTGCATCATTTAATCGAGAGGTACAGGTACTCTCTGATCTACAGCATCCTGGCTTACCGAGGCTCTACGATTATTTTACGGACACCGAACACTGGTATCTTGTGATGGACTTTATCGAGGGTGAAACACTAGAGCGTCATCTGGATCAAACGATTGGAGGTCATTTCTTGCAGTTGATTGATGTGCTGCGCGTTGGTATTCAGCTTTGTATCGTCCTTGACTACATGCACACTCATCAGCCGCCAATCATCTTCCGTGATCTCAAGCCCTCTAACGTGATGCTAATTCCTAATGGCAGCATACGCCTAATCGACTTTGGCATTGCACGGTATTTTAAGCCAGGGCAATTCAGAGACACGATGGCCTTTGGCTCCTCCGGTTACGCTGCGCCGGAGCAATATGGCAAATCACAAACAACGGCTCAGGCTGACATTTATAGTCTCGGCGCACTTTTGCATCAGATGCTGACAGGCAATGACCCTACTGAAGTTCCGTTTCGTTTTCTGCCTTTGTATACATACAATCTCTATCATCCACAAACTGCCGCACTCAGCTTATTAGATCACTTACTGATGCAAATGGTCGATTTGGACCCTGATAAACGCCCTGGTAGTATGGCTCTTGTGAAACAACAACTGGAGTATATCGCGGCGCAATGCGTGGTATGATGAACGTAAACGTTACATTGGAAATTTGTACGGACCGATTAGGCGAATTTAACAAATAATACGGATACGTCCCCTGATGGACTTTGACAACCGAATCTGGTAATGGCGGTAGGGGCAGCAATTCATTGCGCCCAAAGATGGGTTGGAAGGGGACCGCGTTGCCACGAGATTCGTTGTGGGGACGTTTGCCCCACCGCCCCCATCTTCAGGCGCAATGAATTGCTGCCCCTACCGAGGAAATTTCTGTATTCGGTCGTCAAAATTCATCAGGTCGAACGCTATATAATACAAAGGATTCCAAATCATGAATTTTGACCTCAACGACGAGCAATCAGATATACGTGACATCGTGCGCCAATTCACAGCACAAGAAATTACACCTCACGCTGAGGAGTGGGATGAGACACACTCCTTTCCACGCGAAGCGTACACGAAGATGGCGGGTCTAGGTTTAATGGGCATGACCACACCAGAAGAGCATGGTGGTAGTATGCTCAGTCGCCTTATGGGTGCTATCGTCTACGAAGAATTGGCAAAGGGTGAGATGGCGACCGCCGTAGGACTTTCCGTTCACAATATGGTGACAGGTTCGTTGGCTCGCTTTGGCAACGATGAACAAAGGAAAAGATGGGTCACACGGCTGGCAACAGGTGAACTACTGGGAGCATTTTCGTTGAGCGAATCCGCATCCGGTTCAGACGCCGCAAGCCTGCAATGTCGAGCGGAACGCAACGATGACACCTACGTTCTTAACGGCTCGAAACTCTGGGTTACAAATGGCGGCGAGGCTGATATCTACCTCATCATGGTACGCACAAAACAAGAACAGGGTTCATCTGGCATCACCTGCGTCGTCGTTGAGAAGAACACTCCTGGTTTCTCCTTTGGCAAGACCGAGCGCAAAATGGGCCTTCATTCGTCTCCCACACGCGAACTCCTCTTCGAGAATTGTAGAGTTCCCGTTATCAACCGTATTGGTGAAGAGGGACAAGGTTTCAAGATCGCGCTCGCATCGCTTGATGGTGGACGTATTAACATTGGTGCAGTCGCGGTTGGTGTCGCGCAAGCAGCGTTCGACACAGCGTGTACGTATGCACAGGAACGCAAACAGTTTAGCAAAGCTATAGCCACCTTCCAGGGCATCCAGTTTATGCTGGCGGATATGGCGATGAAGATCGAAGCCTCGCGCCTCCTTGTATATGAAGCAGCACACAAACTCGACACGGGCCAGAGCGCGGGTATGTATGCGTCAATGGCGAAATGCTTCGCCACTGATGCCGCGATGGAGATCACCACGAACGCAGTACAGATACTTGGCGGTGCTGGCTACGTCCGCGACTATCCTACCGAACGCTATATGCGTGATATCAAGGTTTCACAAATATTCGAGGGTACAAACCAGATACAGCGTGTGGTGATTGCAAGGGCATTATTGGGGGATATGAAGTAGGAAAGAACTGGTCGAAAAGCAGGGAGACCGCGAAGGTCTCCCTGCTCCTCCCAAAGGATGTATGACTTTGACTACTTGACGGAGGCGGCTGCGAATTCGCGGATGAGATTGTTGAACTGAGCAGCCTGTTCATCTTGAACCTGGAAACTGCTCTTGTCGATGATACGTGTCTCGATACGTGGGTTGACGCGCTTGAACGCCTCGGCTGACTCCGCCGATGTTGCAAGTGCTTCACGCCCCCAGACCGCAACAACGGGCATCTGTAGGCGAGCGAATGCCTCATGCACATCCAGCGTCAGGAAATTGCTGATGAACGATGCAGCAGCATAACGGCTATTCGACTGGTGCGCAGATGTGTAAATATACTCAACCAGTTCGTCGGTGATGAGGCCAGGATTGTAGTAGCCCTGACGATCATAGTATGCGCGGATAGCTTGACGTGAGGTCAGTAGGTTGTAGGCAAACTCACCAAGAATAGGAGTGCGTAATAGTCCCTTCCAAACAGAGTTGAGAGGTCCTGGCAAGGACTCTTGCAAAATAGTTGGATTTGGCGCAACCAGGATCAAGCGCTCGAACAACTGCGGCTTGCGGAAGGCTGTAGCAATTACATAGGCACTGGTTAGACCATGTGCAACGACCGTGGTAGGCTTGTTGATGACTTCTTTAATGAAATCACCGATCAGGTCAGTGAATGTCTCAGAGGTGTAGTCAATTGCGGGACGATCGGAGAGACCAAAGCCGAGCAGATCAATCACATAGACGCGGTACTGCTCGGCGAGTGTATCGACGTTCTTGCGCCACTCGTATGATGACGCACCCGGACCAAAACCATGCACAAGCAGAAGAGGCTTGGCATCACGTACACCCTTTACCTCATAGAACATATCGCCATATTTCCAGGGATAACGGCGCTCCTCACCTCTGAGGACAGTATCAAGCTCGCCAGCCATCGACTGTGTGACTTGATTATATGCAGCAAGGGCACCAATAGTACCACCAATAATGGCGGTGGTTGTAAGTAGATTTTTTGTAAAACCCATTTTTTATCACTCCTACATTGTGTTGTATATTGTACGAAATAAACTTTGAGAGGCTATCTGTATATTATAACCCCTATAGGAATAACCAATAGAATTGCTCTAGCAAGTCCCTGCTAGAGGGTAGAGACGGCACAAACGCTACTATAGCATGTACTTTTATGAAGTGCAAATAATAGGCAAGAGGTCATGTTTACCTTCACGTGATATAGTACAGAAGTAGTAAAAGACAACCCAAATTTTTTATGGACGAAGGAATCATGCAAAATTTTTCAGCATATATAGTCATTTCGGACGAAGTACAAACCGCATTGCGCGAACAGAGGCCAGTTGTCGCGCTTGAGTCAACGGTCATCGCGCATGGTCTGCCCTATCCCGATAACGTTACAGTGGCACAAGCGATGGAAGCGACGATTCGACGAGAAGATGCAGTTCCTGCCACAATTGGTATTTTCAATGGGAAGATTACCGTTGGGCTTACACAGGAGCAAGTTCTTCAGCTTGGTACGGCTCCTGCTGTACAGAAAGTTAGCCGCCGTGACCTAGCCGTAGTATTGGCAACACGCCAACTAGGAGCAACAACGGTTGCTGGCACAATGCTCTGCGCGAGTATGGTTGGCATTCGCTTTTTTGCAACGGGTGGTATTGGTGGTGTTCATCGTGGAGCTGAGACGAGTATGGATATCTCAGCCGACCTGATCGAGTTGAGCCACACGCCTGTACTGGTGGCATGCGCTGGCGCGAAGTCAATTCTCGACCTTGATCTAACCCTTGAATATTTAGAAACGCATGGTGTACCCGTTCTCGGTTGGCAGACCGATGAATTGCCCGCCTTTTACGTGCGTCATAGCGGACGACACTTAAATCATCGTGTTGACGACGTGTCGGTAGTAGCCGATATCGCACGGACACAGTGGGAATGTGGTCTGAACGGTATCGTCGTAGGCTGCCCCATTCCCGAACAATACGCGATGGACCCCAAGCCGTTGGAAGTTGCAACAGAAGAGGCTCTACAGCTAGCACATAAGCAGGGTATTCGTGGCGCAGCAACGACACCCTTTCTTCTGTCACATGTCGCAAAAGTAACGGCAGGCGAAAGCGTAGAAGCCAACAAAGCCCTCTTGTTGAATAATGCCATGTGGACAGCGCGTTTTGCGAACGCATATTACGCTATATTAGCACATCTGTAGGGACCAATGATGCACATTAATACAATAGTGTGGTAATTAAAATCACGGACGCCCACAAGGGGCTACCCTACTATACGACGGGACTACATACTTTGCACGTTGTGTAT
>CAXUIS010000105.1:13467-15535 GCA_964250915.1 uncultured Ktedonobacteraceae bacterium | reverse complement strand
AAGCCAAAGATTTTCAGGGTACAGCCAAACGTTTGCTTGGCTACTTTGTGCCACAAAAGTATCGTCTGTTGATCGTGCTTGGCGCGGCAATTCTTGGTACCGTATTCAACATTGTTGGCCCAAAGATACTTGGATTAGCGACGACCAAACTCTTTGAGGGTGTTGTTGCGAAATTTCGGCATCTACCAGGGGCGAAGATTGATTTTACATACATCGCCACTGTGCTGCTGATTTTGCTGGGTTTGTATGTTATTAGTGCGATATTCATGTATGTCCAGCAATATGTAATGGCAGGTGTGGCGCAACGCACGGTGTATCGCTTGCGTACAGAAGTGGATGCGAAACTGTCGCGCTTGCCACTCAAGTTTTTCGACTCACATCCACATGGAGATATACTTAGCCGTATCGTCAACGATATGGACAACATCAGCACCACGTTGCAGCAAAGCATTACACAACTTATCACGTCTGCGGTCACTCTGATTGGTGTTATCGTGATGATGTTGACGATTAGCCCACTGCTCAGCATTGTTGTACTGTTGACTCTGCCTCTGAGTTTGCTTGTGACAATAGGTATTGCGAAGAGGTCGCAAACCTACTTTAGGAGTCAGCAGCGTGTGCTTGGTCAACTCAACGGGCACGTTGAGGAGATGTATACAGGTCATAGAATCGTCAAAGCATTTGGGCACGAAAATCAATCTATTGCTGAGTTTAGAGAGTTGAACGAGAAACTATACAATGCTGGCTGGCGAGCACAGTTCGCATCTGGCACAATCATGCCGCTCATGCGCTGTATCGGCAACCTCGGTTACGTCTTTGTCGCCGTAGGTGGTGGCATTCTAGTGACAAGAGGATCGATTAGTATTGGTGATGTGCAGGCGTTTATTCAGTATGCACAGCAGTTCACGCAGCCAATCACCCAACTCGCCAACTTTGCCAACGTGATTCAATCGACGATGGCATCTGCGGAACGCATCTTCGAGTTGCTCGACGAGACAGAGGAAGAGCAAGAGGTCAACGCCATTATTCCTGCTGGAATACGCGGCGAGGTCGAGTTTGAACATGTGCGCTTTGGTTACAAATCAGACGATGTGCTGATGGAAGACATGAACATCTCCGTGCAACCTGGACAGACAATCGCCATTGTTGGTCCAACGGGTGCTGGCAAAACGACACTAGTCAATCTGTTGATGCGCTTCTACGAGGTCAATGGTGGGCGTATCCTGGTGGATGGCATAGATATCACACAGATCAAACGTGGAGCATTGCGTCGCACATTCGGTATGGTGCTACAAGACACATGGCTCTTCAATGGCACAATACGTGCGAATATCGCGTATGGGCGTGAGGATGCGACGGAAGACGAGATTATCCGTGCTTCCAAAGCTGCTAATGCCGATCACTTTATTCGGACGCTACCCGATGGCTACGACACACTGTTGAACGAGGACGCGACGAACATTTCGCAGGGTCAAAAGCAATTGCTCACGATTGCGCGTGCCTTCCTCGCCAATCCAGAAATTCTCATTCTGGATGAAGCAACTAGTAGCGTCGATACACGAACAGAAGTGCAAATTCAGAAGGCAATGTCTAATCTAATGGAGGATAGGACAAGCTTTGTGATTGCTCATCGGCTCTCCACTATTAGAGACGCGGACCTGATCCTGGTCATGAATCACGGTACGATCATCGAGAAGGGCACACACGAGGAGTTACTGGCGAGGCACGGCTTCTATGCCGACCTCTATAACAGTCAATTTGTTGGTCGCACTCTGATGGAGGAAGCGGTATAACGTCACGGTAGGGGCAGCAATTCATTGCGCCCAAAGATGGGTTGGGTGGGGTCATGTCGGGAAAATGAAATGTTGCCGACGCATTGCCCCCTTCCCCCATCTTTGGGCGCAATGAATTGCTGCCCCTACCGCATTCGAGTGGAAATGAGAGAGTCTATGAACCGACAATTTTGGCAGACGCATACCGTTCGTTATGATGAATGCAACTGGAATAGTGTGCTCACTCCTACAGCATTTTTGCGTTACATGCAGGAGATTGCAGGGCTGGATGCAGA
>CAXUIS010000105.1:0-13367 GCA_964250915.1 uncultured Ktedonobacteraceae bacterium | reverse complement strand
GTTATTTCCGCACGAACACTTTGGGTCTATGTCGATGCTCATGGACGCCCGACACGTCTGCCAGAAGAGACAGTTCGTGTCTGGCTTCCTGACGGACCTATGCCACAATTGGCAGAGACACCCCTGCCAACATTTCCTGAGACGATGCCAGAAACAATATTGGTACATGTACAATTCTCTGATATCGACTCGGCGCGCCATCTCAATAACGCCTCGGCTGTTGAGATGTTAGACAATGCAAGCTGGCAAGTGTATGCAAAACATGGTATCTCGCCAGATACAACAGTGTTGAATGCCCTTTCCTACGACATCGAATATGTGGATAGTCCTCGTTTTGGCGAACAACTCGAAATACAAAATTGGCTGAATCCTTTACCCTCGACAGGTCAAGAATGTAGTAGGTTTCAGCAGATTACTCGTGAGGGAAAAGTCATGGTGAAAGCATACTCGCGCTGGCTATGCAACAGTCCCAATTAGCTTTGATAACCGAATATAGCGGTAGGGGCAGCAATTCATTGCGCCCAAAGATGGGTTGGGTGGGGTTCGCGTCGTGGCAAGGAGTCGTTGTCGATGCGTTGCCCCTCCACTACCCCCATCTTTGGGCGCAATGAATTGCTGCCCCTACCGAAAGAAATTACCGTATTTGCCATGTTCGACAGAAAGACAGAGCTTGTGGTACAGTACCTATAACGTTCATCACGATGAAAAGGAATACAAGCCGTGTCACAGAAAGACGTACCTCAACAGGGAGCCGACCTCTTCTTCCAAGCTGCTCTTCAGTATGGCTATCGTTATGTGTTAGGTAATCCTGGCACGACGGAAGCTCCTTTCATGGATGCACTTACGCGATATCCCGAATTACAATTTATGCTTTTCCTTCAAGAGAATAGCGCGACAGGTGCTGCCGATGGTATCGCACGCATGACAGGGAGGCCAGCGTTAGTCAACCTACATCTTGGGCCTGGACTGTCAAATGGTCTTTCCAATATACACAACGCTCGTAGAGCACAAGTGCCAATGGTCGTGACGGTTGGCGACCATGATACGCGTCACATGATCGAAGATTCGCCCCTTGCGAGTGACATTGAAAGCATTGCTCGTGCAGAGTGTAAGTGGGTATGGACCGTCAAGGATGCTGGCGAACTTGCATCGGCACTCTACCGCGCGACAGTTATTGCGCTAACACCACCACAAGGGCCTGTCTGTTTGATTTTGCCAACAAACGTGCTTACAGACGCTCCTCGAACCGCATATGGGAGCATCCCTCAAATTCCTGAACTCCATGTTCCAGCTCTGGGGCAAGCACCTACCCCTGATACTGAACGCGCCGCCTCAATGGTGCTTGCAGCCCAAAACCCTGTCATATTTGTTGGTGATATAGAGCAAGTAGCTCATGAACATATCAAGAAACTTGCGGCACAGACAAAGGCACGTATTGTCTATGAAGCTTTTCCGCGCCGCCTTGATGGACAGATTGCTCCCAGGAGTACTTGGCTCCCCTACTTTTCGGAGGAACGCCGCGCTTTGCTTGCTCAAGCTGATCTCCTATTTCTCGTAGGTACAAGCAGTTTCACGACTTTGTTTTTTTATGCGAACGATCCGGCTCCTATTGTGTCTCCTGATACGCAGGTACTTCATCTCACTGACGATTTGAGTGCGCTAGGCAAAAATGAGCACGGCAGTTTTCCTCTCTATGGAGATGTAACGACAACGCTTGCTCACCTCATCACGGTCTTTGAGCAGCAACAAGGTGATGGAAAGCGAGAAGAAGGAAGAAAAACCGATACGGCGGCACCCTCTCAATCTCCTTCACAAAATATGGTTGACGGACCTATACATCCTGCCGAACTCATGCAAGCTTTACGCGAGATTGTGCCTCCAAATACTATTCTTGTTGATGAAGCGATCACTGCTCGTCAGTCGATGGTGGAGTATGTGATGAGCGCAGGAACGCCTGTTACATCTTACTTAACAGTGCGTGGCGCTGCTATTGGTGGATCTGTACCTTTGGCAATTGGTGCGAAGATTGGTGCGCCGCAACGACCAGTTATTGTCGTAACTGGCGATGGGTCAGCTATGTACACCATTCAATCCCTGTGGACTGCTGCGCACTATTCTCTGCCTGTCCTGGTTATCATCTGCAATAATGCCAGCTATGACATCATCAAGTTAGAGATGCTGCGCTTGCGAGGTACGCTTGCAAGTAGTAACGAAACATTACTTGACGCAGTTGCTGGTCTTGGTGAGCCTCAACTAAATTTTGCGCAACTTGCACAAGGTATGGGCGTTCAGGGCTGGGTAGTGCAAGAAAGGGCTGACCTCTTGTCAAGCCTCAAGGCTGCCCTTGCGACAACCAAACGTGGCCTCCCAGCCCTTGTCGATGTCCATCTATCTGCGCTACCTGTATCTGCTCTGCAGAAAAGATATGGTGCTTCATAAGAAGCGTATCTGGTCGTGTCGGTAGGGACAGCAATTCATTGCGTCCAGAGATGGGTTGGGAGGGGGACACGTTGCCGCAAGAGACGTGTTGGGAACGTTTGCCCCACCGCCCCCATCTTTGGACGCAATGAATTGCTGCCCCTACCGAGTGGAACTACTGTATTTAGTTGTCAAAATTCATCAGGATATCTCTATTAATATTTTCATATGCATCATCGCATTCCTACAAAGAGGAGGTTATTATGGTTGACACCGCAGTCACACCGGAAGGTGTTCCTGTTATTACGGCAGACCCATTTTCTTCAGAAAACCTCATGGAACCACACATGTTGCACGAGCAGATTCGTGAAGCCGGACCAGTTGTGTACTTAGAAGCGTATGGTATATGGAGCATGGCCCGTTATGAGCAGGTGAACGCCTCTCTCAAGGACTATGAAACCTTTTCGTCGGCTGCTGGTGCGGGCCTGAGCAACTTTCAAAAGGAGAAGCCGTGGCGAGTACCTAGTCTTCTGCTTGAGGCTGACCCTCCTTTCCATACACGTGCGCGTGAGGTCGTCGGTCCGATCCTGGCTCCTCCGGTCATCAAGGCGTTGCAAGGGAATTTCAAACGCGAAGCCATCGAACTGGTAGACCGGCTCATCACGCTTGGCAGTTTCGACGCCATGACTCAACTTGCTGAAGTATATTCACTCAAGGTGTTTGGTGATGCGCTTGGGCTGCCTGAAGAGGGCCGAGAGAATTTGTTGCCGTATGCCAACATGGTGTTCAACGGCTTTGGACCTCGCAACAAGTTGCTTGCGGAGGCTATGGCTAATGCTCAACCTGTGCTGCAATGGGTTACAAAGAGTTGTAGCCATGAGGCACTGCGTCCTGGAAGCTTCGGTGCTCAGATTTGGGCTGCTGCCGATACAGGCAAGATACCTGAGGAATGGGCACCATTGCTTGTACGTTCTCTGATCAGTGCGGGGCTGGATACAACAATCAGCGGTATAGCGGCAACTATCTATGCTTTGGCAAGCCATCCAGAGCAGTGGAGCATACTGCGACAAGACCCATCGTTGGCGAAATCGGCTTTCGAGGAAACGATACGCTGGGAGTCCTCAGTGCAGACATTCTTTCGCACCACAACGCGGAATGTCGAGGTTGCAGGGGTACGCATTCCAGTCGGAGAGAAAGTGTTGTTATTTCTCGGAGCCGCCAACCGCGATCCTCGACGATGGAACAACCCGGATAGTTTTGACATTCGACGTAATGCTTCGGGTCATGTTGGCTTTGGGATGGGCATTCACCGTTGCGTCGGGCAAACTGTCTCTCGCGTGGAGGCCGAGGTCTTGCTGACTGCGCTTGTGCAACGCGTGGAACGGATTGAGATCACGGGTCAGCCGCAACGCAAGCCGAACAACACGATGCGTGCATGGAGTAGCATCCCTGTGACTATCTATCCTACGGTCTCTCTTCAATAGGAGGCTCATCCGTGAAAACTCATTATGCTTTGAGAGGAAAGCATAGTACATTTTTATTACGTCACATAATGAGTATGAGTTTGTTGGGAGTTCTTATCACTTATCTTATTAGTTGTGGAAGTACGCCTCCTGCTTCAACACAAGGATATGCTTCGACGACTACAAAGCAAAGCATGTGCGACGTTGAGCATCTTTCTGCTTGTCACATTCTTGTATTTTCAAAAACAGGAGCCTTTCGTCATGGATCTATCCCTGATGCGCTTGCATCTCTTCATAAACTGGGGATGAGTCAGCATGTCGTAATTGACTTCACCGAGAATGCATCAGCCTTTACTGATGAAAACCTTTCACGCTATAATGCTGTCGTTTTTCTGCTTACAACCGGCAATATCCTAAATACAAGCCAGAAAGTAGCCTTTGAACACTACATCCGCCACGGCGGAGGATATGCTGGCGTACATTCTGCGAGCGATACTGAATATGGCTGGTCGTGGTATGGACAATTGGTAGGAGCATATTTTGATCGGGTGCATGGACATTCACGGGTGGTGCAGGCAAGCGTTCACGTTCTCAACTCCACTCATCCCTCGACTCGCATGTTGCCAAGTCTATGGATAAGGACTGACGAGTGGTATAACTTCGCGTCCAATCCATCTAGTGTTGTGCATGTCTTGATGACGGTTGACGAGAAAACCTACGTAGGAGGTGTCATGGGAGCCGATCATCCAATAGCATGGTATCACACCTTTGATGGTGGCCGTTCCTGGTATACCGCGATGGGCCATACCTCCGAGAGCTACAAAGAACCTTTATTTCTTGCCCATCTTTGGGGAGGTATTCTTTATGCAGCAGGGGCAAGTGAAGCACGTTAGTTGTCGCTGTTTACCGTACCTACTCCATTTTTTAATATTTTTCTTCAGGGAAATATAACTATGCTATAATGATGGTCGTCATACATGCACAAGGGAGTTTCAAGTGAGTGTTTCTGAACCAACGTCTTACTGGCAGCATACAGCCCAAGAAATGGTATTGTCAGCAAATTTACCAGCTTCGGCTGACTGCGTTGTCGTCGGTGGAGGCTATCTAGGAGCTTCAATGTGTTATTGGCTCGCACGAGCAGGCGCGAATGTTGTTCTTCTCGAACGTGATGCACCCGCTCATGGGGCGACAGGACGTAACGGAGGCTTTCTCTCACTCGGTCCTGCTGAAGCCTATCCACAAGCAATACAACGCTTGGGGCACCAGACCGCGAAAGATGTATTGCAGATAACGCTTGAGAGTCGAAGCCTCCTGCGTCGAGTGCTTGCAGAGGAAGAGATTTTCTGTGACTATCGTGAAACTGGAACGCTTGCCCTTGCGCTTGATGCTGACCAACAGCATGCATTCGCCCAAAGTCATACCGCTCTTGAGGCCGATGGAGTTGCGACACAGCTACTAAACCGTCAACAGGTTCAGGAACTGATTAGTACACCGCTTGGTCCAGAGATTGTTAGCGGCTTGCTCACCCCTGAAACTGCCCTTGTTCATCCAGCACGTCTCGTTCATGGTTTGCTCATGGCAGCCCAACGTCATGGAGCACATTGTGTTCATGCAACTGTGCATCAACTAGTTCCCGATGAAACCACTGTAGTTGTGCATACCTCACAGGGAACGATTCGGACACAACATGTGGTCGTGGCAACTAATGCATGGCTTACAGACCTACTACCTTCATTAAAGCAAGTAGTTGTCCCTGTACGAGGACAAGTTCTTTCGTACGCGCCTCTGTCTCCTATTTTTTCTACTGGTATGGCGGTTGATATGACAGGAACGGGAGAGTATTGGCAGCAAACGCTCGACGGTTCCATTGTCTTAGGGGGATGTCGGACTGCTGCACCGCAACAAGATGTTGACGTGCGTGTTAGCCAACCGACGCAAGAGGTTCAGCAGGCACTAGAGCAGGTCTTTCCTCGTTTGTTTCCCACGCTTTCAGGGTTGCACGTGACGCAACGATGGGCAGGATTGATGGCCTTTACGCCTGATTATTTGCCAATTGCCGATGTAGTGCCGAATATGAAGAATGTTTGGGGAGTTGGGGGCTTCTCAGGGCACGGCATGCCATTTGGAATGCGAGTGGGACAACTGCTTGCCGAGTCTTTGACGCGAGGTGTCGTCTCTAATGCGCTTCTTCCGTTTCGCCTCGCACGTCCGACACTTCGTGTGTAGAAGGTGATGACCGAATAGAAGCCGTTCTCAACGTTGTTTATCGTTGCTACTTATTGTTAGTAACGGTATACCATCCTGTGTGTTCTCATGACTAACTCCTACTTTTCTCATGCCCTCTCTCTTCAGTACTTCCTTGATAAGATTTTCGATTGTGTGAGATGTGACATCAAGGTCTGCTCTTTTGATCAGTGCAATCCGTTCAGTGTATGACGAGGCGTTAGAGGTACGAGATTGTGTTTGAGATAGCAGATGTGCTTCTGCGGCATCACGGCATTCTGTGGTGATGTTCCACACAGCGACAAAATCGGCTGGCGATAGTCCAAGATCAGGTGCTAAGGCAAGTTGATAATCCATAGTTACTCCCTACAATACAAAACCATTCGATATCCTTCATTATATGATACGCAACGTTTACAATGGTATTGAAATCAATTGACTTGGCTTGCTAAGGAACATACGATGAGCATACAATTAGAACGCACCATGAGTGCATCTTATTTCTCCTACACCTTTGTGGCAAAAGGAACGATATAGGTGATGACAGTATACGAACAAAATAACGCAACTGATTGGGCTGCTGGCATCTACTCACTGCTCAAAGCTCATCATATAGACATGGTTTCGTTTGTTCCAGATGGCGGGCACAAGCGTCTGATCGAGTTGTGCCAGCACGATGCGGAGATGCATACCGTAACGTTAACGACTGAGCAAGAGGGTGTTGCGTTTGCGGCTGGTGCATTTCTCGGTGGCAAGCGTGCTGTATTGCTGATGCAATCGAGTGGCGTAGGAAACTGTATCAATATGCTTTCACTCCCTCGCGTATGCAACATGCCGTTTCTCACACTCATCACCATGCGTGGAGAATGGGGCGAGTTCAATCCGTGGCAAGTGCCGATGGGTCAAAGCACGCCGACTGTTTTGGAAGCGAGTGGTGTCATTGTGTATCGCGCTAACTCGGTCGAAGATGTCTGTTCCACAGTCGAAGCTGCCATTTTGTTCGCCTTTCAGAGCCGATGTAGAGTCGCGGTATTGCTTTCACAAAAGCTGATAGGCGCGAAGAGTTTCGAGGGAGGCAAGCCGTGAGTATGCTCCATCGGCGTGATGCGTTACACGAACTCCTGCGCGAACGCGGCGATCTAATCATCGTGACGGGTCTAGGTTCGCCCGCCTATGATCTTGCGGCCTGTGGCAATGAGCCTTTGGACTTTCCCCTGTGGGGTGCGATGGGCGGTGCGGCTATGGTTGGGTTGGGGCTGGCACTCGCGCAGCCAGAACGCAAGGTGATGGTGCTGACAGGTGACGGCGAGATGTTGATGGGTATGGGCAGTCTGGCAACGATTGCGGCACAACATCCGCTCAACTTACGTATTGTGGTAATGGACAATGAACGTTATGGCGAAACGGGTCAGCAGCACACACATACCGCGATGGGCACAAATCTTGCATCTGTCGCTCATGCCTGCGGATTTCAACATACATTGACCGTTCGGCAATCCCATGAACTGGCGGGATTGGGCGAAGATATCCGTACGTTACCAGATATGTTATTTGCTGTTATAAAAGTCTTTCCAGAGGAACTGCCACGTGTGTTGCCACCACGCGATGGTACTTATTTAACTCATCGAATGCGCACTGCTTTGCTTGGAGCGGAGCGTGCTTTGGAGTCATGAGCTATGGACTTTATAAATTTTGACAATCAAATACGGGAATGTAGAGCGGTAGGGACAGCAATTCATTGCGTCTAAAGATGGGTTGGGAGGGGTTCACATCAGGAAAGAGAATTATCGCCAACGTGTTGTCCCCTCCGTTACCTCCATCATTGGGCGCAATGAATTGCTGCCCCTACCGATATTCCTGTATTCGGGCGTCAACGTTCATTGGGGTGGAAATGGATGGCATATGTCGAGTTACGGAATTCCAAGCTAGCAAACAAGAGAACGAGGGAACATAGTGATGCAACAACGCTTTACAAACAAAATAGTGATAGTAACAGGGGCTGCACATGGCATAGGACAGGCTATCGCTCTTCGCTTTGGGAGTGAGGGTGCGCAGGTCGTCGTGAATGACATTGACGCGAAGGGCACTGAGGCAACGGTCCAGGCAATTACTGCACAAGGAGGACTGGCTATTTCAGGTGTTGCAGACGTTTCAGAGAAGAGTCAGGTTGACCGTCTCTTTGATACTGTGCTTGAACGGTTTGGAAAAGTGGATGTACTGGTCAACAACGCAGGAGTCATCAATGTCGAACGTCACTTCCTCGAAGGGGACGAAACGTGGTGGGACCACGTTATCGCGGTAAACCTCAAAAGTGTTTTTCTATGCTCTTCTCGTGCTGCACACATAATGGCTCGGCAGCATCAGGGCGTTATTATTAATATGTCGAGTGGAGGTGCCACACACTCACATCGAGGAATGGCAGCTTATGATGCGTCAAAAGGTGGTATAGAAGCTCTTACGAGAGCGATGGCACTTGACCTTGCCCCGTATGGTATTCGCGTGAATGCACTCGTTCCTGGCTCAATTGATACACAGGGGATGGACTCAGAGATAAAGAGAGAGCGAGGAGTCACTATACCTCTCGGACGCGTAGGGGAGTCAACTGATATGGCTGGTCCAGCGGTCTTCCTCGCGTCAGATGATGCCAGTTATATAACGGGCCATATTTTAGCGGTTGATGGTGGTCTTTTGTCTCAGCAACGATCACCTCAGGTAGATATTTTTCCTCTGAGCCGCTTCCCCAAAGTGGAGGGCAATTGATGGATGAGTCCTCTCCACGTTACCGCATAGGCATGGACATTGGAGGTACGTTTACTGACCTCGTTGTATTTGACACAACGACTGGTCGTTTTGTGACTGGCAAAACGCTCACCACGCCTCGTGCTCCATCGCAGGCAGTCGAAACGCTTGTGGTAGAAACACTTGTGCGCGAGCAGATCGCAATAGAGAACGTGCAACAACTCATTCACGGTACGACTCTGGTAACGAATGCGGTTATTGAACGCACTGGCTCACGAACTGCATTATTCGCGACACAAGGCTTTCGTGACTCAATTGAAATCGGCAGAGAGAACCGCTACGAACTCTACGATCTTTTGCTTGAAAAGCCGCCACCACTTGTACCCCGTTATCTGCGTTTTGGCATACCTCAGCGCACGTTAGCGGATGGAACGACGCTTCAAACCTTGGATACCACATTTGTTGAGCAACTGACGCACGAATTGGTCGCGAACGGAGTTGAAGCTATCGCAATCGCCTTTTTGAATAGCTTTGCCAATGCATCTGCCGAACGGGAAGTCCGAGCCATTATTCAGCGTATTGCACCAACGATGCGTGTCTCAATCTCGTCGGAGGTAGTACCTGAAATACGCGAGTTCGAGCGTACCTCAACGACAATTATCAATGTGTATGTTCAAACTCGCGTAGAGCAGTATCTTCACGAGTTGCAGATGCGCCTGACGCGTATCGGTTTCAATGGTAGTCTCTTCTTGATGATTTCTAGTGGTGGAATTGTCACTGTAGAGACTGCTACACGTTTTCCTGTACGTCTCCTCGAATCCGGCCCGGCTGCGGGTGCGTTAGCTGCGGCTAGTTATGGTACTGCATGTGGCTATTCTGATCTTATCTCTTTCGATATGGGTGGAACGACCGCTAAGTTCTGTGTCATTGACCGTGGGCAACCGTTGATTGCCCACGAGTTTGAGGTTGACCGGAGGTATCGACTGAAAAAAGGGTCAGGACTTCCAGTAAAATTGTCGGTGATCGACATGATAGAGATTGGTGCCGGGGGCGGCTCAATAGCCTCTATAGACGCAATGCAACTCTTGAAAGTCGGCCCGAATTCAGCAGGTGCTGAGCCGGGTCCTGTCTGCTATGGGCGAGGAGGAACTGAACCGACTGTTACTGACGCCGATCTGGTACTTGGCTATCTCGACCCCGACTATTTTCTTGGTGGCGAGTTCAAAATAGACCTGACAGGTGCACGGCAAGCCATCAAGGAACGCGTTGCCGACCCGTTAGGTATCTCTATTGAAGAGGCTGCCTGGGGCATTCACCAAATCGTAAATGAAAGCATGGCAAATGCTGGGCGTATTCACACGCTAGAACGTGGAAAAGACCCACATACGCTACCTGTCTTTGCATTCGGTGGTGCCGGACCCGTACACGGTTTTCGCATTGCGAAAGCTTTAGGCTCACCTGCGTTCATCGTGCCCTATGGAGCGGGCGTCATGAGTGCTCTTGGCTTGCTTACCGCTCCACTGGCTTTTGACTTTGTGCGTTCTTGGCCTGGTCGAATAGATATTCTGGACTGGCAGGAGGTGAATGCATTGCTCAGCGAAATGGAGAGGGAAGGCCAGGAACTATTAGAGAACTCCGGTGTTTTGTCAGCGGACATCACTCATCATCGCATTGCTGACATACGCTATGTTGGTCAAGGTCACGAGATACAAGTACCCCTTCCTCCTGGTCAGCTGAGTAGCGAGAGCATTCCCGCTATCACGCACTCGTTTGAGGAAATCTATCGCCGTCTCTACGAGCGACTTAGTTCGTCCGTAGCAATTGAAGTTATCAACTGGCGTGTCACTTCATCTGGTCCGTCTCCCCATGTATACCTGCGAGAAACTGAGGATGAGCCAAGGGATGCTCAAACTGCGCTGAAAGGGAGTCGCAAGGCATATTTTCCAGAGTTGAGTGGGTACGGCACTATACCAGTCTATGACCGCTATGCATTGATGGCTGGTACCAGCTTTACTGGACCGGCAATCATCGAAGAGCGCGAGTCAACGGTCATCGTAGGGCCGAATAGTCGTTGTCGTATTGATGGGCAGCGAAACCTTATTGTAGAGCTATAATGTAGTTGGGAAGGCATGATGCATACAATGGATCCTGTAACTCTTGAGGTTTTATGGAATCGCTTACTTGCTGTGGTGAATGAGCAGCAAGTAACGTTGATGCGTACCGCGTTTAGCACGGTTGTGCGCGAATCGCAAGACCTTGCTTGTGGCGTCTTTGACACGCGTGGTTTGATGATTGCTCAATCGCTCACTGGTACTCCCGGTCACATTAATGCAATGGCGACCGGAGTGCGCCACTTCCTGAAAGCATATCCCGCCGACACGCTACAACCCGGCGATGTTTTGATTACGAATGATCCGTGGCAAACGGCTGGTCAGATCAATGATATGACGGTCCTGACACCAGTCTTTAAGAACACGCATGTGGTCGGCTACTTTGCTAGTACCTGCCATGCTCCCGACATTGGCGGACGTATCTTCTCTGGTGAGGCTCGTGAGGTCTACGAGGAAGGGTTGCGCATTCCAATTACGAAATTATTCACGCGCAATACGCCCAATGAGGAGCTTTTTAGAATTCTTCGTGCAAACGTGCGAACTCCCAATGAAACGGTTGGCGATCTTTACGCTCAGACCTCTTCAAATGCTGTTGGCGCACGAGAACTTTTGCACTTCATGGATGAATTTGGATTGGACTCGGTTGATCCTCTCGCAGACGAAATCATTACACGTTCGGAGCGTGCCATGCGTACCGCGATTTCTGCGCTTCCCAACGGACGATACGAGAACGAGTCTTGGAGTGATGGTTTTGACGAACCGATTCGCGTCAAGGTAGCCGTTACTATCGAAGACGAAGACTTGTTCATTGATTTCGATGGTTCATCGCCTCAAAGCTCCAGGGGGATTAACGTGGTTCTGAATTATACGCACGCCTATGCCTCATTTGCGATCAAGGCGGCGGTGAGTCCTGAAATTCCACATAACGAGGGAGCGTTCCGCCCTGTCCATGTAACTGCGCCCCTCGGCTCTATTTTAAACTGTGTAGAGCCTGCACCTGTTGCGTCACGACACGTAATTGGACACTTCCTACCGGGATTGATATTCGGGGCATTAGCTCCTGCGATGCCTGGAAAACTTATGGCGTGTGGTGCTGATCCTATCTGGATTTCCGTTTGGCATGGCAAGCAGCCTGTAACGGAGGAGCCTTTTACATTTAGTCTTTTTCAATGTGGGGGTACAGGAGCGCGTGCGATAAAAGATGGTCTTAGTACAACAGGTTTCCCTAGCGGTGTTGCCGGTGTGCCAACCGAAATAGTAGAAAGCGTCACACCACTTGTCCAGTATCTACGCGAGGTACGTACTGATTCGGGTGGTCCTGGTACGTATCGTGGAGGATTAGGGCAATGGACAGAGTTTGGATATCGAGGCGATGCGCCCTGGGGAGTATCAGCACTTGTTGATCGCACGAACTTCCCCGCGACAGGACTTGAAGGTGGTATAACTGGCTCGTTAGGCGAATTTCTCGTAAACAACACCACGCGTCCTCAACCAAAGGCTCTTGTTCCTCTTGCGTCAGATGCCTGCGTCCAACTTAATTTACCTGGGGGTGGAGGCTATGGAAGTCCATTTCAGCGTCCTGTCACTCTTGTTTATGATGATGTCGTCAATGGATACGTATCGCTTGAGTCGGCTGAACGAGACTACGGCGTGGTCATACACTATCTGGGGAGTCAGGAGCAACTCGTGCGACTCCCCGAACTCTATCGAATTGATGAAGCCGCAACGATGGCTCTTCGTGTAGCAAAAAGCGAGGGGTGACTCATGACGAATACAGATAATCTTCCAATCATCTCATTTGCAGCTCAGCAAGAGTGGGAAGCATGGCTCACAGAGCATCACACAGATACGCAAGGTCTGTGGCTTAAGTTCGCAAAAAAAGGAACAGGCATTGCTTCGCTCTCATATGCAGAGGCATTAGAGGGCGCGCTCTGTTATGGCTGGATTGATGGGCAAAAAGCCGCATGTGACGACCGGTATTGGCTACAAAAATTCACGCCACGCCGTCCCAAAAGCATTTGGTCAAAAGTGAACTGTGACAAAGCGACAGTGCTTCTTGCTTCGAGTAGAATGCATTCAGCAGGGATACAACAAGTCGAGCTTGCGAAGGCTGATGGTCGGTGGGAGGCTGCCTACGAATCGCAAAGCAAGATTACGGTACCAGATGATTTTCAAAGGGAACTGAACAATAATCCAAAGGCGAAGGAGTTTTTCGCAACATTGAATAGCGTCAATCGTTATGCCATCCTGTTCAGAATTCAAACGGCGAAAAAAGCTGAGACGCGCTCTGCTCGAATACAAAAATTCATCGACATGTTAGCGAACAAGCAGAAATTACACCCGTAACTAAGTGTCATGATAGAGTTACCTTCTCTTCCTCTCACGCAGGTCATTGGGTGTGACCATTTTTTTT
>CAXUIS010000104.1:4284-15550 GCA_964250915.1 uncultured Ktedonobacteraceae bacterium | reverse complement strand
GATATCATGGGAACAGGAGGACATGCCCTCCTCCGAAGTCGCCTCGTTCATCCAGATATAGAGTCGCTTGTAGTCGCTGGGGCAGGTCCCATTGGCCTCGCTATCCTGGTTATGGCAAAGCTTCTGCTTGGACAGGAAATCCCGGTGCTTATCTCAGATGTGAGCGACTATCGCTTGCAGCTGGCCGAGCGTCTTGGAGGAATGCCTATTCATCTCAAGGAACGGACACTTCAGGAAGGGATATTCAGATATGGATTTAACGCGGTTGATCTTGCCATTGATACAAGTGGGAAAAGTATTGCTCGCCAGGAGTGTCTCGGTGTCCTGGAGAAGCGTGGCGTCTTAGTATGTGTTGGTCATGGAGAAGAACTGCTTTTACATGTTTCGCCAGACTTGATTTCAACCGAACGAGCCGTGCTGGGAAGTGAGTACTTTGCGTACCGCGAGTTTGAGCACAACTTGGATCTGCTTCGTCTCCACCGCTCCTACTTGCGCCAGATCATTACGCACACCTATGGAAGAGATGACCTTCAACATGCGTTTGAACTCTTTTTTCAAGGACAGACCGGAAAGGTTGTGATCGAGCAATGAGCAATACACACCATGTCAAGGTGGCCGTGATTGGAACAGGCAGATGGGGTACCCAGCATGCACGTGTCTTTGCGGCACGTCCTGATGTCGATCTTTGTGCTGTGGTAGGGCAAAATCCTGAAAGAACACGTGCACATGCAGACGCGCTTGGCGTTCATGCCTATCTCGATGTACATGAGATGTTGGAAACGGAACAACCTGACTTGGTGAGCCTTTGCTTGCCCAATCAAGCACATTTCAAGGTCACGCTTTCTGTGATCAAGGCTGGACATCCACTGCTCGTTGAGAAACCCCTCGTCTTTGATCTGCGTGAAGCAGACACTCTTTTGAACGAAGCTGCCAAGCGCAACCTCTTTTTTGCCATTGACTTCAACCATCGTTATGCACATCCTGTCCAACTGGCTCGTCAGGCGATTGAGCAAGGGAAACTGGGCGAGGTGGTATTTGCGACGTGGCGCTTTGGTGGAGAGGGGACAAGTGACCATCCTCATGCTAACCTCATCGAAACACAATGTCATGGGTTCGATATGCTCGAATTTCTCTGTGGTCCCATTGAGTCGGTGATGGCGCAATTGACGGACATGACGGGGAAGGGATATCGAACGCTTGCCCTGGCACTCCGCTTTGTCAATGGTGCTGTAGGGAGTTTGGTGGGGTCGTATGACTCCTCCTATGCGTATCTTGGAACGCATGTGATGGAGATAAATGGGCGGCAAGGTCGAGTCCTAATCGAGGATACGGTGCGTCGCTACTCGTTTCAATCGGTTGGCAATGAAATGAGCGAGGTATGGCAAGCAGGGTATTTCAACGATACGGATCGGGCATTCCACACCACTTTTGACACATATGTAGACGCACTGCTGACTGCATTCAAACAGGGAAAGGAGCCACCCGTTTCTGCTCAGGCTGGTCGGAGAGCACTGGCAGTAGCACTGGCCTCTATTGAGTCGTTTGAGACTGGGAAACGAGTGGCTCTGTAAAGAGAACAGAGGCGAGAAATGCCTTGTGTGAAGGTTACTGTGTTCTAACGCATTGCTATTCTGTGCGTATGGCGCATTGCATCACCAGAAATCTTGATTTCTCCGATCTCCCTTTGAAGAATGATCAATGTTACGTCGATCAAAAGAATGGACACATCGTGCGTCAAGTGGTGAAAGCAGTTTCAAGAACTGGATATCGTCTGGCTTGTGCAACAGGTCAAGCAGGCACAACAGTCCCTGTTCTGCTTTGCGACTAGCAGTGGCCCTGCCAGTGAGAAGCATCACCGCCTCCCACAACGAGAACGGTTTCGCGTGGTGGGCACAGCACAATTGCCCTTTGCCGCAGACGCAGTGGCCTCCCACGCTCTTTTGTTATGCTATATACATCCTTTGTGCGAACCGAAGAATGGCATTCGTTGGTTGATGAAACCATTGACGAAGAAATGTCACGAACAGTGCTGCAAGAAGACCATCAAATCCTCCTCCAAGAATATCGCCTGGGTAGTGTACTCCAACGTAGATACGGGCTATCCCAATACACAGGGCGAAGAGTATTGCGAGTCCAAGTAAGAGGAATGGCACAAGCAAAGGACGTACATGTATCTGTGCATGCGCTTTTCTTTGCTGGCGATATACATGTAGAAGCAGAGAAAAGAAGAGCATTCCTACCACTGCACATGCCCAAGCTGTGTGATCACTCGGAAATGAGGAATCAGCAGCATGGCTTACCAGCAGATGGACATGATGACTCACAAATGGACGCGGTTCAAAAATAAACCGCTCAATGAGCAGGTTGATACCATACGCTACAAAACATGCGATGCCTGTCCAGAGAACAACTGCTCGACGTTCCCAAAGGAGTTTCTCCTCCTCTTGATAGATCAAGTATCTGCGCCAGTTCAAAGGTCTTCCCCATGTCATGACAAGGACAAATGGAAAAAGGAAAATCAGCGAATTTGCACAAAAAATCATGAGGGTGTCTAACCAAGGATGTGTTCCAGCGGGTGCATTAATTTCCTGAAACAGGATGTAGTTCATTTTCATGAATGTCACAAGCATTATTCTTCTATCTCTCCTACTAATTTGGATATGACCATATATATGAGATAATTATGAGAAGAGCATGAAAATACTGCCAATGGCATGAATATATGTGTTACGAGGTATATGTTTCTCCCTTTTACAAAGCAATGAGTAAGCGTAAAACAGGGAAACGTTTCAGTGGGCGAAGAGCACTCCACGTTTTTCGTAGCATCGAGTGCCAGTGCGCTTTTTCAAGAAACGTGTCGAGCAGCAATTCAGGGTACACCACTTGATAAACTACAGTCCATGAATTGTGTTTATCGCTCGCAAAGATGAAGTCGCCAATCGGCTAAGCAGGTAAATTTTTCTCCACTTCTTTTCAGGAAATAGCACACGATCTTAACCTCATTTGCTATGATAGTAGCATTTTTAGGTGATACTATTGTCAATGGTAGAACAATGAGCAGGCATACTTTTTTGTCGCTCTACGCATTAAAGGAGGGCATATCTTATGTGGCAAGGCACTGTTGTCTCTTTACACATTACCTCGGCAGAAGCAGCGCCTATGCGTTCGTTGCAAGAAGCTCATGCCGTTCCAGGCAAGGGACTGGAAGGAGACCGCTATTTTCTGGGAACGGGATATTTTTCACGGCATCATGGTCCCAGTCACGAAGTAACACTGATCGAAGTGGAAACCATCGATGCTTTGAATGAGGAATATGAAGACCTGCATATCAAGGCTGGAGATGCGCGTCGCAACATTGTCACCCGTAATGTTCCTCTCAATCATCTGGTTGGTCATCGGTTTCAGGTCGGGGAAGTGACACTACGCGGAATTCGCTTATGCCATCCCTGTCTGCACATTGCCAAGATCACCCATCACAACCTGCTCTCAGGATTGGTCAACCGTGGTGGTCTGCGTGCCCAGATTCTCATTGAGGGGATCATCCGCGAGGGAGACCTCATTGTTGACCTGGGAGAAGAGGACGGTTTTCCTCTCCCAGATTCTGTCGAGACTGACCTGTTCGATGATTCACCTTCTACAAGTGATGCGCTTGTGTAGATGGCATGGAGCATATTTGTATGAGCACAAACGAGTTTCTTGGTAACACGAATTTCTGGCAAGCGAACGTGAGTGCCCTTTACCTTGCGAGAGCGGCAGGCGCACCAATGATCTCACTTCATGAAGCCCATCTGGTTGAAGGTCGAGGAATCGAAGGAGACCGCTATTATCTGCGAACAGGAACACATTCAGACGATGAGGATGATGAACCGAGTTATGAGGTGACGCTTATTGAATATGAAACGATTGAAGCAATACGGCGCGAGAAAAAAAATGACCTGGACGCCGGAACGCCACGTCGCAATATCGTCACACAGGGCTTTGCCCTCAATCACTTGGTTCATCGCACCTTTCGGATTGGAGAGGCTATCCTGTACGGAGTCGCGCTACGCGAACCTTGCCCAAACCTTGCCGATGAGACCAGTCATAGTCTTATGATTAGCCTCATTCATCGTGGAGGACTAGGGGCACGTATTGTACATGGCGGCATCATTCGGGTTGGCGATGTCATCGAAGACATTGAAGTTCGTGAGTAGCCTCGCTACCTTCAGCCAAACATGACGTTGGCTTAGTAGATATGTACTAAAAGATGTATCAAAAGAGAGTAAAATAAATAATGAAAATGAACGGTTCGTATACATTTCATACATCGTGCGAACGAGTCTTTACTGCCCTTCTTGATCCACAAACGTTGCAGAAAAATATCCCAGGGTGTGAGGATGCCTGGTATTCTGCCGAACATGGTCATATGAAGGTACGACTTGTGACACCGGTGCCGGGTCTGGAAGGACCCTACGATATCACCATTGATGTTCTGGAACGTGAAGAACCACAAACGCTCGTTCTTCAAGCAGGTCGGAATGGTCGTATTGGTGGAAAGATTCACACGGTGACGCGTATGACGTTCACTCCTGAGACCGAGGGCGCACTCCTTACTTATGAGACGATAGCAGATCTTGAAGGGCCAGTTGCTGCCGCGAACAATCCTCTGTTTCAGAAAATGGCAAAGCATTCACTCAAAACATTCTTTAAGAACTTAGATACGTCCCTCGTAAAAGAATAGAACAAGACGATGGAAACACATCTTTTTGGTTCCACCGACATGCGCGTGAGTCAACTCGGTTTGGGCTGTCATGAAATGATCGGAGCTTCTCAAGAGCAGGTCGCTCGTGTACTCTACACGGCCCTTGATGCTGGCGTGAATGTGATTGATACTGCTGAGTGTTATGGGCAGAGCGAAGAAGCTATTGGACATTCACTAGGAAATCGTCGCAGTACCTGCTATCTTTTTACAAAGTGTGGACATGCATCTGGGTTGAATCTTCCCGATTGGCATCCGCGTTTGTTAGAACAGAGTATTGAGCGCAGTCTCAAACGTTTGCAGACAGACTATTTAGATGTGGTGCAATTGCATAGTTGTTCTGAGCAAATACTCAAACGTGGTGAGGTGATTGAGGTGTTACAACGTGTCCGTGATGCAGGCAAAGTCCGCTATCTCGGCTATAGTGGAGATCGCCAAAGCGCGCTCTATGCGGTGCAATCAGGAGCTTTTAATACACTGCAAACCTCAATCAACATTGCTGATCAAGAAGCCATTGACCTCACGGTACTCAAGGCGAAAGAACGACATATGGGCATCATCGCGAAACACCCGATTGCAAATGCTGTGTGGAAAACGGGACAAAAGCCAAGCAATGCTCACTTGCAGGTCTATTGGGAGCGACTGAACTCGCTGAAATACTCCTTCCTCGCAAGCGACTTTCAGGACTCATTGAGCATTGCATTACGTTTTACGCTGACGGTTCCAGGAGTTGATGTTGCTATCGTGGGAACCACCAATCCTGACCACTTCCAGTCGAACGCCGCTCTCCTCGCAACTGGACCCCTCCTCCCAGAACAGTTTGGGGGAATACGTTCACGTTGGAACGCTGTCACACGATGGCGTCGATACCTGCCAGGAGGACGAAGAGGGTGGCGTGGTTGGGCCTAGCATCATCCACGCTTCATCCTCAAAGTTGAACTGTCGAGCCTCCCGACGAGTCTTATACGTGTGTCGATCAGTTCACTCGCCTTTGAGCGGGTCAAAGAAGACTTCCATGACTGCATTGTCATAGCAAATGCTTTCGTGCCAACGGCTATCTCACACGCTTGCTCAACTAACTCGCTCACCTCAAGCACCTGACACATCCTTTGCACAGGAAACTCCTGCTAATTGTACGTAAGTGGGGAATTGTGATATAATTATGTCGTACCCATACCCAGGGGGTAAGGAAAGAAGAGGAGAAAGTACATGCAAGCAGACAAACAGGACGTGCTGAAACGTTTGAAATATATCGAGGGGCATCTAAACGGTATTCGTAAAATGATCGAGGAAGACAAATATTGTGTCGATATCCTCCACCAAACGTATGCAGTGCGCAAGGCCATTGAAAAGTTAGAAGGGCTTCTCGTGGAAAGCCATTTACACACCTGTGTCCCAGAAGGTATTTCAGAAGGACGAGGCGAGGCCGTTATCGCGGAACTTGTGCAACTGTATAATCTTGCTGGCAATCGTTAATACACTTTATATATGTGAATAAGGAAATATATAATGAAACATCGACTAGGTTTTGGTTTGATGGTTATGCTATTCATGCTTGTTTTGGCAGCTTGCTCGCGCGATGGTAGTACTGCATCAGGAGACACTTCTTCGGCAAGTGCTTCTTCAGGAACTCAGAATGTACAAGTCACTCTTTCAGAGTATAAGGTTGCGTCTTCTGCGACGACCTTTACTGCTGGAACGCGGTATCATTTTGTTGTAACTAATAGCGGACAAACAGCTCATGAGTTTATGGTCATGCAACCAATGGATATGGGGAACATGCCGATGGATCAAATGGACAAAATGGCGTTGGCTCACATCACGAATATCAATCCTGGACAGACACAAACGATTAATTATACCTTCCCTTCATCAAGTACAACACAAAGTCTTGAGTTCTCCTGCCACTTATCTGGACACTACGAGCAAGGAATGAAACTTCCTATTAAAGTAAATAAATAGCGAAAGATTTATTGCTTCTCATAGAGTGTAAAGTACAAAACAAGGGAAGAGTTACGACTATCGAACGCGTAACTCTTCCCTTGTTTTGTCCCTTTGTAGATATACTACCAGTGAGAAGTACAGATGCTTGCATCTATATGTTGTAGAAGAGACAGTATGATCCTTTACTTATACTTCCCTGCGGTAGTCGTGAGTCGTTCTACGTTCTATGAACAGGTCGGTAAGCATAGCTCCAACGAGACCTAATACAGAACAAAGGAGGATAGTACTAAAAAATGTTGAGACGCCATCCGCCTTTGGAAGAGGTGTTGAAAAAATGAGTGTATCAACCCAGCCAAGAACACCGAGGAGACCTAGAAACGAACCGACGAATGCTCCAAGAATGACCGCCACTTTATTTTTGACATCGCTTATCCAGTATGCCAGAAAGAGCGCAACAGGAACAGCGAGGAGAAAGCCAAAGATGGCACCAATGAAAATGGGGTCGCCTGGATTGATAATGAGTGATGGTAAGTAGTTAGACATGATAGCAATACTACCTTCTGATAATAGTTACCATATATGCTACAGCCTTACGCTATAGCAGACGACTTTGGTACGTACACAAGTATACCATACACGCTCGTACCATGCATACACATACTATAAACAGCGTTGATAAAACTATGGAAAGTATGTTCGGTGTAATTAAGAATTGCCTTGCTCTCCTTTCTTCATGAGATCAAGAATACATTAATTGTCTCCTTGCAATATTCATTGTCGTATGGTATATTCTTTGATATACCCCCACCCTATGGGTAAGGGAAAGATATCACCCCAGAAATGAGAACACTGTTATCAAGGAATTGGTGCAGTTGTATCACCTGGAGAAACCGCTAGTAGAATTACAGCAAAGGAAGAATACTATGGCAAATTTACAGGAAACAACGCTTTCTGTTCCAGATGTAAGCTGCGAACATTGTGTCAAGACGGTGAACGGAGCATTGGGAGCACTTCCCGGAGTAGAGGCGGTCAACACCGATATTCCTACGAAGAGCGTCCACTTCCGCTATGATCCTCATCAAGTCTCAATGCAGAAGATTGAAGAAGTGCTGGATGATGCAGGCTACACTGTCTCAAAAGAAGCAGCACCAGCACCACGAACTAGTGGAAAGCCTCTCAACACGCTCTAAAATAGAGCATATCTCTATGCCTCTGGTAAAAGCTACGTCATCTTTCTACACAGAAAGGGGACGTAGCTTTTACTCTCTTAAAATCAACTTTGTTTGCGCTTTGGAGCATGCTGTGGTATAGTTTTTCTGTTACCCCACCCCTGGGGGTGATGCTATCGTATAGTTATACAAATAAGTATCATTTACTTTGACAGATGGTCGTGTAGTAACAATTTCGCAACATATGTGTATCGTCATACGTGTACATATTTGAGAGCTATACGAAGGAGGTGCGTACCATGACCGATAATATTAGTACACAATATACTATCGCTGCCGTTATGCTCCTTGTTGCTCTTCTGATTGGAGCATTCGCTTTGGTTGCGAACCGCTTGCGAGGGCCAGCTTCACGAAAATCGAAGCAAAATCCGCCACCTGAGCATGGTAGTCGGACAGGTCATAAGACGTGGGTACAATTCCGCTTACGCTATGCGGTACTGGCATTGCTCTTTGTTGCCTTCGATATGGAGATGGTCTTTATGTTTCCCTGGGCTGTTGCCTTCAAAGAGGTTGGATTGGTCGCGTTCTTTGATATGTTTGTCTTTGTTGCTATCCTGACCTCGGCAATCTTTTTTGCTTGGAAGGAGGGGGCTTTTGATTGGGAGCGATAAATCCTTATCAAAGACACGCTCTGGCTGGTTCAGCCGTTTGAGTCGAGGTGTGCATCACTATGTAGGAGTCGATGGTGGATTCGGCGCGCATCTGCTGGCAGACCTTGCAGGGCGAGACCCGTATCTGCAACAGGTCTCTTCTCCTCGCCATGCTGATCTGCTTATCGTGGTTGAGCCAATCAGTCAGAAACTTGCTCCATCGGTGGTTATGATGGCAGCCGCGCTTGCTCATCCTGCTCGTGTCCTTCTTATAGGCAAGTCACAGGCTGAACGTACTACGTTGTCAGAGAGCAATTTTGCCCAACTCGATGGTCATTTTCCCGATGCACAGCGTATTCCATTTTCCTCTCTTGAGCAGATTGTGAACGCAGCATTTGATGTAAGGCTGCAATCAGAGACGAACATTTCCGACACGACTAAGTCAGAGGAGACGACAATTCAGCTGCCCGCAAAGCAGGAACAGGAGATGGCAACCGAACTCGCTGTCCTCAGTTTGGGACCTTTACAAGCGTTTACCTCTGGACCATTACGTCTCTTTCTCATCTGTGACGGAGAGCAGGTGTTTTCTGTACAGATGGAAACGGAGTATGCTGCTCGCGGCATTGCTCACACGATGACACAGAGCGATTGGCAACAAGGGCTTTTGCTTGCGCGTCAGTTCGACCCACTTGCTCCGAATGCAAGTCAGCTTGTCTATGTCGAGGCACTCGAACAATTGCAAGGATGGCAACGACCAGCACATACACACGCATATCGCGCCCTCGTGATAGCACTCGAACGAACACAAAACACCCTCTGGTGGCTGGTACGATTCGCGCGTCTTCTCGCTGACTCGGTCCTCACCGAACGCTCATATCGACTCGCACGCCAACTGACAGAGTTCTGTTCTCATATATGGCAGAGTCCTCCTGAAGCATGGATTCTGCCTCAATATAGCGGTGTGTTGGGAATACGAGGGAGCAACAACGTTTCAGCACAGCTACAGCAGCTCTCACATGATACTGACGTATTACGGCAGTACGTTGAGCGAAATCGTGGCTTCGCGCTTCGTACTCGTGGTATTGGAATCCTGACTCTAGCACAACTCAAGCAAGCCGGTATAGAACGTGGTCCCGTGTATGATGCAAGTAAACATGGGCGTGGAGACATACAAAGTAGATTGGTAACACGTCTGCAAGATGCCGTAACTGATCTTCGTTTTGCCAGCGAGGTGGTAGGCAACGTACTCAAGCAACCATCCTCCTCCGTTCATGAGGCATGTTGGGACATTCCTGGAGGTGAAGCTACTGCAAGTGTTGTAGGACCACGGGGTGATATCAACATACACCTTGTGCATCAAGAGACAAAGGAACATGACGGACCGACACTGGTTGAGTGGCGAGGTCCATCGGCTCCACTTGTCGCGCTTCTCCCCGAGTTCCTTGTGGGACAAAAACTTGCTGATGCGGAGGTAATTCTGGCGAGTCTCGATATTGCGATGGCGGAGGTGGATGGATGAATGTACTTCTTACGGCTCTAATTGTCTTGCTAGTATTACTCATTGGGACGTATTGCGTTGCTGTCATGGAGTATGTGTTACGTCTCGGTCTCCGTCAGTTTGGAGTTGCTCTGACCTTGCCTCTTGCGAACACGTTGATGCTGCTTCGTCAGGAGGACTTAGTGCCACGTGGTGCCGACTTTTTTCTCTTTCGATCAGCTCCGTTTATCGCGCTTGTAGTAGTCGCACTTGTCGCGCTCGTTATTCCACTGGGACCGCATCTGATAGGATTTGATCCGTCAATTGGTCTTTTTTATTTTATTGTCTTGCTCAGTCCTTTTGTGGTTGCCATCATGAACGCTGGTTGGAGTCAAAATTCAAAAGAGGGACTCTTTGCGACCTTCCGTGCAGCCGCGTACCTGATTAGCTACGAAGTGCCGATTGGCTTTGCTGCCATCGGTCCTGTGATGGCAGCTCAATCCCTCTCGACACAGCGCATCGTGGAAGCGCAAGCAGGACTCTGGTTTGTGGTCTGGCAACCGTTAGGTCTTCTCATCTACCTGTTCGCCGCGCTTTTCGTCTCCTTTCGCCGTCCCTTTGATAGTGCGCTTGCGGGGAGTGAACTAGAGGGTGGAGCATTCGCGGAGTATTCTGGGGCAAGATTGCTCCTTTTCAAGATTGCGCTCGACGCGCTCTTCTTGCTCGTCATGGCGATGGGAGTTGTACTCTTTTTTGGTGGTTGGCAGGGACCATTGTTGCCAGGACCTGTCTGGTTCGTGCTCAAGACCTTCGCCTTATCCGCGCTGGTCCTCTGGCTTGCACACTTTTTTCCTCGATTGAGACACGATCAAATACTCACGCTCTCCTGGAAAATTCTTTTGCCCGCTAGTCTGTTCAATATTACGCTGGTCGGCATTCTCACGCTGATCGTTCCGGTAGGGAGGTAACGGATGAGTAGTGGACTTATCGAGTGGATCATCTTTCTTCCTCTCGCCTTGATTGCCATTGTGACGGCGGCAGGTATGATTATTACCATGAGTATGTATCGAGCAGGGCTGGCACTCATGGCAAGCTTTGTCGCGCTGGCGGGCATCTTTATTCTGCTGGATGCTGACTTATTAGCGGCTATTCAGATCATGATGAATGTCGGTGGCATGCTCGCGATGGTGCTGTTCATGGTCATGATGATGATGGATCCAGGTGGCGAGATGATGTGGGGCATGAAACGTGATATGCACATGCGTGGTCCTGGTGCCTTCTCTATGCA
>CAXUIS010000104.1:0-4184 GCA_964250915.1 uncultured Ktedonobacteraceae bacterium | reverse complement strand
GCGAGCAGCCTATGTCTGATATGGATATGGGGGATATGAAGATGGCTGAAAAAGGTACAGAAGACCAAAGCATGAAGATGAATGGTCCCGGCATGAATGGTATGGATATGAGTAGCCATGATATGGGTGACATGGATATGAGTGGAATGACGCCGCGTCAGAACTATGACATGATGGTGGACATGGCAATGTCTACATCTCAACTCCCTTGGGCCATTGTCATTGGAATAATTTCAGCGATTTTGCTCATTGCCCTACTCATTTTGACGCCGTGGCCTCTTGCAGGAACTGTACAGATACAGGATGCCTCACGTGTCGTTGGTGAATTACTCCTCTCTCGCTATATGATTGCGTTTGAAGGTGCGGCCTTACTCATCCTGGCTGGTATTGCAGGTGCCGTATTGCTTGCCAAACGCGAACAGGAGCCTTTCAAGCAGCCACAAGTACAGCAATCTGAAAAGGGCGATGATGACAAGCGCATGTATACCTGTCCCATGCATCCAGAGGTGCAGCAACAGGGAGCGGGCACATGTCCCAAATGTGGTATGACGCTTGTGCTTACACCAGAAACAGTGGCAACAGGAAGTCAGAGTGGAGGTCAATCATGAGTTGGCTTACCAGTAATGGAGGACCAGGATTGCTTCCTTATCTGATCCTGGGTGCGATTATTTTTGGGATTGGAGTCGCGGGCATCCTTTCGCAACGGAACGCGCTGATGGTGCTGATGAGTGTCGAGATCATCATGAATGCTGCTATCCTGACGCTGGTGGCCTTCTGGCGTTTTGTGCGTCCTGATCAGTTTGATGCGCAGGTGTTTGTGATTATCATCGTCACGATTGCTGCTGTGGAGATGGCGGCAGGACTTGGGCTGGTGCTGATGGTCTTTCGTCAGCGAGGCAACGCCAATGTGGACGAAGTGAAGGAGTTGAAACAGTGATAGGAATGCAGATATTCTGGCTGGCTCCGCTCTTTCCTCTCACCATTTTTGGAGTGCTGGCACTAGGGCTTGCGCGTGCTGGTCGAGTTGCCTCAGCACTCGCGGTCATAGCAATGGTTGGTTCTACAGTGGTCTCTGTTTTAGGACTGGTCGCTGCGGCTCAAGGGATGAAGGCAGTAGTCTCGCTGCCGTGGCTTTCTGTGGGCGGACGCACATTGACGCTCGCGCTCTGGCTCGACCCCCTCAGTGCGCTAGTCGCCACGCTTGTCTCCGTCGTCGGGCTGATTGTCTTCGTCTACGCAGCGAGCTACATGGCGGAGGAACCACGTCGTGGGCGTTTCTTTGCAGAGTTCAGTCTTTTCGCAGGTTCTATGCTCACACTCGTTCTTGCTGCTGATCTCATCACTCTCTTTATCGCCTGGGAACTGGTTGGTATTTGCTCCTATCTGCTCATTGGTTTCTGGTTTGAACGCGATGCTCCTCCTGGTGCCGCGACCAAAGCCTTTTTTACGACGCGCATCTCCGATGTTTTGCTGCTCGCTGGCGTTTTGCTGTTAATTGGAAGTGTCGGCAGTGGGCGAATTGATGTCGTTCTTAGGGCAGCAACGCACGGAAGAATAGCGACGGGTCTCTTGCTTTTCATTACCTTGCTCCTCTTCACCGGGGCAGCAGGTAAATCAGCTCAGGTCCCGTTTCAGGGCTGGCTGCCCGATGCGATGGCAGGCCCAACACCCGTTTCGGCACTGCTACATTCTGCCACGATGGTTGCGGCTGGCGTCTTCCTGGTCGCCCGGCTCTACCCGCTCTTTTTGGTTGCTACGCCGTCGCTCCAGATCGTTGCGTGGGTCGGTGTTCTCACCTCTCTTTTGGGAGGAGCGGTAGCACTTGTGGAAACAGACCTCAAGCGCACACTGGCCTACTCGACCATGAGTCAGATTGGGCTGATGTTTGTGGGACTTGGCAGTGGCAGCCTTCTTGCAGGAGTACTCCTCCTCGTTGCTCAAGCGTTGTACAAGGCAACTCTTTTTCTTTCAGCAGGTGCGGTAGACCGTGCGGTCGATGAGTATACAACGTTTGATCACATGGGTGGTTTGTTACGTCGCATGCCTTTGACCGCCTTCGCATTCGCATTAAGTGCTGCTGCACTCGCGGGTCTGCCTGTCACACTTGCCCTGCCTCCAAAGGACCCCGTGCTAGCAGCCGCATGGCAAGCAAATATCCCTTTGTTCATTGCGGCACTCGTCGCCAGTTTGCTCACAGCCCTTTATAGCACACGAGCTTTTGGGTTAGTCTTTCTTGGTGTCCCATCCTCAACAGCGCAAAAGGCGCATGAAACAACACGTGGGTTGCTCATCCCAATCCTCGTTCTGGCTGTCCTGATCCCTCTTGGTCTTCTTATAAATGCGACATTGTTTGGTCAACCTCTCAGTCATCTGCTCGGAGGAAGAGTACCCGACGTTCTGACTGCAACCCTACTGACACTAACTATCGCTGTTCTTGGCGTCGCCACTGGACTTCTAGCACGCTTTGTCTGGCCTCAATCGCTCGTTTGGCCTGCTCTGCAAATGGTTCGACCTCTTTTGAGCGGTGAATTTGGCTTCAAGGCTCTCTATCGTCTTGTAGCACAGCTTGGATTGCGGTTTGCCGCCCTACTGGATACCTTCGATGCGACTGTTTTCGGCACACTCAATCAAGGGGCTATCAACGGACTATTGGCATTTGTACGCGCCTGTGCAACGTTCGATGCTTCTACTTTTGAACGCTTTGCAGGTGCAATTGCCAACGCAACACTGTTCATTGTGAGAGCAGGTGGGCGTGTTGACGTGCGTGGCTTCGACAACACAGTGAAAGACCTGGGACAGGATATTCTTGCGTTTGGTCAACGAGTGCGCGTCTTACAAACAGGACGCATTGAAAACTACCTTTTGCTGGTTTTTGTATGGGGCATAGGAGTCGTTGCCCTCGCTGTCCTTGCAACACTGATACGATAAGAAAGTAAAAAAGTATGTTAACACTTCTTATATTTTTGCCACTGCTGGGGACAGTGTTGCTCTACCTTTTTCCAAATAGACAGGTACAACGCTGGATTGCAGTTGGCACTTCTGGCCTTGTCCTGGTCGTAGGTATTGTCCTGGCAGCACTTTTTAATTGGCAACGCGGAACGCTGCAATTCGAGGAACGTGCCTCATGGATTCCTACACTCGGTTCCAGCTATCACCTAGGTGTCGATGGCCTTTCCTTGCCATTGATTCTCTTGAGCGCATTGCTAACCTTTTTAGTCATGTTGTACGCGTGGAAGCAGGAAAAATCGTCACGCGAATACTTCGCACTGTATCTTGTGATGGAAACAGGGCTCATTGGTTTTTTTGGCACGATGGACCTGTTACTCTTCTACGTGTTCTTTGAAATTGCGTTAGTGCCAATGTATTTTATTATCGGTATCTGGGGGCATGAGGGACAACGGCTGCAAGCAGCACTCAAGTTTTTTCTCTATACACGTGTTGGAAGTCTTGCCGTCCTCCTGTCCATTCTCGGTCTTTACTTAGGGACAAATCCTCACACCTTCGATTTACCAGCTATCATTGCCGCTCGACCCTTTGTTGGCACAAGTGTGAGTGCGTTCCTCATCCTCTTGGGTTTCTTGATTGGATTTGGGATTAAGCTACCTATTGTCCCTCTTCATTCGTGGTTGCCCGATGCCCATACCGAGGCACCAACGGAAGGAAGTGTTATTCTCGCGGGGCTGTTACTGAAACTGGGTGGGTACGGATTGTTACGGCTCGCCTTACCGACAGTCCCAGGAGCGTTCAGTGCGTGGGCGATACCGATTGCGGCAGTCGCTGTGGTCTCGGCGGTTTACGGGGCAGCCGTTGCGATGGCCCAGACCGACCTCAAACGCTTGATTGCCTTCACGAGCATCAACCATATGGGCTACGTCTTGCTCGGTGTCGCGGTGGCAGCCGCACTCTCGGCAAACCCCGCGGACCGTGCAGCAGCAGCAAGCGGTGCGGCCTATCAACTGGTCGCGCATGGGTTAGTCACGAGTGCACTCTTTTTCTTGGTGGGCATGCTCGCGGATCGAACGGGAACGCGCGAAATCGCACGGCTCTCAGGCATATGGGCGGTCTTACCTCTTTATGGTTCGATACTCGCCTTCTCGATGTTTGCGTCGCTTGGTTTACCTGCGCTCGCTCATTTCGCTGCTGAGGTGCAAATCGTGTTGGGAACATTAGGAGTCTATCGCTGG
>CAXUIS010000103.1:0-15621 GCA_964250915.1 uncultured Ktedonobacteraceae bacterium | reverse complement strand
CAATCGTGCCCACGTTCACGTGCGGCTTCGTCCGCTCAAATTTCTTCTTTGCCATTTCATTCCTCTTTAATATTATGTATGTGTTCCTGTAAAAGGCACACTAAAAGATACTATTGCTCAGGCGGCCTGTTCCCTGATTCGGCACTGAGCGAGATAAGACAGACGACGCAAAAATTACACATTTTGCATTGTGTTTTATGAGGAGTAAAGACCTGATGTATCAGGTCTTCTAAGCCTTCATGGTTTGAGGGAATAACTTGTCATTCCCTCAACACGATTTTAGCGAGTTGCTTTTGCCGAAATTTCATCGGCAATACTTCTCGGCACGGGGTCGTAGTGGTCAAACTCCATAGAGTAGCTTGCACGCCCACTTGTCATCGAACGGAGATCATTTACATAGCCGAACATCTCGGAAAGGGGAACATAGCTCCGCACCACATGTTGTACGCCACGGCTTTCCATACCCAGGATTGTCCCTCGGCGTCCATTAAGATCGCCGATAACGCCTCCATAGAATTCCTCTGAGGTGGTCACTTCCACTAACATCACAGGTTCCAGTAGAACTGGAGTAGCTTTGCGCGCAGCCTCTTTAATTGCTAGCGAACCAGCAGTCTTAAAGGCCATTTCGTTCGAGTCAACATCGTGATAAGACCCATCATACAGCGTAGCCTTCACGTCGATCATTGGGAAACCAGCGATGATGCCGTTTTCCAACGTCTCTCTGATACCGTTTTCGACAGGTTTGATGTATTCTCTTGGCACAACACCACCGACAATGGCATTGACAAACTCAAAGCCCTTGCCACGCTCGTTTGGCTCAACCTTGATCCATACGTCACCATACTGACCATGACCGCCCGTCTGACGAACGTGCTTGCCCTGTGCCTGTGCTGGCTTCGTGATAGTTTCACGGTATGCGACTTGTGGTCGGCCCACATTTGCCTCAACCTTGAACTCACGGAACATACGGTCCACGATAACATCCAAGTGCAACTCACCCATACCTGCGATAATGGTTTGACCGCTATCGAGGTCTGTGTGCATTTGGAAGGTTGGGTCCTCTTCCGCTAGCTTGTTCAGTGCAATTGCCATCTTGTCCTGGTCGGCTCTCGTCTTAGGCTCAATAGCAATTTCAATCACCGGCTGAGGGAAGTTAATCGACTCAAGAATGATTGGGTTCTGGGCATCGGATAGTGTATCACCAGTAAAGGTATTACGCAAGCCTACAGCCGCGCAGATGTCACCCGCACGAATCTCGTCGATATCTTCACGATGATTTGCATGCATACGCAACAGGCGACCAATACGCTCTTGCTTATCCTTGGTGCTATTTTGGGTAGCAGAACCCTTAGAGAGCATGCCTGAATAAACTCGCAGGTATGAAAGACGCCCGACGAATGGATCAGAAACAATCTTGAATACCAATGCACTGAATGGTGCATTGTCATCAACCGCACGACTCACTTCCTCATTTGTGTCAGGATTGATACCCGTTGGAGCAGGAATATCGAGTGGTGATGGCAAGTACGCGATTACCGCGTCAAGCATTGCCTGCACTCCTTTGTTCTTCAGCGCAGTCCCGCATAATACTGGCACTAATGCATTTGCAATAGTCGCCTTACGCAGAGCGGCGATGAGTTCTTCTTTTGAAATCTCTTCGCCCTCAAGGTACTTGAGTGTCAGTTCCTCGTCAGTCTCAGCGATACGCTCAATGAGGAACTCACGATGCTGCTTATACTCAGCCTCCATGCTGGTTGGGACTTCGGTGTGGTCTGACTTTGTGCCCAGATCATCGGTGAAGACCACCGACTCGTTCTCAATCAGGTCAATAAAGCCTTTGAAGTTACCCTCACGGCCTATCGGAATCTGAATCGGCACAGGAACGGAGCCGAGGCGTTCGCGGATCATCTCAACGGTGCGCCAGAAGTCCGCACCTGTGCGATCCATCTTATTGACGAAGCACATGCGTGGAACATCATATTTATTTGCTTGACGCCAGACGGTCTCGGATTGTGGCTCGACACCAGCAACAGCGTCAAAGACAACCACGCCACCGTCAAGAACACGTAATGAACGCTCTACCTCAGCGGTAAAGTCAACGTGTCCAGGAGTGTCAATAATGTTGATGCGATGGTCCTGCCAAAAACAGGTTGTGGCGGCTGACGTAATGGTAATGCCGCGCTCCTGCTCCTGGGGCATCCAGTCCATAGTAGCCGCGCCTTCGTGGACCTCACCAATGCGGTGAATCTTTTTTGTATAGAAAAGAATACGCTCTGTAGTGGTTGTTTTGCCAGCATCAATATGAGCGATGATACCAATATTTCTCGTTTTTTCGAGTGGAAAATCTCTTGTTGCCATGATATCTTTTTACCAGCGATAATGAGCGAATGCTTTGTTAGAATCCGCCATCTTATGGGTCTCTTCACGTTTCTTAATGGTTGCGCCCTGACCCGCCGCAGCATCCATTAGCTCACTGGCGAGTTTATCCGCCATTGATCGTCCAGTACGAGAACGCGCAGAGCGAATGAGCCAGCGCATTGCCAACGTGTTGCCGCGATCTCTGCGGATTTCCACAGGCACCTGATAGGTCGAGCCACCAACACGACGAGGCTTAACCTCAGTAGTTGGCGTGGTATTTTTCAACGCCTGCTCAAATACATCCAGTGGTGAACGCTTCTGCTTCGCTTCAATGGCATCAAAGGCATCATAGATAATGCGCTCTGCCAGGCTACGCTTTCCATCAAGCATGAGCTTGTTCATAAAGCGAGCCACATTTCGGCTTTTGTATCGTGCGTCCGGCACATCAGGCCGACGCACTACTTTTCTACGTCTTGGCAAGGTCTTTCTCCTCATCAACTAGCGGGTGTATTGGCCTCTACTCTTTTATAACAAAGTGATGCATCGTGCCTGTTCCCTAGTTGTGTCTACTATTGCTCTATTTCTGATCGTTGCTCGTTCCATCATAGGCTTGCCCTCTATGAGCGGGAAAAGCAAATAGTGTTGAATAATGCCCGTATCGTCAGTTCAGCGCGACAGGGAGACCGCAAGGGTCTCCCTGCTATCGCATGAACTATATCAGGGCACTAGAAAAGGCGTCGAATTCAATCGCAAGGTCCGACCCTGCAACTTCCTTCGGACGCCTACACGCAGATGCCTATCCTTAGTGAGTAGGAGGACAACTGACTCTCAGCAGAGAAGAGGCATATTTCTATGCTCCTCTTCTGGTGATGTGTGATAACCGACGGACCTGAAGGCGTTCAGGTGGTATCGGGTAAAGAGAAATAACATCTCTCTACAAATTTAACATGATATGGAGTGTAATAAATTAAACTCCTACCGTCTACCTTTGGTTGGTGCTGCTGCCTGACCGGGCTTTGGACGTTTTGCACCATATTTGGAGCGACCACGACGACGCTTTGAAACGCCATCACTGTCCAAAGTGCCGCGTACAATGTGATAGCGCACACTTGGCAGGTCTTTCACACGTCCACCACGAATGAGTACGACCGAGTGCTCTTGCAAGTTATGACCCTCACCAGGAATGTACGCAGTGACCTCCATCTGGTTTGTCAAGCGAACACGAGCAATTTTACGCATCGCCGAGTTCGGTTTCTTTGGCGTCATGGTACGTACCTGTGTGCAAACACCACGCTTCTGTGGGGAGCCACGTAGACGGGAGGTACGATTCTTCAACGCATTGTACGAATACAATAACGCCGGGGCCTTTACTTTTTTCTGTTTCTGCGAACGGCCCTTTCGGACCAACTGATTAATTGTTGGCAAGGAACAACCCTCCCTGTCTTTCTTTAGGTTTCTATAGTGCAAGGGCGCACAAGTATGCGCCCTAACATCATTCATATGCAGTTACCTATGGTATCACTCTTCCCCGTGGCTGTCAAGTGTCAGACCCAGGGTACTACTGCCTACTGCCGTTGGAATGTTACTGCTCACAACCGTTGTGCCAGAGGCAAGACGTGCAGCAGCAGCTTGCTGCCGCGCGATTTGGTCGCGCTGGCGTTGTGCAATACCAGACCCTGCCGGAATGAGCTTACCAATGATAACATTCTCTTTCAGACCAACCAGATGATCTGTCTGACCCTCAATTGCCGCTTCTGTCAACACACGCGTTGTTTCCTGGAAGGAAGCCGCCGCGAGGAAGCTATCAGTATTGAGCGATGCCTTTGTGACACCAAGCAAGACCGTCTGCGCTTTGGCAGGTTCGCCACCTTCAGCGAGTATATGTGCATTGTTATCCGCATATACGAAACGATCAACCAGGTCGTTTGGCAACATCTCAGTATCGCCCGAATCGTCGATCTTCACACGACGCAACATCTGACGAATGATAACTTCGATGTGTTTGTCATTGATGTACACACCTGTGTTACGGTAGACGCGCTGCACCTCTTTGACCAAGTACAGGTGAACGGCCTCACGTCCCTGGATACGCAGAACATCCTGTGGGTCTCTCTGACCAGAAGTGAGGGCAGTCCCTGCTTGAATCTTCTGACCATTTTCCACCCTGATAGTACGAGCTACTGGAATGACATACGAGCGCTCTTCACGCTCCTCAAAGCGAATACTTAACAGGCCATCTGGATTGATGACGATTTCGCCCTCGGTACGTGCGAGTACAGGCTGGGCTTCGTTTTCTGCCTCAGCAGGCATCGTAGCAATAGCCTGATCCTTTTGTACCTTGTCCTTATCAGCGACCAACGCAGTAGCACCTTCAGGCAATGGATACTCGTCAAAGAAGACGTTCGTTGAGACAACACGTATAGTACGAGCACTTGAATTCTCGTCCTTCACGATCTCTACAACGCCGTCGATCTCCGCAATCTCCGCCTTGTCTTTCGGCACACGAGCCTCAAACAATTCTTCGACACGTGGCAAGCCTTGCGTGATGTCGCCTTGTGCACCTGCAATACCACCAGAGTGGAAGGTACGCATGGTCAACTGCGTTCCTGGCTCACCAATTGATTGAGCGGCAACAATACCAGCAGCCATACCAATAGCAGCCAGTGCATTTGCAGCAAGATCACGTCCATAGCACTTGCGGCAGATACCACGTCGTGCTTGACACATCAGGACTGAACGTACACGGACAGTCTTGATGCCTGCGGCAATGATCTCATCAATGGTCTCGTCTGTCAACTCTTCATTGACCTCGATGTGGGGCAGTTCAGGAATAGCCTCGCCCAATACACGCCCATTCAGCCGTCCACGAATGTCGGTCTGCATCATATCCTTGCTGTCGGCCTCTGTGATAAGGACGCCATCAGGAGTTCCACAGTCCTCTTCCGTGACAATCGCATCCTGCGCCACGTCGATCAAACGACGGGTGAGATAGCCCGACTCCGCAGTACGTAGAGCGGTATCAGCAAGACCTTTACGCGCACCGTGACTACTGATAAAGTACTCCAACACGCTCAGACCATCGCGGAAGTTACCACGAATAGGAATTTCGATGATGCGACCCGATGGACTTGCCATCAGTCCGCGCATACCGGACAACTGACGAATCTGTTGGAACTTCGCTTTTGTCGCGCCCGAATTGGCGATGGTATAGATGGACCCGTATGGATCAAGAGTTGTCTCAACCATCTTCCTGACGTTTTCGGTTGCTTCATTCCAGATGTCAATGGTTTGCAGGTACTTCTCGTTCGATGTAATCAAGCCGTCGTGATACTGCTCTTCCAAATCGACAATCTTCGCATCGGCCTTTGCCAGTTCATCTTGTTTGCCAGCCGGAACCTTTACATCGCTGATCGCAATGGTGGCACCAGCCTTGGTTGCAAATGTGAAGCCCAGACGTTTGATCTCGTCGGCTAACTCAGTCGTTTTGATACGTCCGTACTCTTTAAAGCACTCCGCGATAACCTGTCGAAGGTTTTCCTTCTTCATCGCGTAGTTTTTGAAACGCAGACGGTCAGGAAGAGCCTCATTGAAGATGATACGCCCAACGGTTGTCTCGACCAGTTTGCTTGTCACATTCGCTTTGGACGGAGGTGGACTATCAAAGACATCAATACCATTCAAGCGCACTTTAATCGGTGCTTGCAATTCGATGATACCCGACTGATAGGCCAGCATCGCCTCGCTTGTATCGGTGAAGACACGTCCTTCGCCCTTTTTGTCTGGGCGTTGTTGTGTCAGGTAGAAGCAGCCCAGCACCATATCCTGGCTAGCACCAATCGACGGATCACCGCTTTGTGGTGACAGCAGGTTACGGGTTGACATCATGAAGCGACGTGCCTCATCTTGCGCTTTCTCAGAAAGCGGAACGTGAACTGCCATCTGGTCGCCGTCAAAGTCTGCGTTAAAGGCTGAACACACCAGTGGATGCAACTGAATGGCACTACCCTCGACAAGGACGGCCTCAAATGCCTGAATACCTAGACGGTGCAAGGTAGGCGCGCGGTTCAGCAAGACCGGATGGTTTTTGATGACCTCTTCAAGGACATCCCACACCTCTGGCTTAATGCGCTCGACAAAACGTTTGGCACTCTTGATGTTGTGCGCGAAGTTTTGCTCCACCAGTTTGCGCATCACGAATGGCTTGAACAATTCAAGTGCCATACGCTTTGGCAGACCACACTGATGTAGTTTCAAGTCTGGACCAACCACGATAACGGAACGACCAGAGTAGTCCACACGCTTACCGAGCAAGTTTTGACGGAAACGACCTTGCTTACCTTTGAGCATGTCAGACAGGCTCTTGAGCTTGTGATTGCCAGAGCCAGCAACGGCACGTCCACGACGCCCATTGTCGATCAAGGCATCGCATGCTTCTTGTAGCATACGCTTCTCATTACGAATGATGATCTCTGGTGCGCCTAACTCCAACAAGCGCTTGAGACGATTGTTACGGTTAATCACACGGCGGTATAGATCATTCAGGTCCGACGTGGCGAAACGACCACCATCAAGCTGCACCATCGGGCGCAGGTCTGGTGGCAAGACGGGTAGGACCGTCATAATCATCCACTCTGGTGAGGTGTTTGACTTGCGGAAGGCTTCCACGACCTTTAATCGCTTGGTCGCCTTCTTACGTCGCTGCCCAACAGTAGAGTTGATTTCACGGCGCATATCATTTGAGAGCTTTTCCAGGTCGATGTCGCTAATTAGTTCGCGCACCGCCTCAGCACCCATACCTGCACGGAAGACATCGCTAAAAACATCTTTAAGTTCACGATAGCGATTTTCCTGCAACAAGTCCAGCTTTTTAATGCCTTCCAGGTCACGGCGTTGCTGCTCTAAGCGTGCATGGTTTTCCTTGCGCTCTTTTTCGATTTGCGTCTGAGCAGTGTCAATCTGTGCCTGATACTCAAGCTTCATGCGCTCGATATCGTTTTCGATTCTTTCCTGTGCCTCGCGTAGCTCTACGCGTGCGCGTTCCGCGATATCGTTGCGTGTCACCTCAGCCAGACGTGACAATGTTTCGACATCTTTTGACGCAACTGTTTTGCCTTGTTCCACAATCGTTTGAGTCGTGGCACCCGTAGCAAACACGATGTCCTCTTCCACAGCCTTACCCATGTCGGCGCGCAACTGTGCAAGTGTTTCACTCTCGGCACGTTCGGCATCACGCAGAGCCTCGTCGCGCTCTTGGTCGCTTCTACGCCGCTCTTCCGTAAGACGGTTTTGAAGAGTGCTCTCTTCATTGACACGGCGTGTTTTCAAGCTCTCGACACGCTCGACAACCTTGCCATCCTGATCCTGATCGAGGCCAATAACCTCTTCGTCTATGCGCATGAGGTGCTGTTGCCGTGCCTCTTCATCAATGTGAGTGACAACGTACAGCGCAAAGTACAGAATGCGCTCAAGATTGCGTGGCGAAAGGTCAAGCAATAAACCAATACGGCTAGGCGTTCCCTTGAAGTACCAGATGTGGCTGACAGGGGAAGCCAATTCGATGTGGCCCATACGCTCGCGTCGGACCTTTGACCGTGCGACCTCAACACCACACTTGTCACAAACAATACCCTTAAAACGAACTCTTTTATATTTACCGCAGTAACACTCCCAGTCTTTCGTCGGCCCAAAAATGCGTTCGCAGAACAGGCCGTCTTTCTCAGGCTTAAGTGTACGGTAGTTAATTGTCTCCGGCTTCGTAACCTCACCATAGCTCCAACCACGAATTTGCTCAGGGCTGGCAAGGCTGATTCGGATGGCGTTAAAATCATTTACTTCGAGCATGCTACCTCCGTTGTTTGGCTTATATGCGTCCCGTTTTTATTACTTTGCAATAGAAACGGGACGCACACATTACCTTATTGATCTCCCTCGAAACCGGAAAGGTTGATGCCTAGTTCGGGCATCACATCACTTGAGGCATCCTCAACAAACTGTATCTTCTGTTCATCTTCATTGAGAACCTCAACGTTGATGCCCAGACTCTGTAATTCTTTGACAAGCACCTTGAAGGATTCTGGAACGCCAGGCTCCATAATGTTTTCGCCCTTCACGATGGCTTCGTACGTCTTCACACGGCCTACTACATCGTCAGACTTGACGGTCAAAATCTCTTGCAGGATATTTGCCGCGCCATACGCCTCCAATGCCCATACTTCCATCTCACCAAAGCGCTGTCCACCGAACTGCGCTTTACCACCAAGCGGCTGCTGCGTGATTAAGCTGTATGGACCAGTCGAACGTGCGTGCACCTTGTCTTCCACCAAGTGGGCCAGTTTCAACATGTAGTTGTAACCAACGGTCACAGGATGGTCGAACGGTTCACCAGTACGTCCATCGTAGAGTTGCACCTTGCCGCTTTCCGGCAGGTTTGCTCGACGCAGAAATTCTTCAATGTCCTCTTCCGTTGCTCCATCGAAGACTGGGGTAGCAATCTTGAAGCCCAACACGCTAGCGGCCCAGCCGAGGTGTGTCTCCATGATCTGACCAATGTTCATACGGTGCGGTACACCCAACGGATTAAGAATAATATCAACGGGTGTGCCATCCGGCAGGAATGGCATATCCTCAATTGGCAACACGCGTGAGATAACACCCTTATTGCCGTGACGACCCGCCATTTTGTCACCCGCGCCGATCTTACGTTTTTGTGCAATGCTCACACGCACTAACTGATTGACGCCTGGAGGTAGCTCATCACCTGCATCACGTGAGAAGACTTTGACTTCGACAATCTTGCCACGTTCACCATGTGGTACACGTAACGAAGTGTCTTTTACCTCACGCGCCTTCTCACCAAAGATGGCACGTAGCAGTTTTTCTTCCGCTGTTAGCTCAGTCTCGCCTTTCGGTGTGATCTTGCCAACCAGGATATCCTGCGGTCCAACCTCGGCACCAACATAGATGATGCCACGCTCGTCAAGGTTTTTCAGTCCCTCTTCACCAACATTTGGAATGTCACGCGTAATCTCTTCTGGCCCTAGCTTCGTGTCGCGTGCATCAACCTCGTACTTCTCAATGTGAATTGAGGTAAAGAGGTCCTCGCGGACAATGTTCTCGCTGATCAGGATAGCATCCTCGAAGTTGCCACCTTCCCAACTCATAAACGCGACTAGGATGTTTTGACCTAACGCCAACTCGCCCTTTTGCGTCGATGTGTTGTCAGCGATGACCTGTCCAGCAGTGACGAAATCGCCCTTGCGCACCAATGGACGCTGATTAATACAGGTGCCAGCATTGGAGCGTACAAACTTACGTAGGCGATGCCCATGCACCTCACCTTGCTCATCGACAATCTCGATGCGACGGGCAGTTGCCGAGACAACTTCGCCGGTTGCGCGAGCAATAGCGACCTGCCCAGAGTCAATCGCCACCTGACGCTCGATTCCTGTACCACAGATTGGGGACTGCGGACGTAACAGAGGTACCGCTTGACGCTGCATGTTCGCGCCCATTAGAGCGCGGTTCACGTCGTCATGCTCCAAGAATGGAATAAGGGCTGTAGCGACGCTCACCGTTTGGCGCGGCGATACGTCCATATAGTCCACCTTATCCGCAACTTCTAGCGCGAATTCACCTTGATAACGGCATAGAACGCGATCTTCACCAAACTCATTGTTTTCGGTAAGAATGGTGTTTGCTTGCGCGATCCAGAAATTCTCTTCGTCATCGGCAGTACGATAATCTACATCGTCCGTCACATATGAGCGAATGCGAACCTCTGTCTCACCCAATACTTCTGACAGCTTATTGAACAGTGCCTCGTCAACGCGTACGCGCTCACGGCCCTTAATTACCACTTCGCCATCAGCAGTCACAACGTCTTCGCGCTCACGTCCAACAATGCCACGGAACTCACGTCCAAGCAGACGTGGATCGTTAGCAGAGACACGCTTAATAACTCTACGATAGGGTGTTTCAATGAAGCCATAGGGGTTGATTTGTCCATAAGTTGCAAGGTTGCCGATTAGACCAATGTTCGGACCTTCTGGCGTCTCGATTGGGCAGATACGACCATAGTGCGACTCGTGAACGTCACGGACATCAAAGCCTGCACGCTCACGCGAGAGACCACCAGGACCAAGTGCCGAGAGACGACGCTTGTGCCCAATTTCCGCGAGGGCGTTGGTCTGGTCCATGAACTGCGACAACTGACTACCGCCAAAAAATTCTTTCATCGCTGCGACCACAGGACGAATATTAATGAGTGCGTTCGGCGTAGCCTGTCCAGGCTCCTGAATGCTCATACGCTCCTTGACGACGCGCTCCATACGAAGCAAGCCGACACGGAACTGTGACTGAATCAATTCGCCGACACAACGCACACGACGGTTGCCAAGATGGTCGATATCATCCTTCTTGCCGTGCCCATTGTTGAGCGAGATCAAGCGACGGATAATATTTACCAGATCGTCCTGTGTCAGAATACGCTGATTTTGTGGAATTGAAAGGTCAAGTTTGCGGTCAAGTTTGTAGCGACCAACATTACCCAGGTCATAGCGACGTGGGTTGAAGAACAAGTTTTTCACCAATGAGCGTGCGTTGTCAACGGTAGCGGGATCGCCTGGGCGTAGTTTCTTATAGAGTTCAAGCAACGCCTCGTCCTCACGCTTCACAGGATCGCGATCAAGCGTCGCCTGCATATAGCGAATATTGGCGTCGTTATCAACATCCTTGAACGCATCGAGAATACCCTGATCGGTTGAAAGATCAAGGTCTTCGGCATGCCACTGGTCCTTCGCAAGGCTAGCAATAGCGCGTAACAATGTGGTTACGGGCAACTTACGCTTGCGGTCGATCTTGACAGTGAGCAGATTCTTGTTACTGGTCTCAAACTCAAGCCATGCACCACGACCTGGAATGAGCTTTGCAGCGTAGAGTTTTCTGCCCGTTGTCGCATCTTCATCCACCGTGTAGTAGACACCAGGAGAGCGCACCAACTGACTCACGACGACACGCTCAGCACCATTGATAATAAAGGTACCTTCCTTTGTCATCAGAGGAAAGTCGCCCATGAAGATATCCTTCTCAATGATTTCGCCCGTCTCTTTATTGACAAGACGCGCCTTCACATTGAGTGGTGCGGCAAAGGTAGCATCACGATCACGGCATTCATCCTCGGAATACTTTGGCTTACCAAAGGGTTCCTGTGGAACGATAAATTCCAAGCTTAGATTCTTGCCGGTAAAATCTTCAATCGGAGATATTTCTTGAAAGAGTTCGTGTAAGCCTTCTTTCTTAAACCATTCAAAAGAGTCGAGCTGAATTTGAATTAAGCCCGGCATGGTACGAATGTCTGGAATACGTGCAAACGAAACACGTTCTGGAAGAGCAACAGCTCTCGTACTGATTGCCATACCTGGAGATCTCCTCTCACACTGTAGGGGTGCACTTCGCGTACCCCACACGTCCCATAGAGGAACCAAGAGATGCACATACGTGTATCTCTCTTTCGAGTAACGGAAAAAAAGGAAAAAGATTAGATAATAATACCAAGTAAGTTCTTCCTTGCTGCCTACCTATACGAAGTTCGTTGATAGTCGGAATAGCAAGAAGCCTGTGTTAAGAAATGGTTTACGACAAGAAGAGCAACCTCCCCTGTTGGAACAGGTGGTTACTCCTAGCCTTCTTGGTCTGTCTATGATGTGCTGTCAGATTTATGCGTGCCATTAACCACATAACGCTCCCCTCCAAAGACAACTAGAGGACGTGATACATCAGTCCCTGTAAAGACGTGATACATCAGCCCCTACGAGGCACAACATATGCTGCGCTCGTGCGAAATTAGAAAAAAACATAGAATAAATTTTTATATACGCTATAATCTATACAGAGACAGCAAAACACACTCCATCCTCATTACTCTCTATAAAAGAATAACGTACAATGCAGTGCTCTGTCTATAAAACTACTTCCGTTGCGGTACCTTCGGGGCATACCGAACGCATATATATAGGTGGTTTATGGTAGTGTCCTCAAATGGTTCGGGGAATAACTGTACTTTTCGCTTTTCTCGTTATGAGTCCGTCTTATACTGTGCTGATAACACCACTGTTATTAGTATACATGCTCTGACAAGAGAGTATTATACGACGTTCCCCAACATATGTCAACACTTTTCAATACAATTTCGCAACAATTAGAATATTCGTGGAACACAAGATATCCTGTATATAGTAAAACGTTATACAACTTTCTTTTATTCCATTATTATGGCACAAGTACGGCATTCTGTTTTGACTCAATCCTTTGCACATCCTTTTCAATGGCGGGATCAAAGGCAAGCGTCCACAGACATTCGGAGGAGAGCCAGCGTTCATAGAGGAGCGCGAGCAGCAATTGCTTGTCGCCCTTATCGAGCGCGTTAAGGTCGAGCATAGACTCTGGCATGTCAGGATAGATGACTGTAAGAATATTGCCATCACAACGTATAGTCGTGTGCGTATCCAACTTATAGGTATGCACTAACCCTAGCTTTTGCCACAATGAAACTGCACCAAAGCCGCCGACAATGATGAAAATACTCAATGCGATGCTCAACACAAAACCAGCAAGGCTGAGTAGAACTGCGACGGTGGTAGCGACAATGGCAAGCAATAAAGAAGTGATATGCAGCGTCCAGCCAATTAAGATCACGGGCACAAGGCCGACCAGCACAACGACAAAGCACCAGAACGAGGCATTCAATATCCAGAAAATGCTGGCAAGATTTTCCGCAGAGATGTCGCGCACTGCAATAGAAGTGGCGTCAATCAATGAAAACACGCCTTTGATATAGCCCACACGTACAGCATGCTGAAAACGTAGGATCAGCACACTACCACACAGCGTCATAAATGTAAAACACCACAGCAGTGCCACCAATGCATCTTGCCATTTTAAGTAGAACGTGAATACATGCGTGTATGTACCCCACACCTTCACACCTGATGCAAAAGAAACAATGGCTCCTAGTAAGAACACACTGCACATCAACCATCCTAGGCGGCGTGTGCGCACATATGCTGCACGGCTTTGATAAAAGGTGTGTGTGGTATTAGCAGACTGTATCATGTGAAACCTTTATATGCCCAATAGTGTCATTTGCAAATGTCTGTCGCATTCCCTACAACAGGTGTTATCAATCCTAACGATTCAGAGTGGGGAAAGGGTTCAAGAAGTTTTATTACTGCGTCTGTTTTGGTACCAGTGCATGAATCATACTCATCAGATCAGCAGTACTAAATGGTTTTTGCAAGAGAAAGCCTGCTTGCAGCCCCATACGATGCAGTTCCCAGCCGTGACTCCCTGTGACGACGATAATAGGAACGGTGCGTGTATTGCTGTGTCCACGCAATATTTTGTAGAGGGATGCACCATCCAGATTGGGAAGACCAACGTCCAGGATAACAAGGTGTACGCCGAGGCTAGGTATCTGGTCACGTGCAGACTCGCCATCAGCAAACGTATGCACGTTCCATTGACCAGATAAAGCTAATGTATCAGAGAACATTTCTATCAGAGTTGCATCGTCCTCAACAATAGCAATAGTCATACGCTTCTCGCGTTCTAGGATTGTATTAGCGTCTTCTGACACGCGCCCTCACCTTGTCCTCCTCAGCAAAATGAAATACCTTCCAGTATAGAGTTAAGGATATATCAGGGATGAGGCTCTGTCAATGGGTATAATTGTGTTGATAGGGGCATATTTATGTTCCCTGGCAACGCGCTTCCAAAGTATAATGATGTATCAAGAAAAATAAGGAGCAAGCATAATGAATCAAACCAAACCCGACGAATTAACTTACGATCAAAGGAAAGAAAATCTCACTAAGTTTGATAGCTTAGCGGATGGCATCAGCGGGTCTGCAACAACACTCGGTGGTCTGAACACGCTAGGTCTATATGCAGGTACTATTAAGTCAGAGACACTACTTAACGCAGTAATTTATACACTTCCAATTCTTGCATTCGGTGCCGCACTTGTCTGCGCTCTCCTGGTTAAATATTTTCAATGGAACATGACCTTAAGTATGTACGATTCACTCGTTGCAAAAAAACAAGGGTTTTACGGTGCTGCTCTTATCCTCTTGGTCGTAGGAGTTTTTCTACTTTTTGTGGCAGTGCTAGTATATGTAGCACGCGCAATAAACGGTCTTGCACTTGTGGGCTAACATTGCTTGACGAAGACACAAGCATGAACGATAGGAACGTGTTCCTTTCCTTTCCTTAAGAATTGCTGAGAATTCTAAGGAAAGAAGCGCAAAATACTTGCGTCTACAGCCTAAGACAACTATAATGAAAGGGTATTAGGACATCTTTATTCTTTTGTATATTTTCGCTCACTACTTCTCATTATTTATTTTCCTTGAATCTAGGGAGGCATCTTATGCAGCAACAAGGCACAATGTGGCAAGGACATCAGGATAAGCAATCACTCTTGAAAGTCCTTGTGATCGACGATGCGGAAAACATTGTAGAGTTGGTACGAATTGGACTACGCTATGAAGGCTTCCAGGTTGAGTCGGCGTCTGACGGCGAGCAAGGCGTCACGTTGGCACAGCGTATTAATCCCGATCTGATCTTACTAGATATTATGATGCCGGGCATCGACGGACTAGAGGTCTGTCGGCGTCTGCGTGCAAACCCAACCACTCGTGATGTCCCTGTTCTCATGATAACAGCAAAGGATGAGGTACGTGATCGTATCGCTGGACTTGATACAGGTGCCGACGACTATCTCACAAAGCCGTTCGACTTTGACGAGTTGCTAGCTCGTATTCGTGCTATCCTACGCCGTCAAAGCCGTGCGAAAGCTACGCAGACGGGAGCAAATGGCGATAGTGATACGAGTGGACAAGCACTTCAATTTGCTGATTTACGACTCAATCCCGCTACCCGCGAAGTAACACGCAGTGGTCGCTTAATAGAACTGACGGCAACTGAATACAATCTGTTACACCTGTTCATGCGCCATCCACGTCAAGTGCTTGACCGTCAAACCATTCTTAATCAGGTGTGGGGCTATGACTTTCTTGGTGAGACAAATATTATTGAAGTCTATGTACGTTACCTACGTGAGAAGATTGAAGACTCGCCAAGCACACCACGCCTTATTCATACCGTGCGCAGCGTCGGCTACGTATTAAAGGGAGATGTATAGCAGGTGAGAGTCGGGGGGGGGGGGGGGGGGGGGGGGGGGGGGGGGGGGGGGGGGGGGGGGGGGGG
>CAXUIS010000102.1:9384-15631 GCA_964250915.1 uncultured Ktedonobacteraceae bacterium | reverse complement strand
GTGTCCCGATGAACATACAATCATTCCTACACTACAACGACTTCTAACAATCCTGGATTACCCACTTGCTCCTCTTTGAACATGTTGCGCACGATGACAGCCCAATGCTGACTCACTTTTTTCTTGTCGGTGGCATTTTGTGTAGAACCGATAGCGGCAAGTGGGACGCGCAGCTCATTTTTTCCACAAAAGTCGAGACTGAACCGTTTAACTTGTCCACCTCCCACGATACGAGCCAGCGCATCAGGTAGACAAACATGGGCGAGCAATCCTGGTTCGTACTGACGCACTTTGATAATCAGGTCAAGTTCGTCACCAACTGTAAACTGTTCCTGAATATGACCTTTTCTTTCTAAACGCACCTCAACCGCTAATTGTCGTTTAAATGTATTCCAATCCTCAACGACTTCCGATGTGATCTGTGCGGCAACTGCACCTTGCACACACTGAATCGATGTCACCTTTTCGCGGTAGCTTAATGCGTCCACCAACGCCATTTCTTGACCGTTCACCGCAACACGTCCGTTTCCATCGTCCGCGACAACGCCTGCATCGCGTAGGGCCGTCATGAGTGCAAGACAGGCAGCAGTATCTACTGTACTATACAAACGACCTTCTGCATTAATTTGGTTTGTGATAGTATTTGTGGCTGCAAGTGCGAGTGCCAGATCCGAAGGCACGTCCGTTTTGAGCAACACCGCCGCCGCATATGCAGTCTCTTGCCGTTCCGCAACACTCTTACCAAACAAGGTAAAAAGTGAGTTCTGCTCAGGGATAGCAACAGATACAATTCCGTTGCGCTCTTTCAAACGCGAACGCACAAACGCTACCGCCTCATCTTTCAGCTTTTGTACTACATCTACCGATACAAGCACACGATAAGCATCATGACAATTTGTAAGCGTGCGTGGCGGATTTTCTATTTTGTAGTAATGAGCGGCATTCATTGCCATCTCTCGTATTTCGCTCAATATGTTCTGTAGTGTTGCTGATGTTCTCTCCGTTTGTTCTGCTGTAGGAAGATTAAGCAGGCGTTTTACCGCGAGTGGTGCGTAGTGAGTGTCTGGTTTGCCCTTTGTACCCTCATCTGGTGGATAGAGACAAAAGCCTTTTTGTGGTAGGTACATGCTCACCAGCCGTTTGTGCCATACTATGAGCGCGGCTTCATATTCGCTTGCACGTTGCTCATCGTGTTTATTACTCGTATAGCCAACATACATCGCAAACAACTTTGTTGATGTCTGCTCAACACAGCCATAGGGATAGAGCGAGGCCGCCTCAACAAACACCTGGAAGGGTCGTTCCAGCCCTGGCATTGGACGCAAATCGAGCGCATTTGTGTCTTGTAACGTCACAACTTTGCCGGGAGTGAGTAGACGCAAAGTACGCACGATGTGGCGCAATTTTCCAGGCTCTGTAATATAGCGTTCGCTTACATCGCTCGCACCACTTTGCGTATCGCGCACAATAGAGGTAATCGTACCTGGGCGTACTGGAAAACGCACAATAGAGCCGGAAGGAATGAGGGCGTCAGGCTCAAACTGGCTTCCTGTATCAGAGAAGAGGGGAAGTTTCTCACCGTTGTGTTGTACCTCGACAAGAGCATTGCTCGATGCTGTACCAACATCCAAGCGTCCCATGACAGCATCGCCGGGGAAGACGAAGGGCGAAACGGTCAACTCGCCATATACCTCTTGTGTTGCCTCAAGTGTCGTCTCCACACGCTGCCAATCCAGCGTTTCGGGGAAAAGCGCGAACGCCTCGACATTGTAACGCGTCATGCCATCGCCCAGCTTTACCTCAACACTTGCCTCTCCTTGCACCCGCACAATGCTATTATGTACAACCTCTGGAAAGGACAGACGCACATTCGTAAGTTGTGCATTTGCTGCTTGTGGTGCAGCTATTTCAACGGCATCAGCTGGTGCGCGCATAGCTGAGGCGAGCACGTATGGCGCATTAGTAGGGTTGGAAGGCATTGCCATTGGCCTGATACCCGTCGTCGAAGAGGTGCTCATCATCATCCTGCTAAACATACGAGGCATAGCATTGATCTGAGATAATTGTCGTTCAACGATGCCCGTTACTGACTGTTGTTGCCACTCGCTGATGTTTGCCTTGATACGAGCCGCAAATTCTACCTGCGTGTCACTTTGCACAATCAGACGTGCATCTTTGACAATCAATTGGATAGGTACCACACGATCTATCATCCCTGTTTTGAGTCTCACCTGTACACGATCCCCTGGTTTCGCTGTTTTAGGAGCCTCGCATTGTAGTTGTAGTTCTGATGGACGCAACACTGCGCACCAGCCTTCCCATGCCTGTCCATCGACAAATGCTCCAAGCAAGACGATGCCATAAGGTGGTGGTACGGGAACCTGAACACTCTGCTCTGCCTTGAGTTGCTCATAATACTTTTCGCCAGTAGTTCCACGTACTGGATTAACAATCACAATACGCAGTGCCTCAACGTCGGCACGAGGCGTAATCTCTATCGCATTGCCAATCACGTTTCGTACTAAAAATGGCTCGGTATTCGCGCCTCCACGTGCTAGGTACATGCCTCGACATTCGCTCGCCTGTGGTATTGGAAGTAGACTTAATACGCGCAACTCACCTAATTCACTGATTGTTAGCGTCTCGCGTCGCTCCTGCTCGGAGCCTTTTAGCGCAACCGTTGCGGTGCGTTCTCTAGCGAGAATGTTCAACGTATAAGGACCTTCACCTGTAAGTGCTACTGTACCCTCACAATATCCCTCAGAATCACATTGTAATTTTGTACGTGTCCCGATGCGTTGCCCACGTTCTTGCAATTCAATCTCAATAAAGCCACTATATGGTTGGTTGAAGGCCGTGACTAGAAGCGTATAGCGTAAATCCTCGCCATTCAATTCTTGTGATACAAGTTCCGCATTTAGAGCAGCTAAACGATATTCCGCAATCTCAAAACGACATGCATCGGCAGGACTATTGATAAGTGTTGCTTCGTATTGGCCTTCAGGAAGGTCGCGCAACGGGTAGAGGCAAAGACCGAACTCGTCAAGCATAACGGGATATTCTGCGTATACTGTGTTGTTCAGCGAAACACTTAGCACAATTTCTTTATGAGCCTCAGCAGGAGAGGCAACCAGGAGACGTACAACATCACGATGAGCACGGTACAGAGTTTTATCGCTTGTAAGCGAGACGAGAGTACATTGTGGTAAGGGGGTAGGCTGAATTTCTACGCCAGGAAGCGTGAGTGTATTTTTGCCACGAAAAAGAATTTGGGGCGATGTATGCTGTTCTTGAGAGACTGATGCATTCGCTTTGAGGAATGCGAACCAGTTGCCCAGCAACGCACTATCGCCTAACTGTGCGACTACATCATGTTGTTGGATGGTAACTAGGGGATCATATTGTGTAGATGGTAGTTGTAGTGGCATACTGTCTCACCTCATTGTGTTAAACATGGAAGGAATGCTTGTCAGCTTTATTTACGCTGCGGCATATGAGCGAACATCAACCTGTACTCCTAATCGTGCAGCGTCCTCTACGATATGTAGTAAGTGTCCTGTTGTTTCCGCATCTAAGTAGGCTTCACCACAGTTATCACAGACTTCGGCAGGTACGTTTTTAAAGACAACAGTTGTCGTATTACGTTCTAACGTCATCGTTGTCGTTCCAGACTGAGTTTCGCCGTACTTGCAAATAACACATTTCATGATTTTCTCCTCTTGAAATCGGTTTCCCATTTGTTTGGGTCAGGTACATACACTGTAATAACAATTTTCCTTTGATTTTCTTTGTCTGTTGCAACGACAACATGAAGAGGTCGAGTGTTACTCCAGCCCAATAATAGTTCACTTGGATAAGGCGTATCATTCTCATAAACTCTTATAGCTTCACCTGTAAGAACAATATGCTCAACATCTTCCTCGCTGATGCCTCTCTGTGCCATTCGCTCAACGGCATGACGCTGATAAATAATCTGATACGTATTCACATAATTCTCCGTACTTAGCTTCAACTAGTCTAGCATAGTAGTAGAGTATCGGCAAGCAATGAACTCTACTAATACATCGCAGCTTTAGCTACGAATATACATCAAGGTATGTCGAAGGATGTTATAATTATGGACATATGATAATTTGCGAACACCCCATCTTAAATGACATGAATTGCGATGACTAAGAACGTATATACCTCATGATGGGACAGAATGAAGCAATCAAGATACGTCAATTGTAGGAGCTATAATTCGTTATGCCCTCACGCCGATTGTCTCTTGCATAAGGGCGTAATGAATTATAGCCCCTACAGTATCATCACATTCAATGTACAGGAGCATATATGACGAGATACATTTTTCGACAACTTTTTCCTCTTTTGGCACTATGTCTGCTATTCACAGCTTGCACCTCTTCTACTGGTAACACGAACGTAACAAAGCTGACTCCGACTGCAACACGTTCTTCATCCAATGTGGGAACAGGGACGCCAACGAGTACCCTTGCAGACGTATGCCCTGCGCCATTAAGCAATGATCCTGGCTGCTTTACACCACATGCTATGCGCGTTGCATATGGTGTTGAGCCGCTTGTCCAGAAGGGGATTACGGGCAAGGGACAGACAGTTATTGACATCGTATCCTTTGGTAGCCCTACACTTCAAACAGATGTGAACGCCTTTAGCAAACAATTTGGATTGCCGCAAGTCAATGTCCAGGTGATTGCTCCATTGAACGAGAAGGAATATGATCCGAGGGGCGATAAACCTGGTTGGGTTGAGGAGACGACGCTGGACGTAGAGATGATTCATGCGATGGCACCTGACGCGGGTATCGTGGTGCTTGTCAGTCCAGTTGACGAGACTGAAGGTACGGTTGGTTTACCTGAGTTTCGCCAGTTGACGCAATATGCTATAGACCATCACCTTGGTACGATTGTCTCGAATAGCTGGGGTGCGTCAGAAGCGACGTTGCAGGATGCAGCAGGACAGCAAGAGATACAGAAGTGGGACGCGCTTCTTCAGCAAGCCACAACTCAACAAGGCTTCACGTTTTTAGCGTCTTCTGGCGATAATGGTGCGACCGATTTTGTCGATCAGGCTGGCAAAACGTTGGCAAAAACTGCAACATCGAGTTTTGTCAACGATGATCCGTGGGTGACAAGTGTTGGTGGCACAACGCTGACGCGTGTAGGTGCAACGACGAACGAGCGCGTTTGGGATACGAATGGTGCGGGTGGTGGTGGATATAGCAAGTTTTTTAAGGAGCCATCATATCAACAAATGCTTCCCTCATCTGCTCAAACGCAACTTAGTAATCGGCGCGGCATTCCTGATGTCTCGGCGGCGGCAGACCCTACAACCCAATTGAGCTACTATGTCTCTGACCAGTGGCGTGTGATTGGTGGCACAAGTGCAAGCGCACCCCTATGGGCAGGGATTATCGCTGATGCGAACCAAATGGCAGGCCATCCCCTTGGCTTCATTAATCCAGGCTTATACAAAGTCGCAGTGTCCAACAAATATAACCAGGATTTCCACGATATCACCGTTGGCGACAACTCCTTCAACGGTGTACAAGGTGCTCCCGCCGTGCAGGGGTGGGACGCTAGTTCCGGCCTTGGCTCACCTGATGCCGAGAAGCTGTTGCCCGATTTGATCGCTGCGTTGAAATAATATATAGACCAAAGGTATAGATGGCATGGCAGAACGCATTCTGCCATGCCATCTATATCTCTTTCTCTTTTTTATATTGATAATCACTTGTGAAATTGTTATACTTCCTATGCAATTATCGTTCTACTGGGTTCTCTCTTATTTTTGTGTTGGTGAAAGTGGGATGTCTTTATGCCTTCAACAATTATTTATTGCTCGAATTGTGGGGCTGGCAATAGGGCAAACGCAACCTATTGTTTTAGTTGTGGACAAGCGATACACGTGGATACACTATCAAAAATGATTGGCACTGGTCGCATTCCACCACAGCAGATGTTGAAACAGCGTTACAAGATTGCTACATTGGTTGGGCAAGGTGGCATGGGCGCGGTCTACAAAGCGGAGGATACACAATTTGGCAGTCGCTTCGTTGCCGTTAAAGAGATGAGTCAAAGCAGCATGAGTTTGCAGGAAGCTACCGAAGCCGTAGACCAATTCAAGCAAGAAGCAACGTTGCTAGCGAATCTCAAGCACCCCAACTTGCCCAGTATTTATGACTATTTCGGTGAGAACGGACGCTGGTATCTCGTGATGGACTTTA
>CAXUIS010000102.1:0-9284 GCA_964250915.1 uncultured Ktedonobacteraceae bacterium | reverse complement strand
CTTTACCGATAGCCGAATCAATTGAAATCGGCATCCAACTAGCGAAAGTGCTTGGCTACTTGCACACACGTGCTGTGCCGATTATCTTTCGTGACCTTAAACCGCTTAACATCATGGTTACGCCCGATGACAACATCTACCTTATCGACTTTGGTATTGCGCGTCTCTTCAAAGTTGGCAAAACCAAAGATACAGTAGCCTATGTCTCTGTAGGCTATGCTGCTCCCGAACAATTCGGGCGAGCACAAACCTCCCCGCAATCCGACATATATAGCCTCGGAGCTACATTACACCAACTGCTATCAGGCAGTGAACCTAGTTCCAACTTACCGCTCTTCACCTTCAAACCGCTTCAATCCTATAATCCTAATATTCCTACAGCCCTGTCCCAACTGGTAGCAAAAATGGTGAATACTGACCCTGTATTACGACCGATGAGTATGGTAGCGATTCGACAAGAACTAGAGCGCATACAAATACAGGTAAAGCAACCATCTATGCAACAGCCTCTAACGCAACACGCAATACCTCTACCATCGCATATATCTATCCTTTCGCCTGTTGTACAAAAGCAACAGCAATTGTATTACACGCCATCGGGACAAATACCAGCGAAACCTGTACTACCAAAAGGCAAGGCGTGGAAGACGCTGTCGATTGGGATTGTGACAGGAACTTTAGCTTTTGTATTTAGTCTTTTATCGCTTGGTTGGTTAACGTTGATAATTGCTATTACACTCTTTTGGATAGCTGGTTTGATTACCCGTAAAATTGCTGTATTACGCAAAATGGGTTTCTTTGTAGGAGTTATTGCGACCGTAATATGGTGTATTATAGAATCAATCACATCTCCATACTTATATAGCTATCATACACAAGGCGGAATAGTAACTATATTTGCTTATTTATCATTGTTGTGTTTAATAGGAGGCTTTATTAGCTGGCTTGGGGCTATGCTTGCCGTAAGCTGAGAAGAATAAGGAAGCCTATTCGAGTGTACAAATAGTTGCTAACTGTCCTCAATTTGAGGACAGTTGAAATGATAGGAGAGAAATGATGGTAGAACAGGGCAAGAACTTAGTCTCTTTTGAAGGAGGCGAGGGGATTAAAAACGTTCGTAGAATATGGCACGATGGAGAATGGTACTACTCAGTTATTGATCTCATTGGTGTACTTGCTGATTCGATTGAGCCACGCAAGTATTGGAATACAGTCAAAGCGCGAGCGGGTAGCGAGGGTTTTGAAGATACTCTTCAGCAAGTTGTCCAACTACGGTTGAAATCGCCTGATGGTAAGTTTCGTCTTACGGACACAGCAGCGAGGCAAACAATACTACGTATTATTCAGGCTATTCCTTCTCCTCGTGCAGAACCTGTTCGACTCTGGCTTGCTAAAGTAGGCGATGAGCGTATCGAAGAGATAGAAAATCCAGAGGCGGCATTGAATCGTGTACGACAGACTTATCGAGCGAAAGGGCATGATGATCTCTGGATTGAGGAAAGAATCAAAAACGATATCATTCGTAACGGACTTACGGATGAGTGGAAAGACCGAGGTGCGCAAGGTACTGACTATTCGATTTTGACGAACGTTATTTCAGAAGGAACATTCGGTATTTCGGTAGAGGCGCACAAAACATATAAACTGCTTCCGCAAACATCGAAAATGAACCTTCGTGACCATATGACTTATTTAGAGCTAGCTCTGTCTTCGCTTGGTGAAGCAACAGCAGTTACGTTACATCAAAGTCGTGAAAGTCAGGGATTTGGAGAGCTGCATAGAGATGCAACAGAAGCTGGTGAGGTGGGGGGTGAAGCTAGAAAATCTATTGAACAACGTACAGGACAACCAGTAGTTAGTCCGATAAATCATCTTGATAAAACAAAGGTGGAACAAAAACGTCGTATTCAAGCAAAACAACAGCTATCACTCTTTGACGAAACACTAGAAGAATAAACAAATAAATTGTACTACCTGTTTTATCATATTCCTGACATCAGGGATATGATAAAACGGGCAATACAGATAAATAGCTTTTTTACACTATCCCCTTCTCCACACACAACTCCGCGTTGAGAATAGAACCACCTGCTGCTCCCCTTATCGTGTTATGTCCTAGCATTACAAACTTGTAGCTCAATATTGGGCAACGCCTTAACCTGCCTAGCGTCACCGTCATACCGTTGCCTGCATCTCTATCGCGTAGTGTTTGGGGGCGATCGATCTCAGTACGATACAACAAGGGATGCGCCGGAGCGGAGGGCAGCTTGAGGCGTTGAGGTTCTGGCTCGTAGCTGTTCCATGTATCAATAATTTCTTCAGGTGAGGGGTCGCGTTCGAGTTCGATACTAGCACACTCAAGATGTCCCTCACGGGTCGAAACGCGATTACACTGTGCGCTTACTATCATTGATGCATTTACAAAACCCTCTCCCTCACGCCACTCACCGAGCATTTTGAGCGTCTCGCTCTCCATCTTCTCTTCTTCGCCGCCAATATAGGGGACGACATTATCGAGCATGTCATACGCCGACAAGCCAGGATAGCCCGCACCCGAAATAGCTTGCATCGTTGTCACAAGCACCTTGCTTATACCAAATTTCTGTTGCAAGGGTTTGAGTGCCATTACAAGTGGTGTTGCGGAACAATTCGCGTTGGTCACAATACAGCCTGACCAACTCCGCTGTTTGCGTTGCTGCTGAATTGCCGCGATAGAATCAGCATTGACTTCTGGTATGAGCAATGGTACATCGGGAGCCATACGGAAATTCTTCGCGTTGCTAAAAACGGCGACGCCAGCTTGCGCGAAGGCTAATTCTGCCTTATTTGTTTCCTCGCCTCCTGGTAATGCCGAAAAAACAATTCTCACATCTGGCAGCGCATCAGGCCGACATGCAACCACTGGCAGCGATGCAACAGAGGATGGCATTTCGCTGCCAGGAAGTCGCCAGCGTGTTGACTCTGCATAAGCGCGTCCGCCATGCTGTTCCGATGCCGCAACCGCGACTAGTTCAAACCACGGATGGCCTTGTAACAACTCGATAAAGCGTTGCCCAACCATCCCTGTCGCGCCAAGAACCGCAACGGGGATACGCTGTCGTGCGTTCATATAGTCCCTCCTACAAAGTCAAGGCTCATCAGAAAGAGGAATCTCTGTACGGGTCTGCTTCAGCACACCCTCTTGGCATCGCACACATTCGGGGTGCGAAGAGGGTGTGCTGAAGCAGACCCGTACAGGAGTTCGATTACCATGTATTAGGGTCGCACGCTCTCTCGTCGTTTTTCGGATGGTGTTGTGTGCCGCACTAATGGAATGACAGGAGCGATCAGGTCACGATGTAGACAACGCAATGCGCTCTGACTATCTTTGTCTTCCACGATCAGCGTAATGCCAAGTTCAGAGGCACCCTGTGTGATAACCGGAATGTGCTCACGCGCGAGGGCAGTAATGGCTCGTGCTGGACTCATCGGGTCAACGGTAAAGCCAGAACCGATACAGGCACAGGCAGCAAGCCCTTTGCGACTACGCACGCGCCAATCGCTTGTTTTCATGTCATGCTGTAGCAATTCCACGACGGACTCGACGGCCTTTTCCTCGACAACAAACGAGAGGTGATGGCCTGATGAGGAACAAATGGCAACGGGCGCGGCACCAGCACGTGCGGCAAGGGCAAAGACCTGACCTGCGTTTTCAGGCGCACCAAACAGATCGGTACTTTCAACCGTGACAAGCGCGAGATTTCTACGAATGGTAATCGCGGAAGCTCCACTTTGTGCATTGCCCACTGGCCCGACAACCGTTCCTTTGATATGTGGTCGGAGTGTGTTACGCACACGTACAGGAATGTTACGTGTAGCGATTGGAATAAGTGTACGCGGGTGCAGCACTTTCGCGCCAAACCAGGAGAGACGCGCTGCCTCAGCATACGAAAGGTGTGTCAGCAAGCGTGCATTGGCAACAAGGCGTGGGTCAGCCGTGAGCACACCGTCCACATCGGTATAGATTGTAACCTCTACACAATCTAGTGCCGCGCCTATGACCGTTGCAGAATAATCGGAGCCATTGCGTCCAAGTGTGGTCACAAAACCTGTGATGGTACGCCCGATAAAACCTGCCGCGATTGGTACTATGCCCTGTTTGATGAGGGGATGAATTAGCGCATGAGCATTGGCTCGTGTCTCTTCTGGTAGTGGGTCAGCACCGATGACAACACCGAAGGGCTGTGAACTATCGGCTTTGGGATGACTGGTAATAATCACTTCCTGTCGCACAGGCTTAGCCGCTACACCGTAGTCGTTGACGGCTGCTGCAACCAGGAGAATTGAGAGTCGTTCACCCCAGGACGCAACTGCGGCTGTATGTAGGAATGTTTCTTGCCCCGACTCGACAGCCTCGCGGAGCAATGCAATATCATGAGTGAGAGCGGTCAACGCCTCTTCGAGATCGTGTTGTAGTTGCCGCAGGGATTCGGTATGGCGTACAATCTTCTCGGCTGCCTCAAAATGCTTGGAACGCAACGTGACGAGTTCGCTCTCGCTTTCCTCGTATGCGCAGAGGCACGTGTGACGTGCAATACTTAGTAAGAGGTCAGTAATACCTGACATTGCCGAGACAACCACGACAGGGAACGCCTCATCAGAATTGTGCAATGTTTTTGTGATAATCTTCGCCACCTGACGAATGCGCTCACCACTGCCGACCGATGTTCCCCCAAACTTCAACACGCTGACTGCTTTATCCATGATATACTCCACGGTGGGTGCGATAAATCGTGCCCCTACAAATCGTTTATTATCCTACGTGGGCGCGATAAATCGTGCCCCTACGATTTCCTGTACGGGTCTGCTTCAGCACACCCTCTTCACGTCACCACATGTGTGCGATGCCAAGAGGGTGTGCTGAAGCAGACCCGTACAGGATGACTATTGTTACGCGTTAGCGGGTTCGCTCGCGCTAGCGACTGCGGCCTTTAATGCTTGATCGAGGTCGTCGATCAGGTCTTCAACCGTTTCCAGGCCAACAGAGAGACGAATGAAGTCTGGTGTAACGCCTGTCACGAACTGCTCTTCTGGTACCAACTGTGAGTGTGTGGTACTGGCTGGGTGAATGATAAGCGATTTGGCATCGCCCACATTCGCCAAGTGCGAGAAGAGTTCGATATGCCGAATCAACTGCTTGCCAGCTTCTAAGCCACCCTTGATACCAAAGCCGATGATGGCTCCGAAATGACCATGCGTGAAGTACTTCACGGCGATGTCATGCTGTGGATGGCTCTTGAGACCAGGATACTGCACCCACTCGACGGAAGGATGGCCCTCAAGGAACTCAGCAACCTTCTGCGCGTTCTGGCTATGACGCTCCATGCGCAACGGCAAGGTCTCTAATCCTTGTAGGAAGAGCCATGAGTTGAATGGCGTCGTTGCCGCACCGAGGTCACGCAAGAGTTGTACACGCGCTTTGATGATGTAGGCGATAGGGCCGAGGGCTTCAACATAACGCAGACCATGATATGATGGGTCTGGCTCTGTAAGTGTTTTGAAGCGACCACTCGCAGCCCAATCGAACTTACCTCCATCGACGATGACGCCACCAACGGAGGTGCCGTGTCCACCAATAAACTTTGTTGCTGAATGCACCACTATGTCTGCGCCGTGCTTCAAAGGCTGTATGAGGTAGGGTGAAGGTAGAGTGTTATCGACGATAAGTGGCAAACCATACTCGTGTGCGATATCGGCAACGGCCTGGATATCAAGCGTATCAAGACGTGGATTACCCAATGTCTCCGCGTATACAGCTTTTGTTTTCTCGTTGACAAGCGCACGGATGTTTTCAGGGTTGCGGCTATCGACAAAGTGAACCTTGACCCCAAGTTTAGGCAGAGTATAGTGGAAGAGGTTATAAGTCCCACCATAGAGGCTTGCTGATGAAATGATTTCATCGCCAGCTTCGGCAATATTTAGGATTGCCAGTGTCTCTGCTGCCTGCCCAGAAGCAGTTGCAAGCGCGCCAACACCGCCTTCAAGCGCGGCAATACGACGCTCGAATGCATCCTGGGTAGGATTCATGATACGAGTGTAGATGTTCCCAAACTGTTTTAGCGCAAAGAGATTCGCGGCATGCTCTGGACTATCGAAGACATACGAGGTTGTCTGATAAATAGGAACAGCACGCGCTCCTGTCGCACTATCAGCAGTTTCTTGACCAGCGTGCAACGAAAGTGTTTCAAAACCATAACTGCGATTGCTATTCAAAGCCATGAGAAATTTCTCCCTTACCCTTAGAAAACCCTAGAAAACGCATCGGCCATTTGACTCCATTCCTTGAGGAAGGCATCGTGACCATGTGGCGAATCAAGTTCTATATACGTCGAGTCTCCACCAAGAGCTTTAACCTTCTCGGCAAGCCAGCGCACGTTTGCGGCTGGAAATAAGAAATCCGAACGAATGCCCACAAAGAGTGCTTTACTCTGCAAGCGACTCAGCGCGGACTCTAACGAGGGATAGCCCTCGCTGACATCATACAGGTCCATAGCACGGCTAATGTAGAGGTAGCTGTTGGCATCGAAGCGATGTGCAAGTGACGCCCCTTGATGATACAGGTAGCCTTCAACGTCGAAGCGTCTCCCAATATCAGCTGTATGGCTTGGTGAAGGAATATCGAGTCGCCGCGCAGGTTGACGTGCGAAGCGTAGCTCCATACTCTCTTCGCTTTGATACGTAATCATCGCCAGCATACGCGCGATGGCAAGACCTGTTGTTGGTCCCTGCTCAGGTGCGTAGTCCCCACCTTGCCAGAGTGGGTCTGCCATGATTGCCTGTCGCTCGACTTCGCTAAACGCGATAGCTTGCGCGGTAAGGGCTGGCGTTGCCGCGACAACCGCAAGTTTGCGTACAAAATCAGGGTAGGTGACGGCCCACTCTAATGCTTGTAGTCCTCCGATAGAACCACCCGCAGCCATTGCCAGTTGTTGTACGCCGAGATGCTCTAGCAATTGGCGTTGTGCATGCACCATGTCTCGAATGGTAATCACGGGAAAACGCATTCCATAAGTATGCCCTGTCTGTGGATCGAGCGATGATGGCCCCGTGCTACCATAGCAACTACCCAGGATATTTGAGCATATAACGAAGTAGCGCGATGTATCGAATGATCGACCAGGACCAATCAATGGATTCCACCATGCCACTTTAGGATCGTCAGGCTGCTCTACATCATGCGCATGCGCATTTCCTGTAAGTGCATGCGTGATCAAAATCGCGTTGTCACCCTCGGCATTGAGTGTCCCCCACGTTTCATATGCAAGTGTAACAGGACTCAATAGACCGCCGTGCTGTAGGGCTAGACCATCAAATGTATATGCAGAGACGTTATATGACTCATCAACAGAAAGAGCAGGAGGCATACGTGTAGTACTGACCTGAACACGACTGCCATTGTGTAATGTCATTAACTACTCCTTTCTAGCCCTCTTCGGGAAATGATGCCGCGAAAAAGGTACAAAAAAACCCTCACCCTAGCAGGGGCGAGGGGTAAACGTCTTCGCGGTACCACCCTGATTTTGTCAATACCTCACGGTATCAACCTTTATAAGTACGCAACACGTTGCGTACTCTTAGCTGTAACGCGGCTACACGGCATGGTCTATTTACCCATAGGTGTTCAACCTGCAACTCGGAGGTCATATTCAACGCTGGTGTGGGGCCGATATCGCATCATCATCGGCTCTCTGGACCCATCCGTTTCGTTTACTCGTCCTCGTCACTGTTCTTTTGTACTCAACTTGTAAGGTGCGGTAGAAATGAGAATATATGCAAATATGTAAAGTATTCAGCCAATAAAAAAACCCCTATGATTAGGGGGTAGCGTCTTCGCTCAGTCCCCTCATCTTGCGGAATACTCTCGTATCTCGCCGGAATTTGCACCCTGCATGCGTCGTTGCCTGCGGGTTGCCGGGTTTCATCGGGCCGTTACCCTCCACCTCTCTTGATGAGAGCAGTTGTTACTGCATATATTCTGTTGTTAAGTAGCCCTCAAATGTATACTTCCACAAGTATACCAAACGAAGGAAATAAAAGTCAAGGGCAATTTGGAGGCAGTGATATGTATATTGTATCTATAACTAGAATGAATGAGTACTAGCATGACAAGATATAGCCAGCAGGCATCTATGAGGGACAGTACGGTTCTAATATGAAGAACGTTCTATAGATACACAACGGACGCCCACGAGGGGCTACCCTACTATACACGAAATGCTACACGAACTCGTGTATAGTAGGGTAGCCCCTCGTGGGCGTCCGTGGGATTTTCAAGAAGTTTCCGAATAAGTTCTTGTGGGCGTCCGTTGTGTATAGGAACGACGTTTAAAGAAGGTAGAATCAAATATGCAAACATTTCTTCCCTATGCATCATTTTATGACGTGGCATGCACGCTTGATGATAAACGCTTGGGCAAACAACGGGTGGAGGCACTCCAAATCCTTAATGTCATCATGAAACTCGACTATGTTGGTGGCTGGGTGAATCATCCAGCGGTGAACATGTGGCGAGGCTATGACGATGCCTTGAAGATATATACCAACTGTATGATTATTGAGTGGGAGCGCAGGGGTTATCAGAACACGATGCAATACTATGATGTGCATGGTGTCGTCACACTTCCCTGGTGGCTTGGCGACCCGCGTATTCACGATTCGCACAAATCAAATCTGCTTCGCAAATATCCTGAATACTATAGCACCCTGAATTGGCGTGTCCCTGCTAACCTGCCCTACTTCTGGCCTGTAGAGGGTCGGCCCAAGCCTCCAAAAGTACAAGCAAGGCGAGTTGAAGTATGACAAACGCGTTTGTCATACTTCAACCCGCCTTGCTTGTACTACTTTTCGTCTTCGCCCAGCAGGTAGGCAAGAACTTCACCGCGTTTGACTTCGACAGCATCAACGTCGGCGCGGCGAATCGTCACAAAATCGTTAGCAAGCTCGTTGTCACCCAGAATGATCGCGTACTCCGCGTTGGAGGAATTTGCGCGTTTCATCTGTGCCTTGAAGCTACGGTCCCCATAGCCCATCTCGGCCTTAATGCCCGCATGTCGTAACTCCGCGACAAGCTGTATCGTAGCATTCTTGAGTTCTGTTGTCCTGGCGAGATAGGCCACAAACACTTGCGTGGCTGGCTCGGCAGGAGGGGCGATATTCTGTCGTTTGAGTTCAAGGATGATACGTTCCATGCCCATACCAAAGCCGATACCAGGAGTAGGGTCGCCACCAAGAATTTCAGCAAGGCC
>CAXUIS010000101.1:0-15980 GCA_964250915.1 uncultured Ktedonobacteraceae bacterium | reverse complement strand
TTGCAATACAACCAGACTATCCTCGTTTGGCCGTTGACGCCGTGTAATACCGCTATTCCAACCTACTCCTACGTTGAGCCTTGTTTGTCTACGCGCAGCTAGCGCACCTGTACGAGAAGGGCGTTCAGGAGTCGTTGGCACATTATCTATAGACGATGCAGTATCAGTACGCTGTCTTTGCCATGTGCGTGTTGCTGGAGTATGCGGCACAGGAGTCGTTGGCTCTGTCTTCGCTGTCGCACCTACCGAAACAAGTACACGTTGTGCTATTGGCTGTTGTTCTCGCTGTTGAGATTGCTGTGTTGTCGAAACCTGTAGGGACCGATTCATCACGTTCTTGTTGGTGGTTGCTATCGCATAAGAACGTGCTACATCGGTCCCTACCGGAGCATTTTCGCGTCCACCGTTAAGTATCAGTTGACGAGTAGGGCGAGTAGGGACCGATTCATCGCGTCCTTCTCGGCGAGTGGGGCGTGATGAGTCAGTACCAGTTGCTGATATATGTGAGACAAGATGTGCTTTGTGTGGCAAGTTCAGTTTAGGAATGTTCACAGTGTCCTCCTGTAACGTGTCTTCATCCAACTGTAGCACTTCACGGACATTCAGGTTGCGTGACTCGCGCCACGCGATATGACGTGCATCACGCTTGTGAGGCCAGAGCAGCGTAAGGCTGACCCAGAGCAAGAGACTCCACGAGAGAAGCCACATTAGCGAAAGCACAGCAAGAATGAGAAGAGGGAAGAGGACAGATGCGCCTCTTGTCGCCCATAATCCTGGGAATTGCTGTATCTCTTGTGCAAAGAGTCGCCATGCTAGAGGCGGAAAGCCACCTTCAGCCCAGAGCAAAAAGAGCGTGACACTCCCAAGTCCGGCCCAGGAAAGGTAGCGCACCCAGCGATGCAGGTCGTAGACTACTTTGAACTCTTTTAGCATACCTCTCATGTTCCCTACCCATCTCGTAATGGACCTCTTGTAGGGACCAACGATACCGTATAAAATTGTTCAATGGCATCATCGGTCCTACAATTTTTCACAATCTTCAACTGTGGCAAGTATAGACGAGAGGGCTTTGCGTAGTCTCCTTCTATTCTTAAGCACTGCACAACATGTCTTGTACGAATGTAGAAGGAGTACACATATCCATTGGCATACATATCAATTTTGACGCTAAAAAAGAGAGGGATGCAATTCAGCATGCTGAAAATTTGCATTCCTCTCTTTTTGCTGAGATGTGTCTTATATTGTTCTTATACTAATGTCTTCTAATTATTCTATGCGTACAATAGTACGACCTCGAATGCCGCCCTTGAGAATTGTGGCTAAGACGGAAGGAAGTTCTTCTAATGATGCCTCTTTGCCAATACTATCAAGGAGCGCATTAGGCTTATATTCGCTTGCCAGTTGTTGCCAGAGTTGACGGCGTAACTCCATTGGACAATTCACAGAGTCGATGCCAAGCAGATTGACAGCGCGTAGAATAAACGGAAACACTGTTGTCGGAACATTTGGACCACCTGTATTGCCACATGCCGCAACAGAACCACCATACTTTGTAGAGCGTAACAGGTAGGCGAGTGTCGAGCCACCTACCGCGTCAATGGCTCCTGCCCAACGCTCTTTTTCCATTGGTCGTGTGCTTTCCGCTGATGTTTCATCGCGTCCTAAGATGTCGCTTACACCAAGGTTTTTCAGATACTCATGTTCCTCTGCCTTACCTGTACTTGCAGCAACCGTGTAACCTAGCTTTTTGAGAATGCTGATGGCGATACTGCCAACACCGCCTGTCGCGCCCGTAATAAGTACAGGACCGTTCGCAGGTGTGAGACCATTCTTCTGTAGTTGATGAACTGAAAGTGCGGCGGTAAATCCTGCGGTACCAAGTGCCATCGCCTCTTTGAGCGTCAACCCTTGTGGTAATGGCACAATCCAATCTGCCTTAAGTCGCGCATACTCGCTGTACCCGCCAAAATGGGAGACACCGATGTCATAGCTTGTCGCAAGAATCTCATCGTCAGCTTTGAAACGAGTGTCGCTTGACTCTACAATAGTACCTGAAATATCTATGCCTGGTACAAATGGATAGTTGCGAACGACTTTACCATCGGGGATCGAGGCTAGACCATCTTTATAATTCACGCTCGAATAGGCTACTCGTACCAGGACTTCCCCTATTGGAAGGTCACTCTGTGAGAGGTCTTTGAGACCCGCTGTGAAGTCATCACTGGTTTTATTGACAACGAATGCTTTGAATGTTGTTGGCATACTTTTGTTCTTTCTATACATATGTTTCAACATGTGGCAGAGGCAACGCCTCTGCCACATGTTGAAACATATTTAATTAATTCTTTTGTCATGTCCAGCCCATTCTTTTTCGCGCAGGACATATTTCTGGATTTTGCCCGTTGAGGTCTTAGGCAAGTCGCCAAATGTGATGGCGGCTGGACTCTTGAAATTCGCCAGGTGTTCGCGGCAGAAGAGGATAAGTTCTTGTTCGGTTACGCTTGCATCAGGCTTCAAAGTGACAAAAGCTTTAGGTCGCTCACCCCATTTTTCGTCAGGGATGGCGACGACGGCACATTCCATGACAGCGGGATGTTGTGCGATAGCTTGCTCTATCTCAATCGTCGAAATGTTTTCGCCGCCAGAGATGATGACATCCTTCGCACGATCACGCAGTTCCACGTAGCCATCGGGATGCATTACACCGATATCGCCTGAATGGAACCAACCACCCTCGAATGCGGTCTCGGTTGCAGTCGGATTAGCATAGTAGCCCTTTGCTACGTTATTACCATGCATAAGGACTTCGCCCATTGTGTTGCCGTCGCGTGGTACATCGTTCATCTGTGCATCCACAACGCGCAAGCGGTCTGCCACCACGTTGCCTTGTCCCTGCCGTGCGGCAATGCGTGCTTGCTCATCTTCTGGCAAATTCGCCCATGCATCATGAGGTTCATTTACAGAGTATGGTCCGTAGGTTTCGGTCAAGCCATACACGTGAACAGTGCGAATGTTTAGCTTTTTCATCTGCCCTAACAATGTTGGTGATGGAGGCGCACCTGCAACGGTTGCGACCAATTCGCGCGCCAGTCGATGGGCCTTTGGGTGATTGACGAGCAGAATTTGTACGGTAGGTGCACCACAGTAATGTGTTACGTGCTCCTGTTCTATCATGTCCCAAATAACAACGGGATCAAGTTTGCGCAGGCAGACATGCGTTGCACCTACGGCAGTCACAGCCCACGTGAAACACCATCCATTGCAATGAAACATAGGTAACGTCCACATGTAGACGCTGGAACTTGTGATGCCACTCTCGATTACCTCGGCGAGCGCATTGAGGTAGGTTCCACGATAGGTATACATGACGCCCTTAGGATTGCCCGTCGTACCGGAGGTGTAGTTGATAGATATGGTTTCTTCCTCGTCCTCTAGCCAACTTGCAAGAGGATGCGGTGAACCAGCCGACAAAAAGGATTCGTAGGGGTCATCCGCTGCACCTGTATCCTCGATACGTACAACATGGATATCTCCTAAATCAATGTGCTCGATCGGGGGATAGAGTTCTGCATCGACAAAGAGGTACTTGACGCCGGAATGTTTAAGAATAAATTCTACTTCACGTGCATGTAGGCGTGTATTCACCGCAACCAGAATGCCACCAGCCACCGGAACGCCATAATGCGCTTCTAGGAGTGCGGGTATGTTTGGTGCAAGAAAGGCGACCCGATCATATTTTTGTAGACCAATAGCACGCAAGCGCGATGCGAGACGATAGACGCGTTCGGCGAACTGTCGATAGGTATAGTGTCTATCACCATGTACAACAGCAGTCTTGTCGGGATAGATTAACGCACTACGTTCAAGAAAGCTAAGCGGCGTTAGTTCTGTGCGATACACTCGTTCATCAGTCATGTATCTTTCCTCCTGTAGGGACCGATTTATCGCGTCCTTGTTGACAATGAACAATGATGAGAATCGTTGAAACGTTTTTCATATCCTTTGATGTTTGTGACTGGAGACGAGGACGCGATAAATCGGTCCCTACAAAATGTTTTTGCATCCAGCCTTATGACGCAATGGAGCCACCATCGACGACGAGAATTTGGCCCGTGACATAGGCGGCGGCTGGCGATGCAAGAAATACGATGACGCCTTGAATGTCGTTTGGTCCACCAAAACGCTGTAAAGGGATATCTGAAAGCATCTGTTGCTCATATTTGTCGAGGAGGCCGCGCGACATTTTCGTGGGGAACCAACCAGGAGCGATGGCGTTGACGGTGATACCGTAGCGTGCCCAACTTGTGGCAAGATCGCGTGTCATGTTGACAACCGCACCCTTACTGGCGTGATAGCCAACAGCTTGAATATATTTCGGATTGCCACCAACCAAACCAGCAACGGAGGCGATGTTGATGATGGTGCCACCTTGACCGCGAGCAATCATGGTTTTGCCTACCGCTTGCGACATAATAAACGTGCCTTTGACATTGATATCTACAACGCGCTCGAATTGCTCAAGCGGCATAGCTTCGGGTGCGGTGCCCCATGTCGCGCCACTGTTATTGACAAGAATATCTATCGCGCCAAACGTCTGCTCTGTCTCGGAAACGACGTGAGCAACATCACTCGGCTTTGTAATATCGCAGGCGAGGGCTAGAGCTTTGCCACCGCGTGCCTCAATCTCCTGCTTGACGCCTTCGCAAGCTTCAAGTTTCCGCGAACACACAACAACATTTGCGCCAACGTCGGAAAGTGCATTCGCCATATACTCGCCGAGACCACGTCCTCCACCCGTGATAACAGCAGTTTTACCATCGAGCCGAAATAGGTCCAATGTCGTCATATCTCATCATCCCTTCTCAACACTGAATAGGTGTTTTTGCGATACTCTATCGTATCACGTTTTGAAGGTGACGAGGAATATAAAAAGAGAAAGAAAGATTGTGGGGGCGGTATTTTGTTGAAGAAAAATGCGGCCCAAAAATAATTTTTTGAAAAAAAAAAAACAAAAACAATGTTGGGCCGCCATTTTCTCCATTGCAGAATAGGCCGCACAATCTTTCTTTCTCGCAAAAAAATCACGCATGTATTGGTTCGCCAATGAGGGCGTTTACCACATCGAGCACTTCATTATAAGCGTTCGTGACGCATGGTTGTTTCAACACTACCACGCGTCCAGTTCCACGAGCCGTTACGCATCGTATCTTGTGCGTAACGCAATCTATCGGCTATCTCATCATAGGTTGTCCCTTTTTCGCGTTTGTTCAGGATGAAATTGATTGTTTTCGCTACTGCATTATCAATCTCAATTGTTACGGTCTGTGCCTTACCAGTACCATGTACAATTTTTGTATAGCCCCAGGGAATACGTCCACTTCCTAAACCGTCATCTTTCGAGCGTTGCCTACGTCCATTGTAGAGACGCTTTGCAATTGTTCTACGCTCTTCTGATGCTACCGCCGCGTGAATATCACCCATAAATTGACTTTCTTATAAACCAAGTAAGCCTGTCCCAATGCCAAAGCCAGCAAGAAATATAATTGACCATACTATCAGGTCTTCCCATATCGTTCCCACCTTGAAACGCCATAGAGACTTAGGCGGAAAGCCATAACGCATAGGTGAGGGCCAGAAGAGTGGTACACCACCTCTCGTGATACTATCAGCGACAATATGCAGGACCCAACCAGTCACAAATGCTTCAAAGGCTATTTTCACTTCCGTGAACAGCACTGGTTGTAGTATCATTCCGCTCATTGCGAACATAACCGGAAGACTGACCACTACAGTAGCAAAAAAGAGACTGATTAACAACACGCCAAGCAGACTATGTGTAAAACCACGATGGCCTCCTAGTAAGCGTCCGAGATGACTATGCTGATCTATGTCAGGTAGACGAGCGCATAAAACAACAAGTGCATAGTATGTTGTCTTATACAGAAGAAGTGGTGATAAGAGCGCGTACTCCAACTGAGGACTTGTGACGAGTGTTGTTAATTGATGCCATGTATAAGCTGCTCCAACGGTATGAAACAAGCTGTTAAGCGTCAATGCTGAAAATGCATTGACCGCTGTATGTGAACGTCCATTCATAATGCAAGAAGCCCTCTCAATCCCTGCCTGCTCTTTCTGACTCTGTAATGTATCATCGTCAAACACTGTATGTATGGATAGGCGAAAGGGCAATGTAGATGAATTTACAATACTATGGTATTATTTTGTGGCAGAGAGCAGAATATCTGTAGGGCGTCCGTTGGGCACAGAATGGAGGAGAGGTTATGGAGAGCAAGATTACCTATCATCAGCAGATGAGCTATTGTGGGAAGGCACGCTGTGGCAAGTGCCGTACTGGTATTGGTCATGGACCTTATTGGTATGCCTACCAAACTGTCAATGGGCGTATCAAGCGCACGTACATAGGGAAAGAATTGCCGGGAGATGCCGAGCATCTCGCAGGAACCGAACTTGTTCCAATACACCCTCTTGCTCCACCAACTGCCCCTACGGAACCACTACCGATTGGGCGTGTTCATCGCAATCCATTGATTGGACGTGAGAAAGAACGTACATTGCTTCGTTCCTTCTTGCTCCAAGTTGAGCATTTTCATCGTACTCCCTCTCTCCACCAAATCCTCGCAGATTTACCGCTAGACACACAACGTACCTCCCAATGTATTCTCTTGTTGGGCGAAGCTGGCATCGGCAAAACTCGTCTTGCGGAAGAGCTAGGGCGCGAAGCACAGCAACGGGGTTGGTCTATTCTATGGAGTCGTGCTTACGCACAAGAAAGCGGCATCCCTTACCGTGTTTGGACCGACATTCTACGTAAAGCATTTGAGATAGAAGCGTCCGCTTCTACTAATACAGAGACGCTTGCTGAGGTTGGCGCAGTACGTCCGTTAGGCATGCCAGAGATAGACGAGGATGAGTTATACCAATCTGTTTATTCTGCTGTCTCACGCTCTCAGACACCTACAATTGCCGCACGAGATGCAATCAATCGACCATTACAAGTTATCATTCCTGAATTATGGGTGCCACAACACGCCAACTCTTCTTTCGTCAGTATAGAGCCAGAGCAAGAGCAACTACGGTTGCGCGAGGCGGCGTATACCTTATTAACAACAGTTAGCCAAAAGAAGCCTCTGCTGATTGTGCTCGATGATATTCAATGGGCTGATGGTAGTAGTGGTGAACTACTTGGCTATCTTGCACGTCACGTGTATAAAACTCCTATTCTTCTGCTTGCTACCTGTCGCTCGAACGAGGCATCGAAATCGTTGAGCAAGATGATAGATCATATGCAGCGTGAGCATACTGTTACATTACTCCCTGTTGAGCCTCTTACAAGCGAGGAGATCGCCCAACTCATTGAACATGTGCCAATGCAGCAGGTACAACGTATTCAAGTACAAGCGGCAGGCAACCCCTTCTTTGCTGAAGAATTAGCTCGTAGCACAAACCCGCCACAGCTACCTAATAACATCTCTGCCGCCCTTGACTCGCGTATGAATAGTCTGAGCAACGAGTGTCGAACGTTGCTCAGAAATGCGGCGGTGTTGGGTAGCTCATTCGAGTTTCCGCTTATTCACGCACTGGAGGTCAAACGCGTTGGAGTGCATACCGATGAAGACGCCCTATTTGACCTGCTTGAAGAGGCCATTGAAGCCGGTGTTCTCACCGAGGAAGGGACGGCAGCACGTGTAACCTATTCGTTCTGGCACCCCCTTATGGTGACGCACCTGTACGAAAGCGTTTCGGCAATGAGACGTACGCACATTCATCGCCGTGTCGCCGACATTCTATTGCAGATGTATCGTGGACGTGAAACAGAAGTTGCCGCGACAATTGCTCATCACTTACTGCATGGTGGAGCCGAACCTGTACACACGGCCCATTACGCAGAATTAGCAGGGGATCGTGCCTATGCACTCCTGGCCTATTCAGAAGCTGAACAGCATTATAGGATTGCACTAGATGCGATGAACTCAAACTCTATTCGTCACGAGTCTGACGTAGCAGATACATCGCATCGTGCCTTGCTAACTGAGCGACTAGCTGAAAGCGTGATGGTGCAAGGACGCTTTGTAGAGGCTCGTACTCTGTTCGAGCGAGTTTTAGCGTATCGCTTTGAAGTGTTGGGCAACGATACGCTCTTAGAAGATGAGGCTCAAGTCCAGGCCCTCTTATGGAGTGAAATTGGACGTACATGGCTCTACCTCGGCGATAGGGAGAAGGCACGAGTATATTATGAGCGAGGTGAGCAAGTATTGCAACATGCACATGTGTTTACAGGCTTCGCACAGGCGCGGTTACGTGTTTTGCAGGGAGGTCTTTTGGCGCAAGAGGGAAATTATGCTGAAGCACTAAGCGCGGCAAAAGATGCCCTCGATCTTTTTCAAGAGGCTAACGGGCAAGAGCACACCTCCTCCTTCCACGACCTTCATGCATTGATACCAACAAGCCGTATTGAGCGCACATTACGGGGTGATCAGAACGATCTTGGCAGAATTTATATGTTGCTCGGCTCTGTCCATAATAGTATGGGACAACTCAATAATGCTCTGGCTCATCTTACGACAGCCTTAACCATGTTTGAACAACGGAATCAGAAACGTGAGATTGCCAATGCCTCCTGTAATATTGGCTATATCTCGCTCAAAAAAGCCGAGTTTGTTCTGGCACAAAATGCGTTTGAACGCTCTCTAGCTATTGTGAAATATATTGGTGATGGCCCCATCACGTCTGTAGTATTCAGCAACATGGGTGAGCTTGCGGCATCGCGTGGCAATCTGGAAGAGGCTGAAAACTGGTATAAGCGTGCCCTGAACCTGGCTGAGCAGTTTAGAGATCGCACGTACATCAGCATGTGGAGTGCTCAGCTTGCGGTGATTTTACAGACACAACACAAGGCGGCAGAAGCTATTACGTTTGTTGTGCGTGCCTTACAGGTAGGACGTGCTATGCAAAGCACTCTTTGTGTTGGTCATGCACTACTTGCCCTTGCTACTATACGCATTTTACAGGCGCGGCATACTGGCGAGAAACGCTTACTCATCCATGCGCATACTCATGCTACACGCGTCCTCCTCCTACCCAAACTGGATGCTGAAACGTACACACACGGGCAACTCGTGCTCGCTCACTCTCTGCTTCTGCTTGGTACTCTGCCTGAGGCCAGAACACGACTTGAGGAGGTTGTTGAGCAAGCACATAACTACACTCTTGCATTAATCGAACAACAAGCGTGGAAACTACTTGATGACTTGAATAAGAGGTAGTCAATGTAATATTTTTCCTTAAACGAAATATTACATTCTTTTAACATAAAACTGTGCCATTCTGTATAAGGTCTTCCGTATCCCATGTAGGTGGACAAAATAGTGCTATCACAGAATTTGGTCCAAACATCACAACGTTCCTGTATCCCGCCGAGATTTTTCCGGTAACGGTACGAACTACCGCGCATGGTATCGCTGCTGGTCTCGGTAAGTTTGGCGCGTTCATCGGCGCATTCATGTTCCCACTTCTGCTTGCTAACACATCGTTTAAACTTCCTGGTACAATGGGCGTTGCTGCCGTCATCTGTGTTCTTGGCTTCTTGCTCACATTTGTGTTGCCTGAGCCAAAACAGAAATCGCTAGAAACCATCGAGAAAGAAGGCGAGCAGCTAGACGAGCAGCACGAAGAAAAGAGCGAAAACCAGCCTCGCACGTCTGTCGCTGGTCAATAGACCTGTTGTAAACAATGTGGAACTGTGGCATGACAGGGCTTGCCCCTGTCATGCCACCCATTGAGCCATTTTACAAATATACAGTGACATGAATGATAGAAAAAGATATAGTAGAAATGTGTAATCCATTTCCCCTTCAAGAACGTACTCTCCTATGAACTGCTAAAGAACTCTTGTTGTGCTTTATTACAAGAGCTTTACATAACGCTAACAGAGGTATTCTGTAAGCGTTCTTCTTTTTATTGGGAGAATTGAAGAGTATGGAAGATTTTCGCAAACCCGAACTACATAAGGCGGCTCTCGCAGAACTCGTCGGAACGTTTTTCTTAACACTCGCAGCTCTAATAAGTGGCTCACCCTTTGTCGTTGGGCTGACGTTGGCAGCATTTGTCTATGCCATAGGAGACATTTCCGGCTGTAACATTAATCCAGCCGTTACTGTCGCACTCGTCACTGCCCGTAAACTCTCGTTCATGAAGGGTGTGTACTACATTATTGTACAAATTGTTGGTGCATTGCTCGCTCGTCTTGTCGCTGGTCTCATCGGTACGCTTGCACCACAGTATGTTGCAGGAAACATATTCGCAGAGTTTTTTGGAGTAGCATTTTTGATTGTAGTCGTTATGTCTACCTCCGAAAAATATATTCCCAAGTCGGGGAGTGGTATTGCCATTGGTGCTGCTCTCGCTGCTGGTCTTGTCACGAGTAAGGGTATTCTCAATCCGGCTGTAGCAATAGCGATGGGGCAGGGGCTGACGCAAGGGGTGTGGGCACCTTTACTCGCGGGTGTTGTTTTTGCGCTGCTACCACGACTTTACTTCATTAAGAAAGACGCATCTCAATCAAGCGCAAATGACGAGCAAGGTGAACTTCCACTCCCTCCACGTCTGGTCGTCCGTTCAGGACTTGGCGAAACCCAAAAATAACAGCATGTATTGTATAGAGTCTGGGAGTCTATATGTTCTCTAGACTCTGTATAATATATCACCTATGTAAATGGACATAGTTTTACTCTTGTCCACAAGTTCTGTCAGAAAGCCACGTCGGCCATTCATGAGAAACTGTAGCGTTTCTTTGACTTCGTAAGGAGCAAGTGATCTGTTTGCTGCATAGATGCTAAAGGGAACACAAGGGCCGATAGGTTGAATGCCCGTTAAAAAAATGAATTCGTTGGTTCGTGCTTGCTGAATAGCCAACTCATTTTGCAGATCAGCGAGAGAAAACATGCTCTCAGTCTCAACAAGAATATTTTCTCCCGCGCATGCATCTACAATATGTTTCCCAAAACGGGAACGCATCGACTCGTAATGACTGGTGAAACCAATTGAGAAACCATTGTCGCCACGACTCTTCGTTTTTGGATGATTGGCGTTATGCACATCAATGATCTGTTGACCATTATGCGTCACGCCCACCACTCCTGATTCTGATAGCAAAAGTTCGTCTATAGCGAACAGACGTGTTGGATCATAGCGTTCAGGCTTTCCTACTTTTATCGAAGCAGGCTGTATCTGCATTTGGATGATAGGACCGATCTTGTGCATTATGACTATTTCCCCACAACATAACGTAATTCCTCGACAACATGCTCCAACTCCGTTGCTTCGTTGGTCGCTGAGGTTGCGCCAGCCGCGAGTTGTTCTGTCACCTGCGTTGCCACCTTTAGTGCGGTAGCAAGTTTCTGGTTGCTTATGTCTTGATACTGTGCAGCCTGTTCGATATATTGGGCCGCAGTGATTGCATGTTCCAGGTGCTGTAGGGCTACCTGTGCATTCACAGTATACCAGTTGTGTGCTAGTTCGGTCCCAATACCATGAAGCTGGCGTGCCGCAGCCTTTGTTGCATCTGTGTAGTATTGAACCGATTGCAAGCCTACTTGTGACGAATCGACGACCCACATTTGCTCTGATGCCGCATCTTGCTGTCGCGTTGCAAGTGAGTTCAACGCGTAACTACTTTTTTGTAGTGACTCTACAGAGGTCATAATCGGGTACGAAATGCGGCGTCCAACGATAATACCGATAATCGCAGCGAGTGCCGATATCGCCAGGGCAACAAAACCTGTAAAGAGTAGCTGCTGATTGGCAACGAGTGTTACTACGCTGACCGGACTCAGGACGTAGTATGTCCAAGGAACAGTGTTCGCGGCGAGTTGCACAATCTGAAACATCTCGTTGTGGCCCGTTGGTTGTCCCTCGAATGTTGTGTTTGTTGTGCTGTGAAGGTGTTGGGCTACGGTTGTATCGGCAAGTGTTGGTATGCTGTTCGTCGAACCATAACGAGCTTCATTTATAATACGTTGTTGCGTTTGTGCTGGTAGTTGAGCAACTGAGGTGAAAAGGCGTGTTTGCTGTGTATCAGCTATACGTACACCGTTCTCGTCGAGAATAAAGGCATAGCGTCCATTACTATTGCTTCCAGAGTCTTGGCGTACAATGTTCCAGATGTAGTCAAGATTCAAGGTTGCACGCATGAAGCCGAGAAAAGGAGTGTTCGTCATACCTCCAATAGGACTGTAGATATCAACAAAGGCTTTTTTTGTAGCCGGATTATAGTAGACTGCTGAGGTGAAGGTTTTGAGTGTCATCACACGCTGCAAGTCTTCAGGTGGCACTATATATTTTCCATGTGCTTGCGGCGCGGTTGGATAGGATAGACGCAGTGTTCCTTGTGTATCAAAAAGTGTCCAGGTGATATAGTGCTTATCGCGAAAACTGCCCGCCGCCAATGCATAGCTGGCATGAACGGCGAGATCCTGATATTCAGGAGTGCGACTCGGCGTTGCTTGCAGGAAAGTTTGTACCGATGGTACCTGACTCAACGTCTGAGCATCGAGTAAGCGTTCATTAAAGTAGGTGTTAATCAATTGTACACGCGACTGTGCATCGCTTGTCATAGCTTCGTTTGCCTGAGTAGTCAACGTTGGGCGCGATTGCAATTCGCTAAACACCAGCATGATAAGCAGAGGAAGCACAGCCGCGAATACCAAAACGATTGAGATACGTACAGAAAGTGAGGTGCGTTGCTGTCGTGCTATCCTTTGCGACCCTTGTTGAGCCATGAGTATGAACCGTCCTTTGTTCTCTATCGAATAACGCCAATATGCGCGAGGTCCCGAAGTAGTGAAAGTCCCTCGTCTGGTCTACGTCCTATCAAACGTAAGAGTTCAGCCGCGCTCCTGTGCCCATCAACCAGTAAAAAGAGTTGACGGTGTGTACGCGATAAACGTGCTTGTGCGATCACTTGCAGTGCGTTCTCTAGTTGCTGTAGGCGTTGTGGCACCGCGAGTAGTTCAGCGTCAGTCCTTACAGAAGGAATTGGTACCTGGAGTACATCTGATGGCACATGTTGTGGCTGTGTATTTTGTTTTTTCTGTGCAAACTCATGCTGTGACACGGTGGATAGTGGTTGTGTTGTACGCGCCGTTTCTTGTGTCGGTACAAATGTAAAGCGACATGCTCCCCACGACCCGAACCAAAGTAATGCTTGTTGTCCCTGCACATTCCAGTTAGAACGAGCCTGCGTGACATGTCCATTGTCAAAAGTGATTTCCCCCATTTCGAGGGACGAGTCAGTACCACGCTCCACGGTTAAGACGCCCGTTTTGCGCCCAAGCTGAATGACCTCAATGACATTGGCAAGTTGACTTGTCTCCGTCCCACGTTGTGGTGGCATGGATATATTACTCCGACTTTTAACATTCTAGTTCCTTGTAAATAAACAGATGAATTGGCACAGGTGATGTATGTTTATCGTCATCATCTGTCGATACCCGTGTTTTTTGTCTTTGATGAGTTAGCGGTACAAGCATAACACACATAACACTATATGACAAAGTATGCACATCTTTATCTCATATCACCCGAAACGCATGTTCATTGCTCTTGTGTAATAGTACTTTTAGCGTAGCTAGCATGATAGTGTTGTTGCTTCGTTATGGATATCAGAATGAATGCTATTATTGAAAACACAATTATATGGCTCGATACAGCAATAATGTTATTTATTGTAAACTAGCTTTACCTTTTGATACATGCGATAATGGTAAAACCTGTGTTAGGGGATGTTGACAGGGAACAGAGAGAGGCTTGAACTTCTGCTGTCAAACTTGTACCTTTTAGATTGTCCATGCTATACTTCATTGCGTACATATATAGCTGGTTAGTTATTTTGAAGCAGGAGCTAATCTTCGATGGAGTCTCGAAACCTCTCCCAATCGTCAGGGCCGTTTCCTGGTACGAGGGGAACGGATGGTGCGAACGGCGTGGGTAGTGTGTATGCTACTACGCAGCAAAACGTCGCGCAACCTGAACTGCTCTCGATCAACAATTTGGCTCGTTGTTGCTCCGAAGAGACCAACAAATTTCTTAAGCAGAATGCTTCCAATGATCGCTTCTGCCTGGAAATGTTTCGCCGTGCGATTGTAAAACGTGATGACGACGCATGGGCATGTATTTATCAGCAGTATGCGCCACTGGTACTTACATGGGTAACTCAGCATCAGAGTGCAACTCCGCTTTTGGGGCAAGATGGTAGTGGCCCGTTAGTCAATGCTGCATTTGCGAAATTCTCGCAGGCTCTTACTCCTGTGAAGATGGCGAATTTTGACTCGCTCGCTGCCATTTTGAAATATCTTAAGATGTGTGTTCACAGCGTAGTTGCCGACGAGGTGCGTTCACGTCAGGCCCGGCAATACGAAGAGACGCTAGAACTTATCGAGCATGAGCCAGCATCCGACGATCCCGCCGATGATGTGGTATCGAATATTTCGGCGCAAGGTCTTTGGAAAGTTATTCAAGAAGAGTTAAATGGTGAAGATGAGCGTGTCCTCATCTATCTTGCCTATATTCAGGGTATGAAGCCAAGCGAAATCAGTAGTCAACATAAGCGGCTTTTCCCAACTGTTGATGATGTTTATCGTATTAAGCGCAACGTATTAGAGCGTCTACGCCGTAATCGTCGCTTGCTTCTGTTGTTTCGTGACCATTTGTAAGTGCTTGCATTGCTCATATAACCCTCTTTTCTCGGTTCTTCCGCAAAAGGATAGGACGAGTGCTAAAACGGCAGTATATACCGTTTATTGAAATGAAAAGAAAAAGTTGTTGAGTAGTAAGTAGTACACAAGCGGCACTGGGGAGAGTCGAGGGTCTACTGCCAAGCCTACTCTCGTTTGACTAGAGGAAAACGCTCATGGAGTGTAGTAATCCGGGTGCTATCCGTGATGAAGAGTTATTTGCGTATCTTGAGGGGGAGAGTGTGCGACCTGCGGTACGACAGCACCTCGCAGCTTGTCAGTACTGCTCATCTCAGGCAAAGACCTATCAACGGCTAGAACTCAAATTAATTAAAAATCTGTATCGGTGGGATTGTCCCCCCAATCAGGTGCTTGGTGACTATCAGTTTGGCTTGCTCAGTCCGCAACAGTCTGTTGAGGTTGGGAACCATTTGAGCACATGCGTTCTGTGTAAGACAGAAGTTGCACAACTTACCGAGTTCCTTGCGAATGATCCTATGCTTGTGCCACAAAGCCATGTCGCAGCACGTCCTGCTATAAACGCGGTTCGACCTGCGCAGGAGACGAAGCGTGTGCTAGATGGACTGCGTGATACGTCTTTTGCGGGTGTCAGACGCATCATCGCAACACTGATACCGCAGCAACCCCAAACGGCCTTTCAGCGTAATGGTACACAACAGATCGCAGCGTGGCCTCGTCGCTATAGTGCTGAAGACGTAAATGTCTCTCTACAGGTAGAGCGTGGTACCACTCATAAGGATACACTTCAGGTGATCGGGTTTGTGGCACGTAAAGGGACAACGCTTGAAGCGTTAGATGGTACGCCTGTGAAGCTGATTCAGCAAACGCCTACCTCAGCGAGAGAAGAAGTGGAGCCAATTGACGATCTCGGCAACTTCGTCTTTCCTGCTGTTGAAGCAGGAATATACACAATGGAAATTCACTTCAAAGAAGGTATCGTCGTCATCGACCAACTCCCTATTGAGATACAATAATATATCATCGGACGAAGGTTCGCTGTAGGGGTCTAATTCATTACACCCTGTTGATATGTGCGAATGTAGCTAGCTGTGGAAATGCTTTACTACAGTTGTTTCCATTGTGGAATGCTCGCAGGGTGTAATGAATTAGACCTCTACAATGGGTTTACGAACTCCTATCAATTGAAACTATGACCGTATGACACCGCAAGAACTGATTTCGAGTATACTCCTCAAGAGCGAAGAACAA
>CAXUIS010000100.1:0-15986 GCA_964250915.1 uncultured Ktedonobacteraceae bacterium | reverse complement strand
GTAATGACTATCTCTTGAAGGTTCTTGAGGCTGTCAATTAGATGCGATTGCCCTGCCTTGTATATACGCATCAGGAGTTCCAACAGGGAGAGTAGACTGTGTAATAGCCGAAGCAAGCTGCGTTCTGATTGTTGTACGCAACGTCTCTACGGCTTTGATCATCTCGTTAACAGCCTGCTCTCCATCCAAGTGGACCGTTGCTGCCCTTGTTCCTAACGTATAGGGGAAAAGAGGTGGTAATTCCTTACGCGTTTTTTTACGTACATTGACTTGCTGCACAACCTGCTGAGCTACTTGGGCAGTTGCAACCTGAAGCACTTGCTTAGAGACGATTGTAAACAAGGACTGTTGCTGTTGCACGATTTCATGCATGAGTTTTATATACGGCGGATACTCTAAGAATACGAGCGACGATATGCTCTCATTCATATCACTTTTCATAGGATATCTTCTACTCCTTGAACAAGTTCTGTCTTAAAAAATCACCTAAACAAATTACAGAGGATGATGTGAAGGAACATTTACTTATTGTACATTCAATTTTCGCATTTTTCAATGAGAAAAGATATGTAGAGTAAGACGTACCAGTCATTAAATATATGTATTTAAATACAGTTTGCTTGTATAACGCTTTTATGGTATGTACACATAAAGGTCACTATTATAGAGGTCGCAATGTAGAGGAGTGCTTGAATACTGAGGATAGAACTGCAACGTGCATCGCATGTTGATGAGCAAACAAGCAAAATAGAAGAGCAAGAATTCTCATTGCTCACGGTTAGTAGAGACAGAGCCAACCATGAGCAACAAGAGGGAAATCATGTATGCTCAGAGGTGAGTGAGAGAAATGGCTAGCTTGGAGCCAGTGTCTCAGTTTCTTAGAGGTCTTCATCGTTGCATGATCGAAGAAGCGGTTCTACTGAGTAGAGTAACTGATGACTTTTGAGAAATCGCTTTATGCGTCGTCGATCCTCCAGATCATAATCCGCTATGAGAACACTGAATTCTGAAGAGAATTCTGGACAGAGTTGTTGGAGCGGTTTTTCATAGCAGTGACCATCATGGCTAACAGGACTGACAACGAGGAGATACTGCCAGGTATGAGTGTCTATCAGCATGTCTATATCGATCATACATCACCTCTTTCTGTGCTATTGAGCACAAAAAAAGCAGGTACCTATGTGGTATCTGCTTTTTTTCGTCGCTTAAGAATATGAAAAAGCCCCTTTAGAGAGGCTAAGCGTCCTCTACGAATGCATCTCGCCGTTTCTCTATTAGGCGGCTATTAGATGAGTAGACAAGAGGGCACTTTAGGGGAGAAATGACACAAAGAAAAACTACTATCTATCATGAAGATATTAGCTACTTTGGTTGTTCAAAAGCTTTGATATACTCGTCAGAAATCTTACTTGTTGGAGAATTGAGAAAGGTTCTTTATAAATCTGTATTTAACAGATAAGAATTTCATCTTTCCGTCTGATACGAACGAAAACGGAAAAAGTTGCACTACATCCGCTTTGAGCCTTGCTTACTAACTCTTGCAAAACGACACATTCACCATGTATTGCGCCACCACACATTTTCCTCGAATCTGACTTCATGTTCCTTCTTTGTTGATTGTGAGCACCGTTCTCTCTTTGCATGAACACGTACTTCACATTCGATTGTTTTGTAGATGAAGGATATGAGACGAGTCGTACAAAAATTTTTCTCCTCAACGAGCCCTCGTTCTTTCCTATTCTCACTGCCTTACTCATCTTTGCTCACGTTTCAAGGTTCACGTTCCCTCGCTTGCATGCTGCTGTTGCGAAGAGAGCGTTTGACAGCAACACTCTCGTGATGTCCGAGTAGGTCTCGCAACGTGAATACATCTCCACTTGCATGTAAATATCTCACCGCAAAGCTGTCTCGCACCAATGTCGGCCCGATCTCCTCTCGGGTTAACCCTACTCGTCTCTTCAGACGACCAAATAGCGATACTATTCCATTCTTGGTCAGCCAATGCCCTGTCTCTGACAGAAAAAGTGGCATGTCGCTGACTCCTCCTTACTCCATCCCCCCTTGCCTTCCACTCAGCTGATGCTACTCCACATAGCCACGCACCGCTTGCAACGCCTCCTGTCCTAGCGGCAGTCGCCTTTCCTTGAACTGCTCTCGTCTCACCACAAGCATGCCTTGCTCTACGTCTACATCCCTCAGACGTAAGGCACACACTTCTGATAGCCTCATTCCTGTGTCATAGAGCACCCACAACAGTGCTCGATTGCACGCTGGTGCCCACTATGGTATCGCCTCATGCCCCCTGGCGACTCACATGCCAGCAGCAATCGCTCCCATTCCTCTCTTTCCACTGGATGCATTACAGGAGGCTCCACTTTGGGAGGGCGTCTGCACACTATTACCGTCTGGCAGTTCATCGGAGGAGAAAGAGAGCACTGGTCGACTTGGGGCATACCATGTTGGTCATCATCTCCCACATGCTCAGCCAACAGCACCGCGACGAAGAATTGGGGAGCAACTCCTTTGATGAGCGAGATCGTCAGAACACGGAGAAACGTCTCGTGTGTCGATTGGAGAAACTTGGAATCCAAGTCTAACTCCATCCCCTCTCTCCAGTCGCCCAGAGGGAGTACTCAGAGAGCTTTTTCAGAAGAGGCAATGCGCGTTGAAGCCTCTCATAGTAACCAATCCTAATGTTAGAGAAAAAGACAAAACAAGGCAGATGTTTTATTCATCAGACTTCAATTGTACGAAATCGACTTCTTTATGTACCCATTGCTGAATAAGAGCTCGTTGCTCAGGTAAAAAACCAAGCTTTTCTATCTCTGATCGTACTTCTGCTTCTTGTCCCTGAACGAAGCGTGCAAGGAGAAGCTGGCGGATATACATGAGTAAAGGATGTTGACTCTTTGTTATTAATTGAATGGTTTCATCACTTAAACTACTTTCTAGGTGCGTAGCGCAAAGAGCAAAAGCCCCAAAAAGTGCTGAAGAGTCTAAGTTCAGCGTATCTTTATAAGTTTCTACAGACTCTAAGTTCTCGAAAACATTCCATGGTCCTAATCGGCTCTTCACCCAAGGTGGTCTATAACGCAGAAGAATTTCTCCCACTTCTTTTAAGAGCAGGAAAAACTTCTGATTCTCTTGAAAGTGCTCACCCTCCACTGAAACATCTATCGTTCTCTCAATGAGAGTCCATGCAATAGACATGTTTGATATACCTACAAATATATTAAAGGGATAACCGTAGAAAATGCTTTCTACACCATGCCACCTCACCAAATCGGCAACTTCTACGTTTCCTTTCATAACACCATAATAACAAAACAAGAAGTATTTCTGACTGAGTAACTCTACCTGAAACGAACAACCGGTGAAAATACGATCAGAGACGGCATCCCAGAAATCAATAGTATCGCTCAAGTCACCAGGTAAAGGAACTGTTAGACCTAAAGCAACCTCTATAGATAGGAGAGCTATATTTTCTTCTCCGTGCAGAATCCGTTCAATAAGAAATGACTCTAAAACATTAGCCATCTCTGCGCGGTTTTCGATTGCGGTGCATAACAAGCTACAAAAAAAATCTTCTCGCTCTTCGAGATCGAGCAAACCAGATAAGCTATTGGGCACCCTTATCTCTTCTATTTCCTCACGACCTATTACAAAAAAGTTGTGAATACATGTTTCAGTAATACTCTTGATAATATCAGGACTGGGAATAATAAAGCTAAGGCAACGAACCGCAAATGAGAATAAACTCCATTGCTCAATTCCCTCCCTCTTATCCAATTCTTCTATAAGACCTCTTAGAAGCTCCTCACCAGCATTTTCTACATTTGTATCCTGAATTTGAAACGCTAGTTGTGCTACAACATCCCATTCTCGCTTCATTATCTTTGGATGAAGAACACGAAGTAATCTGTCTGGAGTTGGGTGTGTTCGGACAAGATATTCTGCGGCAAAATATTCTAGAAATGTTTGATGCGTGAACTGATAAAGACGCTCACCATCCTTCAAGGTGCCTACATCTGAGAAGACCCATGCACGTCCCTTACAAAATTCTAGGAACTCGCGAGCTGCTTGCTCTGCTTCGTCCTTATCCTTAAAACGTCTTAGGTACAAATAGTCTACCGTTTTCGCAATAAGTTTTCTCTCGACAACCCCCTGTTGCAGTACCTCATCCTCATAAATCCAATAGGCGAGATACATTAAGGCAGGTCGAAGACGAGCCTCAAAAGGAAGAGCTACACGGATACCTCGACTTTGGTCCCATCGTTCAAAAAGCATAATAGAACATTTACGATATATTTCTGGTCTATTCCTTGGAATATAGTTTTCTCCACGATAAATGTTACAGAGTAAAGCAAGCATAAGGGGGTTAGAACGAAGATCAGGGACAATTTCACTCTCTTGGAGAAAGCTCTGAACTTTATCCTGCTGTTGTATGGAGTCTATCTCTTTATTTGCGACTCCAAACCATTTCTCTGTATAGTCTTGTACTTGCTCTTTACTAAACGCACTCAGATAAAAAACTTCAAATAAGTTTTTATCAAGAGGAGCTTGTTCATAACCTATTTTTCGCGACGTTACGAGTACTGGAACAGATGGATAGAGGTGACAGAAAGATTCTACATCATTACTGATCTCTTGACGGGCATGTGTATCGAGCAATTCGTCAAGACCATCAAAAATAACCATTAACCTGCCATTTAGGAGAAGGTACTCCATTGCTCCAGGGGGCGGTGACTGAATCTGATATGTCGCTTTTGCCTCTATCTCAATAAACTCAAGAATTGACCAACGATGGGACTTCTTATTCGTTCCATAATCGCGAAGAGACACTCGAACAGGTGTAAGTTGCGTTCTCCCTGCAAACCATCTTTCGGAGTAGCGAGTAGTAGCAAGATCATAACACAATTTAAAGGTGAATGTTGACTTTCCACCTCCCGGATCTCCGAGAAGAACTGCTCGAAAGGTATATGCAAGAAACTCTTCTGTGTTGAGTGTATCGTTTTGATACCCAAAATAATTGTTCTCTACTGTAGAAATTTCTTGAGAACGTTGTACATGAGGATCAACATATATATCCGTAATAGGAACCTTTTGTGTCGCGTCAAAGTTTGGTAGCGTAATGGAACTGTAACGATGCCCAACTTGCTGTCGATACTTTTTCTCAAAATCAAGAATATCTTGCAGCTTGACCTCCTCGCGAACAAGAAGAAAATCAAGTTTTTTCTGGATAGCATCTATCTCGCTAGCAATGATATTATGACGAAAGGCCGATTGAGCAGTATGAGCTGCAAGTATTCCTCTATCTATCGCATCGCTAAGCACAAGGTTACACCCCTTTATCAGAGCCTCGAAGAGGGCATTGACCGAATATGCCATATCTTCTTCTTTCAGTACTATAACGGAAGGATATGAAGCCACAAACTGAGTGAATAACGAGAGAAATATTCTTCGGATAGATAGGAGAGAGCCTTGCGTTTGGTTCCCGTCAATCTCGGTTGAATAGACTTGGCGCACAACATCTTCCACCTCAGGAGAGAGTAAAAAGAGAGACACGATTTCCTCTAGTATGTACCCTTTCCATTCAACAGTTTCTGCTACTTGGCAAATGGCACTGTGAAGTAGGGGTGCGAGGGAAGTTTTCTCAATCTCCCATTTTTCCAGAAACTCTTTACCTATAAGTAATGTACCAGTCTTGCGACCAGAAGATGCAAGTAATGAGGTTAGCCCATTTGTAATAAGACCTAAAACAATGTTGAGAATATTAGGATCAATTTCCATAGAGATAATCCTTCTTGTTAATATCGTCTTGATTCTTTGAGTGTTGGACTTAGATAAGTAATTATAATTTCTACAAAGAGAGAATACTGCAAAAGATGCAGTATTGCAACAATGTTTGCTTAACGCTTATCCGCAAGATACATCCATCATTTCACAGGTTAATACTTTTATCAAACCATTAACGTTCACAGATGCGAGAGTTGATAGAGGTCGGGTAACACTCGTCGTAGTTCCTCAAACATCGCTCGACAACTCCACGTAGGATCAGCACGCACCAACTCTGCAATCACCTCCCACTGCTCCTGAAAGGGATCATTGCACGTTCGATGCCACTCTAACAACGAGGTCGTTGCTGACGGCTCCTCTTCTTCCCTTCCTGTCCCAGTCTCTCTGCACAACACTGCATCAGTAGCACTCGGCAACAGCGGCTTGCCGACGACACGAAACCGTTCGCGCTCACACAGTCGTCTTCTCTTCTCGCCCGGGAGAACAACGCTTGTCGCGCAACGAAAGAGCATGTGTTGTGCCTGTTGCGCTTGCTCCAACAGACGGACTGGGTCGAGGTCCTCAAACTGCTTCACGAGGTCACGCTCGTGCTCGGCTGGCATCACCTGTGCTTGCAGCAGATGCATGAGTGGCGTCTTGGCTTCGTCGTAAATGCGTCGTACCTTTCTTCCCTCTTTGAGTTTGGCACACAGTTTCATCGACGGTTGGAACACGTTGACATAGGGACTGAGCACTCGATAGAGATCGTCCAAGTCCTGATATGCCTGTGCTCCAACAAAGCGATCACAGCCCACCACTTGACGCACAACATGCCCATTCTTCTGCTCCACATAGCACTGATCGTTCTTGAACGCGGGACGACATCGCGTTAAGGTGATCTATTCCTGCTCACAATACGCCACAAGGAAACAACTAGCGAGCGCGTTGAAGTGCGGCAAGAACAGCGTCGGCACTCTTGGTGTGCAGAGGAAGACATTCCGTCCAGCCTGTGGCAATATCCGTCAGCGTCAAGGTGAAGGGATAGGTTCCCTGCACCAACGAGCCACAATGCGCCACGAGGTCTGCTTCCACAAACCCAGGCACCTGCTCATCCCACTGCTCAAAGGTACGAATGGGAATGGTGCTTTTGAGCAGGGTGCCTGCTCTCGTCGTACACAAACCGCGCATCTCTCGTTGTCGGTGAGGCCGAAGGAGGCGACCTGCGGTTACTGCACTTATCGAGAGCAAGCGGCTTCGACACTCCGGCGTGAGGTGAAGGTGCTCATGCCGTTCCAGCGCATCAAGAAACATCGGCAGAGACGGGATGAGCAGTTTACTACACAGACGATTGGCAGCGTTCCACATCTGCACCAACACCTCTTCGACCTCTGCTCCGTAGTGCCGTTGGCGTGGAAGAACATCGGGTTGGTGCTCTGGGGTAGGTTGATTCAAGAGCCAGCTTGCATAAGTGCGGTGATAGCCCGTCAGACGGACAACGTCATCCAGCACCACTCGCTTCTGCGTCCCCACCGCGTCTCGATACTGAGGGAGAAACTGCTCAAGGACTTCGCGTTTGGCCTGAAGACTCAATCCCACCGCCACCTTCCGCCTCCTCCTACGAGGTCTCACATGAGTCAAAGACGTCGAAACGACAACGACATCTTTGCATGCCTCACCAAGAATCTTGCTCGTTTCCTTCATTGTATCACCTTCATCTCTTCTCAAACAAAGCGTGATGACGCAAGGCTCTTGCCTTGTTCAACAGCACAAAATGATCCTCAAATCATCCGATTTCATGCTGTCATGGTTCAAGATTTCTGATGATGCAATGCGTATACGGTCCCTGCTATAAATTCAGTGACCACAAAGTAGGCGATGTGATCAGATTCCGCGACACTGAGCTGGGCGAACTGCAAGGCACAATCCTCTGGATATGCGGTCCTGGTCCGGTGGCAAGTACCGATATGCCAGCCCATTATATTGTGGATGCGAACGGCTCTTTTCCTGATACCGTCTTCTTTAATGACGTTGTGGGCGGAATTGGCACCCAGGACGTGCCGATGCTTGAAAAGTGCCCCTACTGTGAAGGGCTACATCCGTCTGGGCAAGTTGAGCAATGCCCACGTAAACGTAGAAAGTGAGGCGTAAGCTATGGCACAACTGACGATTGATGATGTGTTGGGCTACCTTGTAGAAGGTCAGAGACTAGAGCCTGGAATGGTCATTCGCAGACTCGACATAATTGATGGAAATTGGTATGAGGGCAACGTAGGCAAAGTAGTAAGTACCCATCCTGAAACGCACGAGCAACGTACATCTTTCGCGCTCATTGTCCCAGGTTATGCTCCGTCGCCTTTACGCCCAGGGGATGATATCGAGATCGTAAGCAGAGCCGAATTGTACAACCGTGAGATGGACGAGCGGAACCGCATCTCCTATGAAAATAGAGAGAAGCCGTGGCTACCATTGCACGAGGGAGAGTAAATCATGAGTAAGAGACGAGCAGGCGAAAATAGACAAGCTGGGCCAATTCAATTAGCACCGCAAGGCGAAACGCCCTTAAATGGGGTCCCAACATTTTCCCCCACCAAAATCCCCTCTAAGCAAAAGAAGAAGAAAGGTGCATGAGATGTATTGCATGCATAAGAGTGTACTCATGAATGCTCTTTTAACTCATGAGAGACGAGGGACAGCGATTTTGAACGGATTGTATTAAACGTGACCGGGTATCTTATTGATTCATTGCTATTGCTTCTCTTGAAATTCGTTGATAGCATCTTCTACCTGTACTGCCTCTTGCTTAGAGGGGATTTTGATGGGGGAAAATGTTGGGACCCCGAGTAGCGGGCAAAAAAACGTTGTCAAACATAGACAACATTTCTCTCTCGCCGAATACCGATTTGCTCAAGGAAGCACAACGAGACCACTTTTTGATCTCAACAAGATCAAAAAGTGATCTCGTGAGAAACGTGTAAAAAGAGGAAAGAGGACATCACGTTCTATTCGCCTCACTCCCTGATTGCTCCATGCTGTGTTACTACGTTGATAAATTGCCGTGCGGGTCTAGAAATCGAACCAAAACGTCGGTAGACAAGGGCAAAGATAAACTGCTCAGGCACATCGGCAAGCGGAGCAACAGCAACGTCATCCTCACTCAGATTGGACCCGAGTAATGCTGGCAGCATCAAGGTCATGCCATTGCCCTGTTTCACCAGTTCTTTGAGTACTTCCATCGAGTCGATCTCCACTATCGGCTGCACAACCAGCCCTCTTTGCATGAGGATACGGTCAATGATGCGCCGCAGTCGTGTTGTTTGACGTAATAAGAGCAGTGGTTCGGTGAGAATCTGTTCAAGGGCGAGAGATGCTTGCAGATTGTGAGCAAGAGGATGCTGTGCTGGCATCAGGACATGAAGCGACTGCCGGAACAGTTCCTTGAACACCAGCACCTCCGGTCGGCTCGTGGGATCGAAAATCAAACCCACATCAATCTCTTCGTGCTCAATAAGAGTCATCACCTCATCTGTGTGTAAGACGCGCACATGAAAACGAATACGTGGATAGCGTTGATGGAAGGAGTGGAAGATGGCTGGCAAGAACGCCATTGCCAGTGGTTCGACGCATCCCAACGTGATGGTTCCCTCCACTCCCTGCTGCATATTGACCATCGCCTGTTGACCTTGCTGAAGTTGCTCAAGCGCATTCCTCGCGTAGACGGCAAACTCGTTGCCTGCTGACGTGACCGTAATACGCTGTTTCGCTCGCGTGAATAAAGCCACTCCCAATTCTTCCTCCAATGCCGCGATCTGTCGGCTCAAGGCTGGTTGTGCAACGAAACACAATTCGGCTGCCTTACGGAAACTGAGAGTCTGAACGGCTGTGAGAAAATAGGTCAGTTGACGAAGTTCCATTTCTTTTCCTTCCTTCCTAAGTGATGCTATATAAGCATCACTTCTGCTCTCAAAGAAGTATTAGACATATCACTCTGGTCAGAGTATACTCTTTCTCAGAAGAGAGTTCCACTACTATGACCAAGTTAGAGTGCATCCTTGCTATTGGTAAGCGGATATAAACACGACAAGAAAGGAATTTTTTATGAATGCTGTAGTCTTGAAGAGGGGAGAAGGACACGTTCTTCCACTTGGTCCTATCCATATGATGGTACAGGAAGATGGAACACATACGCGGGGAACACTTGGCGTCGCTGAATTTGAAGTGGCTCCTCATGCTCCCACACCTCCTCCTCATATTCATCATGCACATGAAGAGGGCTTTTACATTCTCGAGGGTGAGCTGGAGTTTCTGACTGGTACAAAGACCGTGCGGGTTAGTCGAGGCTCGTTCGTGATAGTGCCTATTGGAGCCGTACATACGTTCAGCAATCCGACTGACAAGCCAGCTCGTTTTCTCAACACGTTTACACCTGCACTTTATATTGGCTACTTTGAAGAATTAAGCAAGCTCATTCAAGCAGATGTTTCTCTCGATCCCCGACAATTTGCTGAATTGATGGCTCGCTACGACACAGAGGTCGTTTCTTAACTGTTTTTTTCTCCATTGCTTGAGAGATGTAGAGAGCAATGGAAATGGACCTAACAGAAAGGGTAAATTCTATGAACACGTTACCTACTTCTATCAAAACTCGAAGAGAGTCTTTTGCTGATGGCTTGACTGTGCGCTTTGACGAGCGAGGAAATAGTGGTCGTCCCATGCTCATCTTGCACGGTGGTGGCGGCCCGCAGACCGTAGCTGGCCTCGCGACTGCGTTATCCAACCATGCACATGTCCTAGTACCAACCCACCCTGGCTTTGCGGGTGAAGCCCGACCTGCGTGGTTTGACAGTATTGATGATCTCGCCTTCGCCTACCTTGACCTGCTCGAACGGCTCAACCTGCGTGACGTTCTGGTCATTGGCTCCTCGATGGGTGGTTGGATCGCGTCTGCAATGGCCCTACATGATACCGCACATGTGCTGAGTGGTATTGTTCTTGTCGATGCTGTCGGCATTCAGGTGGAGGGACATCCCATTACTAATGTGTCTTCCTTGACTCCTGATGAGCTATCGGCCCTTAGCTTCCATAATCCGGTGCCCTTCCACGTTGATCCGGCAACGGTGAGTCCCGAACAGGCCGAGGCTCGCGCAGCAAACTTTCGGACGCTCTACCTCTACGATCAAGGACAGGGCATGGGTGATTATAAGCTGAGGCGGCGGCTCCAGCGTGTAAGGATTCCGGCCCTCGTTGTGTGGGGCGAGAGTGATGGCGTTGTAAACCCTGACTACGGTCGTGCCTACGCCCAATCATTGCCTCACGCTCGCTTTGAACTCATCTTAGAAGCTGGGCACCTCCCCCAGCTTGAGCAGCCCACACATCTGCTCAAGCTCGTACAAGAGTTCGCAGACAGCATTCCTACTGCGTCGTCGAAGGCTTGATTGTTCAACAAGATGGAAAGAAACTGATATGACAACGCTGAAGATTACACGTATTGCACATTCGAGCGTGCTCATCGACTTCGACGGGCATAGGGTGTTGACCGATCCTTGGTTTTCGGAGAAAATGGGCTATTATCACGGTGAACCGTATGGGATTACCTTGGAGGACCTTCCTCAACTTGCTGGAGTCGTCGTCAGTCACGAACACTACGACCACTACGATATGCAAGCCTTTCAGGTCTACCCTGACAAGCAGGTGCCGATGGCGGTAATACGTGGCACTGCTCAACCAGCACGCGAGGTGGGCTTTACTAACGTCATTGAGATGGAGGCTTGGGAAACCACCTCCTTTGGTCCAATCACTATCACAGCCATCCCAGGCAAACATGGTGTTCCAGAGATCACATACATGCTACAAGCATATGGCTTCACGGTCTACTTTGGGGGCGATACCTTACTGATTCCAGAACTTAGTGAGATTCCGCAACACTTTCCGAAGGTGGATGCGGCACTGCTAGCTATTAACGGCTTGCAGATACGTCCTCAAGGCAATCAGCAGGTGGTGATGAATCCACAAGATGCAGCAGAGTTATGCCATATCATCCATCCCCGGTACGCTGTGCCCACTCACTATGCCTTTAGGGGAGGACCGAACTCGGATACACACACGTTGAAGTATGCTGGGACACCCGACGAATTGCCAGAATTGTTTCAGCAAGCAATGCGACAACGTGCTCCTGAGACAGTTGTACGTATTCTTGCCCCTGGCGAACCTCTGCTCCTAACAGAATAGGGACGAGCCTGGACAACCAGAAAAGAGACGTTTCCCTGGTGGACCAGACATGTTTATCCCACACGCATCACGAGAAGAACTCAGCCACAACTAGTTAATCGAGGAACTCTTGGTTGAGAGTTGTGACTGAGTTCTTCTCGTGAAAAGTACCTTACTTTTCATGTATCACCTTTCGAGAAAACGGATACTAGCACTATGACACAACAAAAGCCTCAACCTCACAACGATGTACTCATTGCTCCACAACAAAATGAGGTATTCCAGCAGAAAGTACAAGATGATGGACAAGAGCATGCAAGCAAATGGGCGCTCTTTGCGATTGTTGCTATTGGTATCTTTATGGCGACACTTGACTCATCTATTGTCAATATCAGTTTGCCCAGTATCGCACGCGATTTTGGAACACCACTTAATGGTGGAGTTGAATGGGTCATTATCTCCTACCTTGTGATGACAACAGCTCTCTTGCTCACAGCAGGTCGCCTTTCGGACATGATTGGGCGCAAGGCAATCTGGACAGTTGGCCTTTTTATCTTCACAGCTGGCTCGGCACTGTGTGGTGCGGCTCCCTCACTTGGTTTCCTGGTAGCCTCACGTGCGGCACAAGGTCTTGGGAGTGCGTTGCTGTTCGCGGCAAGTCCCGCTATGATTACCAATGCGTTTCCACCACAAGAGCGTGGACGGGCACTTGGATTGAACTCGGTCGTGGTTGCACTCGGCGTGAGTGTGGGACCGACGCTGGGTGGCGTTATCACTGCATATCTGTCATGGCGTTGGATATTCTATGTCAATGTGCCTATCGGTATTGTTGGCATCCTGCTGACGCTACGAGTACTGACCGAAAAACTCCATCACAATCCTGGAAAATTCGATCCTCTTGGTGCACTACTGCTCGGTGTAGGCCTCGCCAGTCTAACAGCTGCATTGTCGTTTGGACAAGAGATAGGCTGGTTCTCGTCACTTTTTATCGTGGGCGTTGTCATGAGCATTGTTACACTCGGCTTCATTCCATTTGTTGAGCATCGTGTTGCTAACCCCATTATTGACATGAACTTACTGCGAAACCGCGTCTTCCTGTCAGTCAATATAAGTATTATTCTCAGTTTCCTGGCTCTGTTCGCAGTAAGCTTTCTAATGCCATTCTACTTGGAACAATTGCGCAGCTTTCCAACGCAGATTGTTGGTCTTCTACTCACACCACTGCCAATTATGATTGCCATTGTTGCCCCATTGAGTGGTTCGCTCTCCGACCGCTTTGGGAGTACACGTTGGCTGGCAGCGGGTGGCTTAGCTATTGCATGTGTTGGGCTTTTCCTGTTAAGCCAACTGAATGCCCACAGTTCGGTTTTTGATATCATCTGGCGGTTAGTTGTGACGGGCATTGGACAAGGCATGTTTCAGTCACCAAATAATAGCGCGTTACTTGGTTCGGCTCCACCACAACAACGTGGCATCGCTTCCGGTTTCCTGGCAACAGGTCGTGTTATGGGCCAAAGCCTGAGCGTTGCCCTTACAGGAGCCATCTTTGTCGGTCTCGGTGGATCTGCTGCTGGTCTCGCCATTCAGCAACATCAAGGTACCCTCAGCGCATTGCAGCAGACCTTTACTGCTAGTTTCCAAGCGGCCCTGCTCATCTGCGCCTTCATCGCCGCCATTGGAGTTCTCACCTCACTCGTGAGAGGTGGTGGCGAAAAGAAGAAAGTGTAAATTTAGTAACTACCCAGGTCCCTTTCAAGGGCCTGAACAAAGCTGGTAAACTATTCTCATGCGTATGAAGCACCTACAGGAAATCGACTTTGAAGAGGAACAAGCCATTATGAAAGCGATGTTTAGCGACGTACTCTATTATTGCGATACGATGAAGAAGGATGTCAACGCTATTCTTCCAACGCTATAACGTACCTTAGAAAGAGGCGTGGTTTCCAATTGTGGAGGCCACGCTATGATAGTTTTTTACACGCATCTTGGTCCTGCCGCATTGCTTCTCCTATCGTATGCCAAGCGACTTTATCAGCGTATCAGCATATGCATTCTCAGGTACGTCCAGCTGGCCTGCATAAATCTCTGTTGTCGCAACACTGCTATGACCGAGCAAGGCTTGTAGCTCGCGGATGCTCACACCCGCCTCAATCATCCTCTTTGCAAACGTATGACGCATCGCGTGGATTTTCGAGGTTCCCATGTACTTTTTACATACACCGGCGATGGCCTGCTTGCCAAGAGATAATCCATAACTCTTCCCATTAATGGCTGAACCTGTAGACCCTGTGCATGCAGTGCTGCGATCAACGCCGTTGTGATCGTTGTTTTGCCAACGCCACTTGAAACGCCTGCAATCACGATTCTAGGATAGGGCTGTACCATGCTCTATTCCTTTAATTTTTTAAGAACGTCATCTGATGGAGCGGATGCAGATGTCGCAGGTGAGACGCGACGACAGCGACATCTTCGCGTACCTCACCAGAAATCTTGCTCGTTGGTCTCATTCTATCACCGTCCTTTCTTCCCAACACAGGGTGATAATGCAAGTCTCTCGCCTTGCTGAACAGCACAAAAAGATGCTTCACGCGTTCTCTTCTCGGTCGTCTCAAACCAAGATTTCTCATGATGCAATGTGGTTGTCAAAGCCCAAGCAGATGAAGGGCGAGCGGAATGAGCGATGTGAGAATTGGAAGCAGAAGTGGCAAGAGCACCGTGACTGCGAGACGGCTCAAGGCACGTGTCTCTAAGGGCCAGATAGGAAAGGTATCGCGCACAAGGTCGTACTGTTGTTTGAGTGCTGTCAAACGACGCGTTGCACTCTCAAGGCTTGCTGGGTCGTCCTCATGCGAAGACAAGGAGTGCAGCAAGGTCTGTTGAAACTGGTCCGTCAGCGGTTGGAGCAGTTCATTGCGAGTCTTCAGCATGAGGTGATGAGGAACAAGTAACCACCCAATCAAGAGTGCAGGAGTCAGAACGACATAGATCGCACCAAGCAGAGTCATTTCCCACAGCGAGAGCCAGACGAGGTTGCGCGAAAGCACTGAGGCAACGAGCAGGAGCACTTCCCAGAGCAGAATACCGACACTCGTCCAGAGAAGATACCCCATCGCTCCAAGCCCACCAGCCCCATCGGGATGTAACGGCTTGATGTGCAGCGAAAAGCGTGAGAAGAGCCAGTTGGCAAAGATCAATGCCAGCACCAGTCGGATCACGCTCATGCCTGTCACATACATCAAGGGCAAATAGATGACAATGGCGCAGACTCGCATGGCGTAGGGAACAGGACTTGCACTTGCAGGCTCTATCAGCAGCACCCGATAGAGCGCGTAGCAGACAACGAGCACCACGATTGTGAGGGTCCATCGGGTATTATCCGTCCATTTGACCATCTGCTGTACAAAGGTTGCATATGTTGTGGTGCCTACCACCGATGGATGAGGTTCGCCAATCACTCCATTCTTGTAGAGCGTATTGAAGAGGATCGCAATGAAGCGAGGAGTACAGACATAGAGCAAAAAGATGAGGGGAAAAAGTAGGAAGGTTTGAAGCAAAACACTCACTGTGTTGTCGCTACTCCACGTGGCAGATGTACGTGCCCACCCGAACCACCAGAAGAGGAAGATGCTTCCTGGAAGTAGGACAACGCCTACGCAGACCCACCATGTGCTTACATGGCATCTATTTTTAAGCAGTGCCAGCAAGGGATCATGCTGATAGAGCTGTTGAGCCGTCAAGAGCTGACTGGAGGCCATAGGATGTACTTCTTGTTGCTGAGCAATCATTGCCACGTCCTCTTCTCATTGATGCAAAGAATGCAGTCTTCTGATGAAACAATGCCTTCTTCTATTGTAGTACGTCTCCTCTCTTATGAGAAGACATGCACGTGCGCATCCCCCAAATGGCTCTTTGATTTGAGTAGAGCCAACTGTGATTTGACTTAATTACTGGTTCTTACGCAACTCTGATACTGGTGACGAACCCTCTTTTCTAAGAACTAACTCCCC
>CAXUIS010000099.1:15742-16034 GCA_964250915.1 uncultured Ktedonobacteraceae bacterium | reverse complement strand
CTATAGAACAAATTCTTGACCATGTTCAACATAAAACCGACCTTGACGTTATTGCTGTCACCGATCACGATGTCATCGAGGGGTCGCTACGAACGCGTGATCTTTGGGAGCAGGGCAACTATCGCTTTGATTTTGTGGTTGGTGAAGAGGTGAGTACGAAAGAGGGCCATCTGCTCGGACTTTTTATCGAGAAACGTGTGCCACAGGGTTTAAGTATGGAACATAGCATTGACCTCATTCATGAGCAGGGTGGTCTGGCGATTATCGCACATCCACTGCATCCACTCTTCAA
>CAXUIS010000099.1:9874-15732 GCA_964250915.1 uncultured Ktedonobacteraceae bacterium | reverse complement strand
GATGTGTGGTTTGATGCAGTTGAGACTTGGAACGCGAGCTTTTGTGGCATCTATGCTAACCAGCAGGCCATGCGTATTAACCGTCAGGTCTACGGTCTGCCTGAAGTTGGTAATAGTGATGCACACACGTTAAATGGTATTGGACGTGGACGCACTTGGTTCGAGGGCAAAAACGCGCAAGACGTGCGAGCCAGTATTGAGTCGGGCATTAGTGCTCCTGGTGGTAAACTCTGGGACGTGCAGGACTACCTACACTGGGCGAAATATCGTGTTAGCAAAGATGGGCGGGCGATGAGTCGTCGCCGCGCAGCCCTCGCTGTAGCATAATTTATTCTCAACTTAGTAAAAAGCAACAGGTCTATCTCGGCCATGGCCGAGATAGACTTGTTGCTTTTTACTAAGTTCCAAAAAGAAACTATAGTATCCTCTATACAAAGTATGGTACAATAGAAATATGTTTAGCAGACGTATCCAGCAGTGGGGTAGGCATCTGGTCACACAACTTATACGACCGATGGCTCGCTTAGGTATTACCCCAAATATGTTAACCGGAATAGGGTTACTGCTGAGCCTACTGACAGCAGTGGTTATTGCTCAAGGGTTCTTGTTTACTGGTGGCGTGCTGGTGCTGCTTGCTGGCGTGTTTGACATGTTTGATGGGGCGATGGCTCGTGTGCAACATACTGCCACACCCTTTGGGGCCTTCTTCGACTCGACGTTAGACCGCTATTCGGAGAGTGTTATTCTGTTTGGGCTGCTCTGGTACACATTGCAGCGGCCCACGAACTTCCGAGATATGTTATGGCCTACGTCGCATGAGCAAACATGGATGATTCTCTTCATCTATATCGCTATTGTCGGCTCCTTGATGGTCAGCTATACCAAAGCTCGCGCCGAAGGGTTGGGGATCGAGTGCAAAGTTGGCTTTCTCGCTCGCCCAGAACGTGTCGTTCTTCTCGCTATTGGTCTGTTATTCGGTGCCAGTATCTGGATACTGGCAATACTCGCGGTCTTTTCAAATATGACTGCCGTGGAGCGTATCGTCGCTGTGTGGCGGGCTACACAGAGAACGCAACACTTGCACGGAAAGCACTTTATGCCGGGTCAGCCCATCGGAGCACACGAGAACGATAGACGTGTCGCCGATACGCGTACTGTACCTCTTGTGGTAGAGACGGATGATTAGATGTCCGTCCTGTACATACCCCGTTCCGCCGTTCGGTGAGTGTGTACGGTACCTGATTCTATGAAAATAACGGCGTAGATAAAGATTAAGATCGGACCAGCTCACAAGCAGAGCGTAGTGTAAGACTACTGACCGGAAGAAGAGAGGAGTGGAGAAGACAAATGAGCGACTCGCTCGCTTGTTCTCTGCTCGTTGACAACGCGGATCGGCATAAGAGAGAAGCAAGTAGACGCACAATGTATGAGAACGCGTGCGTTTGCAGAGTAAGTGTAAACTCTCCTCACCCGAAAACCCGTTGCGTGCCTTGAAAGCAATCAAGAGGCGAGACCACCAGTGGTGGTTTGCCCTGCATATCTTCAACTACCAAGGGTGTGATACATCAAGCCCTCACAGGACGTACATTACAACGCGCTCCGGTCCGTACTGACTGAGACTGGAGATTATGAGTGACAACACAGCATACAGAATATGAACACAACGAGGAACATGACGCGAACAGCGTTGATGAAACCGTTGTGACTCATCAAGATACTCCCAATACATCTGTGACAGACGATACTGCATCCTCTTCTGATGACACTTCATCCGAAAACGATGTTTTTCATAATGATACCTCCCCGACACACGCTGAACGGAATGACAATGCATCTGCTACCGAGCCTTCATCTTCTACAGCAGAGCCTGCTTCTGTAGCAGCTGCCGCATTTGCTGAAGAGACTGGTAATACCATTCCAGAACTCTCCGCCTTGGTAAACGCTGAGGACCTACAAACACCTGTGACACAAGAAGAAACTTCTAGCATCTCTGAACAAGATAGCGCATCTACAGCGTCAGCCGATGATATACATATGCCTGTACAAGAGGCCGCACCCTCCACAACAACGGAGGATATACAAACTTCGGTTGCACAAGAAGAAACAATATCCGCTTCAGATACAGCATCATCGGACGTACAAAATGCAGAAGTGACTTCACCTGAGAAGACTGAACCAGCACAAGAACCACTTGTAGCACAAACAGAACAGGACACTTTTGAAACAGTTGATGCAGTCGCAGCTCCAGTGTTTATCGTAGAGAGTGAAACCGTCGTCGCCGAGGTTATGCCTGCCGCCGAGACAAGTGAGGAAACAGTACGTCCCTTCACCGCCTTTATTGAAGAATTTCATCAGGCAGAAGCAGAAGCAGAAGCTCAAGCGGAAGCGCACTTGACTGCCTCACTACAAAGTCCACAGGCTGAAGGGTTTTCAGAATTTGCTACACCCGAAATGGATGCAACCGCTGTAGACCAGCCAATCTCGCTCGAAGAGGCTCTGCCTCCCGTTGACTTCGGAGAAGGGTCTGCGTTTGTACCTGATAGTGAGGGTGCACCAATTGTAAACGCTCCTGATGAAAACACACAATTAATCGCCGAGGCTGCCGCCTCTGAGGAGAACCAGAGAGTCGGTGCGGTTACGGAGATAAGTCAAGCAGAGGAAGCACTTCCTGAGACACAACGTCCAGAACGTCCGGTCTCACCTTTACTCCGTCCTGCTCTGCGTCCACGACCAGCACGACATGGAGTGACACGTCATCGAGACGAGCCTGCCGCATCTGCCCCTGCTCCTACAGCAACCGAAGCTCTCACTACAGCCGTGGAGACAGCAGTAACAACACAATCAGCGCAGGAAGCCTCTACTGCTCCTGAGGAGCCAAAGGAGACCGCGAAACCACCGCGTCGCTATCGTTTTGACCGTCCAACATCACAGGTGGCTCAAACATCACAGACACAAGCGGCAGCACCAGTGAGCAAAACAGTGCCTCCTACTCCTGCGTCGGTAAACAGTAACGTTGTTTTGACACCACCCCCCGCGACGCAACCAACACCAACATTTGCGCGTGTGGAGGAAAGTCAAGCAGCACTGTTGAAGACTCCTACGGTAAATACTCCCACAACGAATGTTGTAGGAACGACAGAGCAGCAGAGTGGAGAGCTAGCAAGCATGGAAAGTACCATTTCCTCACCGACAGAGCAGGTGCGGCGTCGGCATAGTTCGGAACGTCAGGAGCGACACCCACGCCAGGAACGCGAAAAAGAGCAAAGTGTTACGTCTCCTGTGGTGGCACCTGCATCGGTAGCAGATATTGCAACAGCACTTGAAAGCGAGAGCAAAGCAGATGATGTTGCACCAGAGGATATGCCTCCATTGGAATACGCGGAATTGCAAAAGGCAAATTCGTCGCGTCGCCGTCGTCGCCATCGTACCGCCGCTCCTGGTACACCAGCAGCAAAAGAGACGGTTATAGGTACAAATGGTGCTCTTGCGAGTGCGCCACTGGCACCTGTCACGCCGATAACAGCAGTCGCGCAGAACGGTGCTACTGTGAAACCGCCAGCACCTGCTACACCTGTAACAAATCCATACACTGCGCCTACAGCGACTACTCCTCCATACACGATCACGTCTGGCTATACCGTTGGGCAGATGAATCAGGGTAATGAGGAAAGCGGTCCTTTTATGGGACCGGAGCCGTCACCGGCACGTGGTAGTGTCAACACAACACGTGATGGACGCACCGTTCGTGTAGAGTCGCAACCACAACGTTCAGCGCCCTATCAGACGCGGGCCGTTGAGGGCATGTTGCCAGCAGCTGCAATGAACCATTTCGCCAATATTGTATCGCAGGCAATTCAGACACAATCGGACCGCATGGTCGCTGAACTACGACGCGCGAACCAGGCACCAACAAATGTCTCGGTCTCGTTACCGCCGTTCCCTTCGACTGAGCGAGTTGGTGTGTTTGTTGATGTTGCTAACTTGCTTTATTCGGCACGTACGCAGCGTATCGCCATTGACTTTGGCAAACTGCTCGATTTCTTACGTGGCAATCGTCGCCTGATACGTGCGCATGCATACTGTCCAACCAGTCCACAACCGGGTGATGAGCAGATGTTCTTGACGGCGGTTAAGGGACTCGGCTATCGTATCACAACGAAGAACTATAAGACCTTCGCTAGTGGCGCGAAGAAGGCTGATCTCGACCTCGACCTGTGTATGGATGTTGTGCGTATCGTCGATGGTGGGGCGGTCGATTGTATCGTCCTTGTTAGCGGTGACAGCGACTTCATGCCCATGCTCGATTATTGTTCCGATCATGGTGTACGTGTCGAAGTTGCCGCCTTTGATGAGGCAATGTCCGCGACTCTGCGCCAAAGCTGTGACCTATTCGTGAATTTGTCCATGCTCGAAGAAATTCGTGCATAAGAATTTTATACACAACAGATAAACACGCTGGGCTGGAAGCAATACCTTCAGCCCAGCGTGTTTATCTGTTGTGTGAGAAATGCTCATCTTAAGACGTATGTCTTAGTAGAAGGGTATCTCATTGCATCTTGCCCAGATGAGGTGATGCCCGATCACATGCATTAGCATCGTAGTAGAACATTTCGCCTACTTAATAAGCTATTTATAGGCGGTTCCACTGCGGTGCGTTTCTGTGAAACGAGAATACATATTTGCTCTTCACCTGTTTGTTCTCTTCCTAGAGAAGAAAGGACCTATCTTTTATGCGCAATCTTGCGAAAGTCGCGTCACTCCTCATGTTATTATCTCTCCTACTCGTTGCTTGTGGCAGCAGTAGCACGGGAGGGACGACCAGTGGCAATAGTGGTAGTGGTGGTACAACACCTACATCAACTCTGAAAGTTGCTCTCGTCACAGACATTGGCGGTCTGAACGACAATGGTTTCAACCATCTTGCCTATGTAGGCTATCAGAAGGCTGAAGCACAATATGGCTTCAAAGAAAAGGTTATTCAAACAACCTCGCAAAATGATTATGTGACGAATCTGACACAGGCAGCTCAAGTTGCTGATCTTGTTATAGCTGTTGGCTTTTTGATGCAGCAGCCACTCGACAAAATTGCGAAGCAGTTTCCAAATAAGAAATTTGGCATCATTGATGGATGTGCTACCGATGCCAAAGGCAACTGCGATACGTTGCCAAATGTCGCGCCACTTCTTTTTAAAGAGCAAGAGGCTGGCTGTCTCGTCGGTGCTGTCGCAGGGCAGATGGAAGTCGATGGCAAAGCGAAGATTTCAAAGCTGCTTGGTGCAAACACTATTCTTGCCGTAGGTGGCCTCGATATTCCACCTGTTGACCACTACATCGCAGGCTACAAGTATTGTGCACAAAAAGTTTCGTCTTCAATCAAAGTACTAGTGAACTTCTCTCAGAGCTTTACGGATACCGCAAAGTGTAAGGACATCGCTAATAGCCGTATCAGTAGCGACAAAGCCGATATCGTCTTCCAGGTCGCTGGTGGTTGTGGTGTTGGCTCACTTGATGCAGCTAACTCAAAAGGCGTCTACGGTATTGGTGTTGACGCAGATCAGGGTTCGCTTTATCCAAGCGTGATTACAAGTGCGCTCAAGCGTGTTGATACCGCCGTTTATGACACAATCAAGAATACCGAGGATGGCAAGTATTCCAACAACCCTGCGCCATTCGACTTGGCGCATGACGGTGTTGGTTACGCCCCGCTCATCAGTAGTTTGCCTGCTGATGTCAAGGCCAAAGCCGACGATTTCGCTAACCAGATCAAGTCCGGTTCACTGACAGTACCTAACAAGATTTCATAAATTTCAGAGGATACAAGAGAAGAGGCTAGCGGCCGGCCGCGAGCCAGGTGTATT
>CAXUIS010000099.1:0-9864 GCA_964250915.1 uncultured Ktedonobacteraceae bacterium | reverse complement strand
AAAAAAATTTTAAAAAATTTACCACCTAAAAACTACCCCCGGCTCGGGGCGCCCCCCCCCCCTCTTCTCTTGTATCCTCTGAAATAAAAATTCCTTAACTTTGCAATCCTAGTGCCTCGACCGCTTGCTTACGCAACACAAACTTCTGCACTTTGCCACTCGCGGTCATGGGATAGTTTTCGACGAATTGGAAGTAACGTGGAACCTTCTGATGACTGATATGCTGCCTACAGTAGGCACGTAGTTCTTCCTGTGTCAGGTGTTCGCCTGTTTTGAGGCGTATCACTGCGAGTAATTCCTCGCCAAAGAAGGCATCGGGCACGCCGAGGACTTGCGCATCAGCTATCTGAGAATGACGTATCAAAAATTCTTCGACCTCACGAGGGAAAATATTTTCACCACCACGAATGACCATTTCCTTGAGACGCCCAACAATGTTTACGTATCCTTGTGCGTTCATCGTAGCAAGATCGCCTGTGTGTAACCAATCCTCACGATCTACAGCCTCGGCTGTCTTCTCTGGCATATTGTAGTAGCCTTGCATGACGAGAAAGCCACGACAACACAACTCGCCTCGTTCCCCACACAATACAATTTGCCCTGTAGCCGGATGAATAATCTTGACCTCGACATGCGGTAAAGATAGTCCAACTGTTGCCGATTTTAGTTCAAACGAGTCATCGGGTAGAGTCAATGTAATCGCAGCACTGGCCTCCGTTTGTCCAAACACTATCGCCACATTCGCGCCAATACGCTCTTTTACTTGCTCCATTAAATATACAGGGACTGAGGCCGCACCGCTCACAACTGAATGGAGTGAGGAAAGGCCATACTGCTCGAAATCGGGATGTTGCAGGATTGCTATAAGCATTGTTGGTACGGCACCAATAGTTGTACAACGCTCGCTGGCAATAATTTGTAGTGTCTTGAGCGTATCAAAGGCCAACATGGGATGAAGTGTTGCGCCAGTATAAATCGCTCCAAGCACCGCTAGCACACAGCCACCAACATGAAAAAAGGGCATTGCAGTACAACTATGTTCGTTTGACCCTATACCCCAACGATCCATAAACGTTGCTGCATTATTGACGATACCACGATGCGTAAGCACAGCACCTTTAGGAAATCCTGTTGTGCCAGAGGTATATTGAATCATCGCGGCGTCATCTGGTCGTACGGCTGCTTGTCGCGTTTTGAGCGTCTCTATGCTTATCTGCTCACCTCGCACCATCATCTCAGTAAAGAGTGCTGGACGCCATACTACTTGTTGTGAAGAGCCGGAAAAAGGCGGTGTATCTAGCAAACACGTATAGCGTAATCGCGGTAAAGATGTACTGCTTACCTCGCCATATGTAGAGCTAGGAGTTGTCATGGCATTGATCGTCGCAAGACAGTCATGGTCACGCACACGGCTCATAAAGAAGAGGGCTACTACGTCGCCCTGTTTCAGCACGTATTCTAATTCCGAAGCGCGATATGCTGGGTTAATCGTGACAAGTACGAGACCAGTCTTTGCGACTGCCATTTGTAAAAGAGGCCATTCAGGAAGATTACTCGCCCATACCGCGATATGCTCACCCTTCTGGAAACCAAGTGCAAGTAGGCCGCGTGCAACTGCGTTCGCGCGACGTTGATATTCGGCGTAGGTCCAACGTATGTTGAACGTGTCGCCGAATTCGGGGTAACAGGAATAGACCAGTGCTTCTTTTGGAGCAAGTTCATTCGCACGCTTATCGAAGAAGTCGCCAACCGTCATCTCAAGCAGTGGATTACCAGAAGTGTCGGCTTGCCAGTGAGACAAGCCGTCGTTGGTCATGCCCATACGTGTTGCTCCTCATGTAGAGAATAAGCAATATAAGAATGCCTTTATTCTACAACATTTGGAAGGTTCCATTCTGGCAAGTTTGATAACGGTGATGCACAAATTACCAATAAGATTACTCGACTAGTGTTTGAGCGATTACCCGCTCTTCGTTATAAGCAGGGAGGACAACAGAGAGACTAAGATTGTATCTGCGTACAATCTGGAAAGCGTGAGAAAGCTTTAAAGAATTTGTAAAGTCTTCTTCGGCTTGACAACGGGCTTCTATCCATCACATACTGATGGCACGACACGCTTTCCTATAAACACTGAAACCTGCGAAGGAGCAACACTATCATGTTTGATAAGAGCAAGGTCGGTCAAAGCTTTCCCCCGTTCACCATTGAGGTTGAACGCGCAAAAATTCGTGAACTGGCTCTCGCCATTGGCGACCCAAACCCTATTTATCATAGTCGTGAGGCCGCACAAGCTGCGGGCTACAAAGACACACCTCTTTATCCCACCAGCCCAACTACATTTAACTTCTGGGGCAACCGAAAGGGAGGCAACAACCTGTCAAGCGTGGGCATCAACGTGATGCGTATCCTGCACGGTGAAGAGGAATACGAATATCTTGCCCCCATCTATCCAGGTGATACGATCACAGGCGTTACCAGCATTCTCGATGGCAAGAACCGTCAGGGCAAAGATGGTTCCTCAATGGACATTGTTACCACCGAGACACGCTATACGAATCAGCATAACCAGCCTGTTCTCAACGCACGCACCACAATTGTTGTACGTGAATAATACATGTACGGGTCTGCTTCAGCACACCCTTTTCCCCATCGCAAGGAGATATCAGTATGACAACGACAAACACGCATACTCCAACGGTGCAGTATTATGATGATGTACAGGTTGGCGACGAGCTGCCAAAACTAGTCAAGAACCCAGTTACTCTAAACCAGTTAGTGCGCTATTCGGGTGCATCGGGTGACTTCAATCCGCTTCATACTGACCCGAAGGTTGGCGAAATGATCGGGACCGGAGGCGTTATCGCGCATGGCATGCTCATCATGGGCTTTGTAGGGCAATTGCTTAGCGACTATGTTGGTCCTAGCGCACTACGAAAATTCAACGTGCGCTTCAAAGGTATGACTCATCTCGACGATACCATCACATGCACAGGTACCGTCACCGAGAAGACCGAGGCCGATGGCGAGGCACGTATTGCAGGCAAGGTGCAAGCCACCGACCAGAATGGCGATGTCAAGGTTGCTGGCACCTTCACCGCCGTCCTTCCCAAACGCTAAAATAAATATTGATGATTGAATATAGAACGTCGGTCGGTAGGGGCAGCAATTTATTATTCCTGAACAGATGCGCCAGATGGGTGCCATGATGATTCCGCTCGGACGCGCAGGCACACCGGAAGACGCGGCAGGGCCAATGCTCTTTTTAGCATCGCCTCTATCTGACTATGTATCAGGTCATGTGCTAGAGGTTACAGGCGGACGTGTAGGGCAGGAGAAACATGTAAAAAAGCTTGCTAGGACGTGCGTCCTGGCAAGCTTTTTTGCACGTTCAAGTATGAGTCATGCAAAGAATGAGTCAACGGCAACAGGCAGTTCAGGCACAATTCGTGAGGGTAGTTTTTCTTGTCCACTGAAGACACCAAGCGAACGGTACATTCCTTCCTCAAGTACAAGCACCTCAATTGTTCGTGTAGCTGTTTTCGCAATCCAGTATTCTGGTACCCCAAAACGGGCATAGATATCGTATTTTGTGAGTCTATCATAAATAGCGGTACTAGGAGAGGCAAGTTCAATCACAAGGTCAGGAGGTCCAACAACTCTTTTCTCTTGCACTCTATCGAGATGCGCCTTTAGTACAACAAAAACATCCGGTTGATATATATTATTAGGAGAAAGTACGACATCAGCAGGCGCAGGAACTATCTTACCTAAACCCGCAAACTCAACATGAGCTAAGAGATAATAAGTGAACCGTGCTACAGCAGATTGATGTGGTATATCAGGAGAAGGTGCCATAACGAGTACTCCATTCACAATTTCGTACCACTGTCCATCGTCCGTGAGGGCCGCGTATTCGCTATAGGTCCACTCACCTTGCTTTGGTCCAGGAACTCCATCAGCAAGCATGACCATTGGCACACTCTCATATGTTGTCATATTGACCCTCCCTTTCATACAGAAAACATTTCATAGCCTTTATCAGATGCTAGACATTGGTCTGTTATTGCTAATCATTATACCAGAGTATTCTTTCCGTGTCTGTAATATGCCTTTTTGATTTGTAGAGTTCATAGAGAAAATCCCTTTCTGCATATTGTATAGTACACAGTGATAGAGTCCAAATCTTTTTTAGAAAGAAAGGCCACTTCCGATGCTACAAGATACTCTCCTTCACTCGCTCAAGTCTTTGTTACCTCAAGGGCAGGTATTCACTGATGAGGCCACGTTACTTACTTACGAGGTTGATGCGGGTCTCGACAAGGGGTGGCCCGAAGGAGTGGTGTTTCCTCGCACAGCCGAAGAGGTGGCTCGTATTGTGCAATGGGCTGCCGCCCACAATGTCCCCTTAGTGGCGCGTGGTGCGGGGACAGGTTTGTCTGGTGGAGCAGTTGCTGATCGTGGGGGCATTATCGTCGAGTTTGCCAGGATGAACCGCGTTCTTGAGATTGACACGCTTGGACGGAGTGTTGTCACGGAACCTGCGGTGATCAATCTGCGTTTGGATGAGCAAGCAAAGACGCACGGTCTCTACTTTCCACCTGACCCCGCCAGTCAACGCGCTTCGACAATTGGCGGCAACGTTTCCGAAAACTCTGGTGGTCCTCATTGCTTTAAGTATGGCGTGACAACAAACTATATTACTGGTCTCGACGTTGTGTTAGCCGATGGGCGTCGGGTACGTGTTGGTGGGCGAGCGTTGGACTATCCCGAATATGATCTGTGTGGCCTTATCACAGGTAGTGAGGGTATGCTCGCGCTGATTACCTCTATCATGGCTCGCTTATTGCGCAATCCACCAGGCGTTAGGACGATGCTAGCTATCTTCGATAGTGTCGAGCAGGCGGCTGATGCGGTCTCCGCTATTATCTCTGCTGGCCTGATACCTGCGACAATGGAGATGATGGATCAAAAAATCACGAATATGGCTGAACCTTATGCACATGCAGGACTCCCTTTAGATGCGGGTGCGATCCTGATTATCGAGGTCGATGGCTATCCCGCGAGTCTCGACCTGCAAATTCGCGAAATTGAGCAAATCCTTCAGGTGCAGGGAGTACGTGAAATACGCATCGCACGTAACGAGGAGGAACGCTACAAAATCTGGCTGGCTCGCAAAAGTGTAGCAGGTGCCATTACGCGTCTGACGCCAGCCTACTACACCGTCGATATCACCGTGCCACGCAGCCGCTTACGCGAAATTCTTCGTGAGGTTGATCCTATTTGTGATACATATGATTTGCGCGTTGGACACCTGATGCATGCTGGTGATGGCAACCTGCATCCAATGATACTCGTGCCGAATCCACGCGATACAGAACTGATGGGACGTGTGCATGCCGCCGGATGGGAGATGGTCAAGTGTTGTGTCGAGATGGGTGGGAGCTTGACGGGAGAGCATGGAGTTGGCATCGAGAAGCGCGAATATATGACGCTCATGCATAATGCCGCCGAACTCCTTGCTATGTGGGATATCAAACAAGCCTTTGATCCCAATATTATTTTTAATCCAGGTAAAGTTTTTCCAGTTCCAACAGACAGTGCCACGCCTTTTGCTGGCTATAGTATGCAAGATACGACGACAGTGCGGAAAACGATTCTGGCTTCTCCTTTCATACCAACTACGGCAGAGGAGGCCGCTCAGGGACTACTTGCACTCTCACAGGTACAGCAACGTATATGCATTAGTAATGCGGTTCGTGAAGCAACAGATGTGGTTCTTAACACGCATGGATTACGAGGTATTAAAAAATACGCCCCCGATGACCTCTACATCACGGTTGGGGCTGGTACACCTCTGGCAGAGATACACACCTTTCTCGCCGAAAAAGGAAAATATCTTCCACTTGCTTCGCCGTGGCCCGATGCCACAATCGGTGGCCTTGTCGCGGCAAATATAAACGCTCCATTGCGTATGCGTTATGGAGCAATACGTGATCTTGTACTCTATGCAACAGTTGCGTTAGCTGATGGACGTGTTATTCGTACTGGACGACCCATCGTCAAAAATGTCGCGGGCTATGACCTAACAAAAGTTTTTATTGGTTCGCATGGTACTCTCGGACTACTGACCGATATCACGCTCAAGTTTTTCGCACGACCACGTGCCCGACGCACTCTGCTCATCACAACTGAACATCTCGCTGACGCTCTCAATTGGACCAAAGTACTATTGCCTCTCGCGCTCACTGCATCGGCTATTTTGCTATGCAAAGATAATAATACAGCCGACACCTACACCATATACTACACGGCAGAGGGTCTGGTCGAAGATGTACAAGCCGAACTCAGTCAGGTGCGTGATGTATTGAGAGTGGTAGGAGCACCTAGTGTGCAGGAGGTTGAGATGTCTGGCATCGACGTGTGGACTCGTATGTTAGCTGAGGGAACAGTTGTACGTGTGGGCGTTGCTGCGAAGGACTTGGCGGCGTATATACAAGAAAACAGTGAAGTTATCAACGAGGGAGAATTTCTAGCGGATATGAGTAGTGGGTGTCTCTATGCTATAAAAACGCTTGGAGATTCCGAAGCAACACGTACATGGGTCACGGCACTTCGCCAACCCGCGCTCGTCCAAGATGGATATGCCATTATTATGCGTCACGTGGAAGACTTGCAGAATGTTGAACTGCGAGGCTATCGACCACAAGCGTTAGATGTGATGAAACGATTGAAGCAACGTTGGGACCCCGCCGATATATTACTTGACACCGCTTTATAACAATCGTAAGATGGGTTAAGCACTAACAGACACACCTCCCGCATCCGCTAAGGAGCCGTTCGTATGTCGTTTCAAATCTGTATTAAGACAGAAAAATCGTTACAGCAACTTGCTACGGAAATCCGTAACCTTTTCTCTTTGCCACAATTTAAAGAGCATGCGTTTTCCGGTGAAGCCTATTGCCAATTTGATATGCTGGGTATGTTTATCCTTATTCATCGTGCTGACGAGGAGGATCGAGACCCGGAAGTGATGCATTATCCCTATTGTTTTGACTTACAGATGTCTTTCACCGATCACGAGTTAAATACAGACGATATGGAATATCGTTTACAGCCATACTACGCGCAACTACTTACCTTCCAACTAGGGCTAGAGACGGCCTATCACGAGAAACAGAAAGTCGGGCAGTTCTGGCAGGTGCGTTATAACTTTCTGCATAAGAATCCAAAGTGGAAAGAAACTATTTTATATGGCGAAGAAGGATGGGAACCCGCGGTTCTTGTTGCTCAACCTAGCGCGTGGCGCAGCATGCACCCAGTATTTTAAGACAAAAGATATGAGAAAATAAGAGACATGTCAGAATCCATACCTCAATCACGCATTCCACCCGATGAGACTGTACAACTGCCGACACAGACAGAGTTGACAGGAGTTGCCAACATGTCTACGCTGTTTCGTGTTATGGGCCATCGTCCGGTCCTGATGCAGCAAGCAGCACAGTTGCTGGAGTCTACGATGCGGAGCGGCACCGTTGATCCACAACTGAAAGAGTTGTTGGCGATACGCGTCTCACAGGTCAATGCCTGCTTTTACTGAATGGAGGTACATACTGCCTTGGCAAGGCAGATTGGTGTGAGTGAAGACCTGCTAGACGCACTCTATCACATAGAAGAGCATAGAGATGCGTTTACGGCACGAGAACTGGCGGCACTACGCTATGCGGAAATTATGACAACGAGTGCGCGTGATGTTGACGAGGAACTCTGGGACGAGCTACAGTCATACTTTGACGATGGCGAACTGGTCGAACTATCAACCGTGATTGGTCTTTTCAATTTTTTCAACCGTTTCGCGGACGCATTGCGTATCTATCCATCGACGACAACAAAGAAGGAATAACAGACGATGCCTGGCAATGAAGAGAAATTAGACGCCCTCTTAAAGGACCTACGTGAGTTAACGACCTACCTGCATGGACGCGGTGATAAGACGCTTGCCCTTTCAAAGCAATTTGAGGAACATGCTAAGAAGGATGCTTCCAATAGAGAATTTGACCTGAACCAATCGCGTATGCTGGATTACCAACACAACTTGTGGCACGAAATCGGCAACTTAGTGGATAAAATGCTCAAACAATACGAATAAGAGCAAAAATGGTATGACACGCTTTATTGCACCGCAATAAAGCGTGTCATACCATTTTTGCTCTTAAAGATTGCCATTTTTGGTCTGGTTGTAGCGATCAGCCAATTCGATTTTTGTACGATTATAAAGTTCTCTTCCCTGCTCTAAAGCCGCGTTCGCACGTGTACGAACATCGTCATTGAGATCACCTGAGCGAAGCATAATACCACGTTCCTGTAATTGTGCACGTGTGGCCTCGCCAGACTGTGGAGCAAAAATTAAGGCAGCCGCCGCTCCAATACCCATACCGAGTAATAGTCCAAAAAGAAATTTCATAGGTTTCTAACTCCTTACATTGTTTTGTAGGGACCGATGTATCGCGTCCTTCTGGCATTTCAAGTGCCGACGAACGAGGACGCGATACATCGATCCTTACATATAAAAAAGAATATTTACCGTACTGCTTTGTCTAAAAGTTGCTCAACGGTAGTAAGCAAGACATCAAGTTCAAAAGGTTTTTGTAACAGGTACACTCCGTGATAGTATTGTGGCTGCTCCTGTATCGATCTAGCCACTTCCTCGGCCTCAAGGACCGCAGCCGTGTAGACGATCACAGGCACATCGGCGGTAATCTCGTCGTCTTTTATTTGCTTCAGAATATCCTGCCCCGACGCTTCTCCAAGCTTTAAGTCAAGAATGAGCAGATCGGGCAACATACTTTTGACGCGCTCAAATGCACCTCTGCCATCTTGAAGAATCGAGACCTGATACTCTTCATCTTCCAGAACTCTGCGCATAAGGTGCAGAAGATCGTTTCTGTCGTCAACAACAAGTATTCGTTTTGTCACGTCCCTATCGGTGCTGTTTCCTCATAGAGATATTTTCCATTGCACGTCCGTCGAGGAACACCGCCTCCTGTTTTCCCTTGAGTCGTCATTATGTGCATCATGCTATACACGAGATACTAATAAAAAGAAGACATAACATGCACATTTTGCCGCTTGAGTTTCGTGAGTAGTGTATCACGTCATGCGTCATTCAACAAGCATATTTGCACACTATTTTCTTGTGTACATAACGTGATACGTGTGCACATCCATAAGAGGATACAGACAGACTTTTATCGTAACTACTTATATGTAAAGTTATGTCCTCAACACGCTTCTCGTAACTCTTGACAGTTCATGGTATAGTAAGAATGTGCCTATGCGATGCATTGGTACGACACAAGAGTGATCGCGTAGCTCAGTGGTAGAGCAACGCACTTTTAATGCGATGGTCGTGGGTTCGACTCCCACCGCGGTCATTTACAACTCGTAATCCTTTGCCCACCTCACATTTTTCTCTTGTTTATTCTTTGTCTCAACGAGGCGTAAATTCATTTGTGTCACTCCCGTATGGTCAATAGGTATCAAGTATGTTCCTCTGTTCTCAGGGCAAAATACAGCGAAATAGTCTACTTGTCCTCGATAATTTTTCCAGCCCTTATTCTTCATTGTATGGTTATAACTGCTTGCTGTGGCGAATTTAATTACGGTCTTCTTTTCATCCATCCACCCCGTTTTACATTGAATGCGATAGAAATTTCCATTAGCATCCTCCATCACTAAGTCATACCGTAAGTTGTCACCAAATGGTGTTAGTACGCCATAACCCACCTCTATGAGTTTCGCAATGATAACGGCCTCACTTAGCTCCCCAATTGCCTTGTGACTCTGTCTCGGTTTCACCAGTTCCAT
>CAXUIS010000098.1:0-16087 GCA_964250915.1 uncultured Ktedonobacteraceae bacterium | reverse complement strand
GAATTGCTGCCCCTACCGAGAAGAATGACCGTTTTGGGTTGTCAATATTCATCAGAATGCGTTGAATTTACACGGGGAACACAAAGAACTCGACAACATAGCCATCTGGGTCGAGTACGTAGAGTTGCTGTACACCGTCACCTCGTGGACGTGGGCCGCCGACAATTTCTATGTTGTGGGAACGTAGGTGCTTTTGGGCTTCTTCCAAGTCGTCAACCTCAAAGGCAATATGCGTAACATGTCCTATAGCTAACTCATCACTACGATATGTAGCAACTGTTTGTGCTGCTCGTCCCTCTTCAATTTCGCCGATAAGATGTATATGTGCGGTTCCCTTGCGGAACCACGCGCCAGGGAAATTGAAATTGCTGGGACGAGGTTCCTCATTCATCCCTAGTATCCTCACATAAAAATGGCGCGAACGCTCAACATCTTTGACCAACAGTGCTGCGTGGTCCAGTGCGCGAATATTCATACTTGGGTTCTCCTTGCTATGTTATTGTCCTCTAAACACTGGTTGCCGTTTCTCAGTAAATGCCTTCATTGCCTCGCTGACATCCTCAGATGCAAAGCACCTTTGAATGAAGGCGTATTCGCTTTTCAACTGTGTTGTCAGATCAACGTCGGACGAGGTGGCAAGTAGACGCTTTGTCAGAGTAAGCGCGAGTGGTGGTCCTGCCGCGATACGGCTTGCATAGTCCGCCACGGCTTGAGCAAAGTTCTCTGCTGACAATACGCGGCTTACAAGTCCGATACGCTCGGCCTCTTCCGCAGAGATATTCCGCGCTGTCATAATTAATTCAGTGGCTCGTGATGTGCCAACGAGACGTGGCAGAAAGTAGCTGACACCTGCATCGGGCGAAAGGCCACGCCTCAAATAGCCAGTCGTGACGCTAGCATTCGCATGCATCAAGCGAATATCAGCACCCAATGCTAATCCAAGTCCAGCACCAGCCGCCGCTCCATTGATCGCTGCGATAATTGGCTTATCACTATTCACCAACGCAAGGGCTTGTCGTCCGACCCATGCCAGATCATCTAATTGTACATGACGGCTCTGTGTGCGAGCGGCTTGTGTCGCAGCAACATTTGCTGGTGTGAGATCGAGGCCCGCACAAAAACCACGACCCGCACCGGTGATAACAAGAACTCGTACCGCATCGTCAGCCGAGGCGTCCTCAATGGCTTGTGGCAATTCTTGAGCAAGCTGCGTGTTGATCGCGTTCAATTTGTCCGGTCGGTTCAAGGTGAGCGTACAAACGCCATTCGATGTCGTCTCAGTAAGAATGTGTGTATATTCTTGGTGCATAGCGTCTCCTTTGACAAACCATTCAGTCTGAAATCAGTATATTATGGCACAATAAAGGACACCAACATCCCTACATCACGCCTTCCCATAGTTGGCGCGTTACTGCCTGTGGATTCTTCGTTACGGAGCATGTTGTGTCAAATAGCATGGTTGCACGTTGCTCTTCGTCGTAGCGAGGCCATGCTGGTAGCCCCTGTACCTGCGTCAGGTCTTTACCATGTGCAAAGGCAATCCATACTGCATGCATTGCATCCGCGATAGACTGAGGAGCATCTGCGCCTCCTGTAAGTATGGCGGCGGTTCTGTGCTGAAGCGTGTTGAACACAAACGGAATTTCGAGTGCATGACATGCACCAAGCACGCCACTATAGACAGGAGTAGGCCAATCGAAGCAATACATCCATGCCGATGCCTCGTGTTTTGCCTGTTGCTCCGCAACGCGAATAGCTGGAATACGGAACGTGCGGTCGGTCAAAAACGCTTCCCACGCAGTTGATAGAGGTGCCTCATGACGTTGAGCCTCATAGATAGTAAGTATCTCGTTCGCTCTATCTCCAAAGAGTGTTGTCAAGAGCTTGTTATCCACGTGTTGTTGATTAGGATCAAACACGGTGAATAACTTCATCTCATCCAGATTTGTCCCAACTAATACGTCAACTCCTGTCGCCGAGCCATCCGCGATAGCATCTATCGAGCGTTTTAGCAGCGACACGCCATCGACAACAGGGCTAAAAGCGCGCCACTGTACTGAACTTGGTAGCGTCGCCTGTGCTTTGAGAATATCGTCTATAGGTGCTGTGAGAAGACGCTGCATATCATGAGGTCCAAGCTCAAGTGCATGAAGAAAACCTTGCGTCCCATTCGCGGCTGTCTGGCTACTATTAACGCGATGGGCAGCCCCACTTTGTAGGATGGCACGTTTGAACAAACCGTGTGCTGCTGGCATAGCAAGTAAAGCACCGATGCTCATAGCACCAGCAGACTCACCAAAAAGAGTTACGTTATCGGGATCGCCTCCAAACGCTGCAATATTCTCGCGTACCCACGTCAATGCCACGATCTGATCGAGTAAGCCATTGTTGCCGGATGTTGCGTACTCCTCGCCTGCATATGCTGCGAGATACAGGAAGCCGAGCGCACCGAGGCGATAGTTAATGGTAACAACCACAACATCGCCCTGTGTCGCAAAGGATGTACCGTTGTACCAGGGAGTCGAGCCGGAGCCAGTCACAAAACTTCCACCATGAATCCATACCATAACTGGTCGTCGTGCATCATCAGCCCCCGGCGACCAGATATTGAGAGTCAGACAATCCTCGCTCATTGGCCCAGGCAGAGTGCCAAATGACCCATCGGATGCCTGTGGTGAGATCGCGCCGAATTGTGTGACTTCGCGTACTCCTGTCCATGCCTCTAGTGGCTGTGGAGCGCGAAAGCGCAGCGGCCCCAGTGGTGGTCGTGCAAAAGGAATGCCTTTCCAGACTGAAACTTCATCTTTCTGTGTGCCTTGCACCTTGCCATACTTCGTTTCGACGATTGATGTTGCGCCCATTGTTTTCTTCTATCCTATTCTCGCAGCAAACACTGTTTGTATTGCTCTACCTGCATATATACGTAATCAATACGTTTATCATACCTCAAACAAGGGGCGCATGTAGAAGTTTTTAGAGGCTTTCAGCCGCCTGACGCACAGCTTCACTAAGTGTTGGATAGGGAAGGATGGAAGATGCAAGTGCATCTACTGACAATCCAGCCTGCATTGCAACCACAATGGGAGCCAGCAAATCGTCTGCACGTGCGCCAAGAATATGTCCCCCCAGGATTTTACCTTGCGCGTCCACCAGCAACTTCACTAACCCTTCGGTTTCGTCTTGTGCGATGGCTCGTTCTATCTCTTTGAAATGCATTCGTCCAACCTTGTACTCTTCACCTGCCTCCCGTAGTTCTTCCTCAGTCTTCCCTACATGAGCGAGTGGTGGGTTCGTATATGTCACCCACGGCACAATGCGCTCACCAAATGGCTGGGGATGCTCTGAAAGCACATTTCGCGCTACCCATTTTCCGTGTTCAGTCGCAAGATGAGTAAATTGGTAGCCTTCTGTCACGTCACCTGCCGCCCAAATGTGTGGCACATTAGTACACAGAGTAGCATCAACGGAGATACCTTTCTTCGTTGTCTCGATACCCGCCACCTCAAGGTCGAGCGTTTCGATTGCTGGCTTCCGACCGATTGATAATAATATCTCATCAACCACCAATTCCTCTTCCACCTGCTTGCTTGTCCGAAATGTGAGACGTTTTCCACTCTCTGTGTGGCGGACGGAAAGAAGTTCGATGCCAGTCTCGGTGCGTATCCCTTCTGCATGTAACAATGGTACCAGTGCATCAGCAACCTCACGGTCTTCTTTAGCGAGAAGAGAGGAACTATGCTCTAGTACGGTTACATCCACTCCAAAGCGATGAAACATCTGTGCAAATTCTATGCCTATTGCGCCCCCTCCCAGAATAGCTAAACGGCGTGGGAGTGTAGGAAGCGCGACAGCTTCAACATTTGTGATAAAGCCCGCTTGTTGTAAACCGTCAATTGGCGGGATCACCGTCTCATTTCCTGTCGCAATGATGATGTGCTCCGCCCGAATCGTATATTTTGTAGGTTCGCTTTGTTTTTCCAGCTTGCCTGTTACCACGACTTCATGTGCTGAAATAAAGCGTGCCTCACCCCTAAAGACCTCTACTCCATTCTTTTTTAACTCAACCTGCGCCTCATCGGTGGTACCACCCCGTATATCGTTAATAATGTGCTGCACGTAGGCTTGTACTTCTCCCCAGTTAGCTGAGGGAGTCGAAATGCGTAAACCATAACGAGATGCATGTTGCGTTCGATATAAAAGGTCGGCAATGAAAAGCAGTGTTTTTGTAGGATCACAGCCATAATTCAGACAGGTTCCACCAATCTTGTCTCGCTCTACGAGTGCAACGTGTACCCCTTGCTCCGCAATAGTGGACGCTGCGGTGCTTCCAGCCGCTCCTGCACCAAGAACGAGTACATCATATTGTAGTTCCGCCATTGTATCTTATCTCTTCCTATAGTCTTGCAAGAAATCCCGAAGACAATATGCTTCATCGTCTTCTACTATCTTACTACGTTCAGTCGCGTAGGCGTGGTTCTCTGTAAATAAAAGAGAGTTAATGTAGGGGCTATAATTATGCATATGAACAAATTCCAGGAGAGGGTGTGCTAAAGCAGACCCGTACAGGAAATTTTCCCTCATAAGCACTGTTGCACCTGTACGGGTCTGCTTTAGCACACCCTCTCACATTCATCTGTTAACCTACATAATTATGGTCCCTATTAGTCTGTCAATCTTGATGTGGCTGGGGCAAGGGCGCCCGCTGCCTTTCTCATTCCCCGAATGCGGCTTCGGGGACGCCCCTCCCATATGCGAACGCGCATGAGGAGCCATGTCATATGGGAGGGGCGTCCCCTTGCGGGCGCCCTAGTTTCGGTACCAAATGTACTTTGACAGACTACTACATCCGTTCTTTTGTCCTCAAGCTTCCAAGTCATATCTAAATATGCTTATAATGGGTAGTGGCATAGGAGTTGTTTTTTGTAGTATTGTGGTACTTCATATCAATAGTAGTTGTAAGGAAAATAGGTAGTATGATTCTTATCACGGGCGCAACGGGCAATGTTGGTAGCAAACTTCTTACAGAACTTCTCGCACGTCAGGCAACCGTTCGCGTACTTGTACGTAAGCCAGAGGATGTAGAGCGTTTGAAAGCGCAGGGTATTGATGCCGTGCGTGGCGATATAACAGATAGAGAAAGTGTGCGTACTGCTTTACAGGGTGTGACGCACTTTTATATTCTTTCGCCGAGTACTCCACAGTTGGCAGAGATCGAGGGTGCACTTGTCGATGAGGCGAAACAAGCAGGGGTTCAGCATATCGTCAAGCATTCCGTACTGGGAGCTGATGTAGACGCTATTTGCCCATTTACGAGCATTCATGCACAGGCTGAAGACGCGATACAAGCATCAGGGATTCCATACACCTTCTTGCGTTTGAACTCTTTCATGCAAAACTTTGTTACCTCTCATGCGCGTTCGATTGTCGCACAAGGCACATTTTATGAAGCTCTTGCAGACGCGCGAGTTAGCCATGTTGATACACGCGACATTGCGCTCGCAGCTGCCAACGTGCTCACTGAAACAGGGCATGAGGGACGCGCATATGATGTTACGGGACCAGAGGCACTCACCGACACACAGATAGCCGAGAACCTTTCAACACTGCTTGGCAAAAAAATTACTTATACACCTGTTCCTGACGAAGCTATGAGGCAAGGACTTCAGGCGGCAGGACTTCCCAACTGGTATGCTGATAGCCTCGTTAAACTCTATCAGTTCTATCGTCAAGGTGGTGGCGCACCCGTTAGCCCCGATCTTGAGCAACTTATACGACAGAAGCCTCGCACCATGGATGCCTATCTACAAGAAAATGTAGCAGTATTCATAGGCTAGAATAGTCAGAAACACAGAAAAGGTGTCGCAATTGCGACACCTTTTCTGTGTTTCTGAATATTCTAGCGCACACTCTTAATCGGCAGAATGCACAAAGCACCAGCTAAGGTGGCAATGGCAGCAATCGTGAACAATGCTGGATAGCCATGAAAGATGCCAAACGCGACGAAGGAGATCACAGGGAAAAATAATTCTGGTAGAATATTTGCTGCTGTGATAAAGCCCAGGTCTTTGCCCTGGCTTTGTACCTGTGGCAAAACTTGTGTTGCAAGGGCGATGTCAGCAGAAATGTAGATACCAAATCCGATGCCAAAGACTGCCGCAACGATCAACACTGTCGTCCATCCTGGCACAAACGCGAGAAGCAACAAGGCAATCGTCATAACGATACTTGCCACAACCACAAATATCTTACGTCTCTGCAAACGGTCCGAAATGATGCCCGCGATAATCGTCGAGACGATAAGTGTGAGTGTATAGATGCCCTGGAAAATTGATACTCCTTGCTGCGCGCTTTGCCCTGGAAAGAGTTTTTCATAATGCACAACATCATTCAGATAGAACAAGATAAATTCTACAAGAATGGTTTGTGCCATAATCACCAGAAAGCGAGCAAGCCACGTGTAGCCGAAATCGGGATATTTCACTGGATTGATGAAGAAGTGACTCCAAAACTCGCGGAACGAGAACGGTGGAACACTCTCCTTCGAGATGGGCGTCTCGCGGACAAACACGGCAAAGAGCATAATAATCACGAACAAAATGCCCGCAACGACATAATACGAAATTTGCGTCGATTTAATCACCTGTGCGATGAGGATAATCCCGATAAGCGTGCCGAGTGGCTGCGCCAAGCCGACAAAGGCGGAAACAGTAGCGCGCTGTCGTATCGGAACCATATCAGGAATAATCGCTAGCACTGGCGAAAGCACTGCTCCCATTACAAGTCCGAACGCCCCCAACTCAACCGCTAAAAGCGGAATGTTTGGTGCATTTGCCATAAATAGCAGGGCGATCACCACGAGCAACATACCGCCAACAATCCACGGGCGGCGACGCCCGAAGCGCGACGCGGTGCGATCACTAAATGCACCCGCGAGAGGTTGTGCGAGCACGGATGTGACGCCTGCAACGAAGATGATAAACGACAGCGTTGATATCTTGTTTCGAGGATCGAGAACCGCAACTTGAGCAGGAAGCAGAAGTTGATACAGTGGAATAATCGACAACCATACGACAACATTTGCAAGGGATAATAGCAGTTGAAATAGTGGTGTTACCGACTTTGTTGGAGCTTGGGCCGCATCCGACGCGCCCGGCAATATCGCTGGCGTATCGGTAAGAGGTGCAAATTCGGACAAGATAGTTTCCTTTCGATGTATGCTTACTTGTTGTGTCGCTAAACAGTTAATACGACTTTACCACGTGTCTTGTTCTCGCTCATTGCCTTATGCGCCGCCGTTGCTTCTGTCAGAGGAAAGGTATCGTCAACCGTGACATGTACCTGTCCAGATGCAATGTAACGCAGTAAAGCATGACTAGCTCGCATCTGATCTGCGAGGCTCTGAATATTTGTGTTGTAGCCAATGATGCTCAAGCATTTGGGAATCAGCATTTGTGTAACAACAGGCGTAACAGCACCTGTCAATGTGCCATAGACGACCATGCGCCCATTTAGTGCTAGACAGCCAAGGCTTTGTTGCCCAATCTCGCCACCGACGGTCTCTAATACAATGTCTACTCCCTGCCCCTGTGTGGCTTGCATTACCTGCTCAACCCAATTCTTCTCAGAAGTTCGTACTACAGCGTCGGCACCTTGAGCGCGAATAAATGCTTCTTTACTCTCATTCGTGGTTGTGCCAATGACCATACTTGCTCCCATGAGTTTTGCCAGTTGGACCGCTAGTGTCCCGACGCCACCAGCAGCGGAGTGTATTAATACACGTTCGCCTTGCTGAAGACGTGCGGCTTTTTCTAGGGCGAGATAGGCAGTTTGCCCTTGTACGGGAACAGCGACCGCCTCGGCAAAACTCACCTCATCAGGTAGAGGAATCACGAGTCCCCCATCAGCTATCGCATACTCCGCATACCCTCCGTTGACAAGCGATACAATGCGTGTCCCCTTGCTTACCGTTGAGACGCCTGACCCTACCTCTTCTATAATACCAGCAACCTCAAATCCTAGCGTTAGTGGTAAGGGTGCAAGGTTAGGATAACTACCATTCCGTTGTCCTATATCCGCGAAGTTGACCCCCGCCGCCGCGACCTTGATTAACACCTGATTGTTGTCGGGTGTAGGACGCACCACCTCTTCTACGTTCATTGCGTCAAGACCGCCACGTTGGTGAACTCGAATTGCCTTCATGAAATGCTTCCTTTCGTTCATACCACGATTGTCACACAAGTTATGTCAAGAATAACACATATCTTTCTTTGACATAACTTGTATGACACTGTTTATAAGTGTTGACGTTGCTCTTGTGAGGGTTGTTGCTGTTGTCCATTGGCCGATGAAAACAACTCCATTGCGATAGGATCAATTACTGTACCTGTGCGTGTATATCTTCCCGATGGTTGACCTGTTTTATGATTACGCATAATCGAAACTAACCAGCCTGCGCTTGACTTCGTGCGTTCTAGCTGCTCTTCGGCACCCTGTGCGCGCTGTAGACGTGTAATTAAATTATTCAGTGTACCAGCCACTGACCATAATACGTTTTCAGAGGTAAGTGGAACACGTGCACTCAAGTCACCATTGGCAACACGCGTCTGCGTTTGCAAAATCATAGAGATGCTCTGATCCAATTGCACCTTCTGTTGTGCCATGACCTCTGCTTGCTCCGAAAGGTCACGCTCAAGACGTGCTACCTCTTCTGCCTGATCTCGTTCGCGCAAAGCGCGTTGCAGGCTACTTACCCACAAAAAGGAAATGCCAGCTGTTGCGCCTTGCACGACAGCGGGCAAGACGACGCCTTGCACAAACACCAGAGAGGCAGGATAATTGAAGTCCTTTGCATGTGGCATAAAAGTAATCGCGAAAAAACAGAAAAGCGTGTTGAGAATAGCGAACACAAAGGCGGCTCCTGCTGGTAGTAAGGCGGCAGCAAGCAGCGTGGGTAGGATAAGTATTGCAAAAGACGAGATAACTTGAAAGCTTAAACCGCTTGGCGTTGTAAAGAGGTTCATCATGATACCTATCGCGTGAACCAGCACAAGAATCAGACCAGCCCAAAACACCAAGCCTCGATGGTTGAGTACTATTGAAATACCAATTACTATAAAAGAGACAACGAGCACAATCGTCAATGCACTGTTAAGGCCGGCAATAGCCGAGGGCACAGAACCAAAATTGAGAAAGATCAGAATAAAAATGACGATGCTTGTGAGGCGTCCTTGACGTGCAATTTCGCGTACCTCTAAGGATGCATTTGGAGGGGGGACAGGTGGAGCTGTAAAACGATACCACCAATCAAAGTAGTTGCGGCGTTTGCGTGTAGCCAATCGTACGTTTTGTAACACACTGTCATTAAATTCACTTTGCATTGTACCAATCCGCCAATCTTTTGTACTTTGTTCAAATACTTCATACAAATCAATGCCTCGTACAAGCTATTTTTTGTATTGCACAATTTTCCATGCTTGCAAGTCAAAAATGACTCGCTCAATCTGTCCTGGTGTTGCTCTCAACTGTTGCGCGATTTCCTCTACGGTCCTTTTCCCGTCTATATAAGCATACACCTGAAAATGAGTACGTGGTAATCGAGCAAGGTCTGTTTGCTGAAGTGTACCGAACCGTTTCGGGATATATGTCTGAGAAACTTCCCCTATTGGTACCAATTGTCGTCCTGATGGTACTGGAGATGATGTTGATTGTGGTAACGCTTGTTTTGGCGAAGCTGTAAATAACCAGGGTATGACATCTAATCGTGCAATTATTTGCAGTGCATTTTCACCAGTAAGATATGTTTGTCCACTTTGTAGTGAGCAAGAAATAACTTTTCCACCATCAACATGAATTTCAATGTGGGCCGATTCTCTCCCCACTCTCGCTCTCGGTACATCTGCTACAAGATGTCCAGAAAGTTGACGCCGTGAAAGTGTTGAGAGCATTGTTTCAAGATCAAGATTATACACTTGAGACATCATTTGCTCTTTTCGATGAAGTACCCCCATCACTAAAACAGAAAAGTTCTCTATATCCAGGCATAAATATCTTTGAAACATGAATACGCAGCTACCTGAATACTCACGTCATGTATGATGGTAGTGTATGTCACAACGTATGTCAAATGCTACACCGTGTTTGTAGTACTCTTTTGAAAAATATTAATGATATTTTTATACGTGTTGTCGCTATGATGAGCTTCATGATACAATAACATCGCTGATTCTATGACCGCTTAAAAGAAATTGCGATAAAATAGATATGTTCAATGATTTCAACAAAGCTCTTGAGAAGTATAGAAGAGTACTTCTCAACTCATTCTGGTTTTTACCAGCTGCTATCTCTTTTGTGGGTCCGTGTTTGGCTTACCTTTTCTTGATGCTAGATCACAATCTACTGCCAAGTCAGGAGCAGTACATATTTCATGGCGGGACGGCGGAAGCGAGTATCATTCTTTCAACCATCGCTGGCTCACTGATCACGGTTGCAGGGCTTGCCTTCTCAATCACAATCGTTGTGCTTCAGCTTGTATCGAGCCAATACACACCACGTGCTTTACGAGGGTTTTTGCAGGATCGTGTGACACAGGTTGTCGCTGGAGGCTTCTTTGCCATTTTTGCGTACTCTATCATCGTTCTCGCGGCTATCACTGAAGCTTCCGCAAACACTCGTAGCTTTCTACCGGCTCTCAGCATTTTAGGAGCTATTGGTCTTAGTTTCGTAGGTCTAGCCTTTTTGTTGATTTTCGTGCATCACATTGGACATGTGATTCAGGTGTCCGATATAGTCGCGCGTATCGCCGCACAGACGTTGCAAGCCATTGAACATCCATACCCTACATGGGAGCAGGCGGAAGTCTCAACATCGCGCTTTACACCAATTGCATATATTGCTAAGGAGCCAGCATGTATTCTTGCAGGGCGTCCAGGCTACGTGCAACGTATAGAATTTGCTAGTCTCATGAAATATCTTCTTTGTCCGGGCTTTCAGCTACGCCTGCTCGTATGCCCCGGCGACTTTGTGACCGAAGAAACGGTGATCGCCGAGGTGCAGCCAGCTTCTATGGCAGATGCGGAATGCATAAAAGCCATTCATGAGCACGTCACGATTGAACGGGAACGCGATATTGAGCAGGATGCACGCTTTGGAGTGCGACAACTCGCCGATATCGCGCTGCGGGCACTCTCGCCTGCCATTAACGATCCCACAACTGGCGTGTTATGCATCAAATATTTACAGGCCGTGTTTGAGCAACTTATTCACCGTCTGCCCATTACAAGCACCTATAGTTTCGCGGGCGGCATGAGTGGCCTAGAAATTCGTCAACCAACGCTTGACGAATACCTCGAAGTATTGCTTGAGATTGGTCATTATGCAGGCGGTAATATCCGTGTTCTCAATACACTGCTCACTGCTCTTGCGCGTGTCACCGAGATTGCGACACGCTTTGATAAACAGGAATATCAAGCATTGCTCGCCGCTATGACAGCATCTCTTACCGCGCAACTTCCTCCAAAGAATGTAGAAAAGAGTGATGAATCATCTCTGTGGAGCAACTGGTTATGAGCGTGGTCCGTACCCATACAAAAGTCGGGTAGTAGTACAACTATGGGCAAGTCCATAGTCGTGAACGTAAGCACTGATTGGGAACCAGGGCACCCGGCAAGGGGATGCCCCTCCCATATGACGATGACGTATGGGGAGAGGGTTTGTGTATGGGAGGGGCATCCCCTTGCGGGTGCCCTGGCCTCATAGGAGACATCTTTTTCCCCTTACGTTCACGCCTATGGGGCAAGCTCGGTCATGCTCCACGATGCGCATATGTGTGTTTCTTACTTGCCCCTATCATGCCTATTAGTTATATAATGAGGGGAATGGAAGTTTCTTTCCAAGCTTGATAGACCTCAACTATGCATGATGTGTATAAAGAGAAAGGACACCGTTCGATGAGTCTCAACTTAGCAACGATGCTTGCCGAGACGAGCAAACGTAAACCAGATCATACCGCTCTTATCTTCGATGATTTCAAAATGTCATATAGTCAACTGGATGCCGCCTCAAATCAGTTTGCCAATGCTCTTGTCACTGCTGGTATTCAACCCGGACAAAAAGTCGCTCTTATGTTGCCCAACATTCCGCAATTCGTCATTTGCTTTTATGGAATTGCCAAGGCAGGCGCGACTATTGTTCCACTAAACGTATTGCTTAAAGCACCCGAAGTGTCATATCACCTGCAAGACAGTGATGCCGTGATGCTTGTGGTGTGGGAAGGCTTTGCTGCCGAAGCCGTGAGTGGCTATCAACAAACAGAGACATGCCATTCTCTTGTGATCGTTAATGCCCCTGGTTCAACTGTTGTGCCCGACACGCGAGGCGCGACGAGTCTGAACGCGATGATGGCAAAAGCTGCATCTACCTTTGAGATGGTGCCAACTATGCCCGACGATACCGCTGTCATCCTCTACACGAGTGGTACAACAGGCAGACCGAAGGGGGCTGAGCTAAGTCACTTTAACCTGTTCTTTAATGCCCGTACCTCGAAAGATTCGTTAGGAATTGATTGGCGCGATGACGAGGTTGGACTCGTTGCGTTGCCGCTTTTCCATTCCTTTGGCATCAGTTCCGTCATGAACGTCCTGATAACCGTTGGTGCCACGCTGACCCTGATGGCTCGCTTTGAACCCGTGAAAGCCTTCGAGCTTTTTCAGCGTGACCGTGTGACGAACTTTGCTGGCGTCCCAACCATGTATATCTATCTACTGAACCATCCTGACCGTAAGAAATATGACTTATCGAGTTTGCGTACCTGTATCAGTGGCGGTGCCGCTAACCCTGTCGAGGTGTTACAAGCCTGGAAAAAAGAGTTCGGCGTCACAATTTTAGAAGGCTATGGCCTCTCAGAAACATCACCAACCGCCTCATTCAACGTCTTGTTCAGGCCCTCAAAGCCGGGAACCGTTGGTTTGCCGGTGTATGGTGTCGAGATGCGTGTGGTCGATGCCAACGATCAGGAGGTGCCCGTTGGCGAAGTTGGCGAAATCGTCATTCGTGGTCATAACGTGATGAAGGGCTATTATAAGCGACCTGAGGCCACGGCGGAAGCTATTCATAACGGCTGGTTTCACAGTGGCGATATTGGCAAAATGGATGAGGATGGCTACTTCTCGATTGTTGACCGCAAGAAAGATATGATTATCCGAGGTGGCTTCAACGTCTATCCACGCGAAATCGAGGAGGTGTTGTATGAGCATCCTGCGATATCCGAAGTCGCAGTCGTTGGCGTGCCCGATGCCAACATGGGCGAGGAGGTCAAAGCCTTCGTCTACTTGAAACCTGGAGCTAACGTGAGTGAAGAGGATCTCCGCACATTCTGCAAAGAGCGTGTCGCGGCCTACAAATATCCCCGCACCATTCAGTTTCTGGACGAGCCATTGCCCAAGAACGCCACAGGCAAAATTCTGAAACGCGAATTAAGGACAATGTAGGAATAGATATCGTATTGAAAATGGTGTTTGACCTTGCCAAACACCATTTTCAATACGATATCTATTTATGGTCTAGTGCCGTGATGAGGTCGCCCTAACTGTTGTGGTAATAGTGTATAGGCATCATGCACCCATTCACATAGAAGAGGGCGTGTCTCTCTAGGGTCGATGATCTCTTCGATGATAAACCGCTCCGCTGTACGAAATGGCGAACGAACGGCATCTAAGCGTGTCCGAATCTCCTCAAACAGTGCTTTCGGGTCGTCGCTCGCGTCGAGTTCACGACGGTACGCGGCCTCGATTCCCCCTTCCACAGGTAAAGAACCCCAATCGGCAGAGGGCCACGCATAGCGTTGCGTGAACGCGTGTCGATTCGTCATGCCAGCACCACCAACGCCAAAGACACGCCGAATAATCACCTCTGCTGCTGGCACTGTGGCTTGATAGACCGCCGAAATCGCACGTACTCCATAACGAATAGTCCCTCTACGTTCGGCCTCGCGTCCAATAGCTAATCCAGGCTGATCTGTCAGCGTGACAATCGGCAAATGAAAGGTCTGACACAAGTCAACAAGTCGAATCATTGCATCGGCACCTTCAACCGTGAGACCACCGCCACCCATGTATGGATCGGCTGCGATGACTCCCACTGGATGTCCATCGAGTCGTGCAAGAGCTGTCACTGTTGCACGACCATAACGTGCAAGCTCGAAGACCGAACCCGCGTCGAAGATAGCCGCCAGAATGGGGCGAACGCGATACGGACGACGCGCATTGCGTGGAATTGCTGTCAGCAGTGACTCGTCACGACGCGTGGGCGAGTCTGTAGGAGGCTGTATAGGTGGTAGTTGAAAGACATTCTGTGGGAGATACGATAGGAAACGACGCATTAACGTAAAGGCTTCTTGCTCGGTTTGTACAATGGCATCGACGGCACCACTCGTACGGTGAATTGCCACACCACCCAATTCCTCTTTCGTCAAGTCTTCGCCCATCCCCGATTTGACAACGGGCGGTCCCGCCACAAATAATTGTGCAATACCCTCAATCATCACAGAAAAGTGTGAAGCCGCTAGTCGCGCCGCTCCTAGCCCTGCTACTGATCCTAGGCATGCGGCGGTGACAGGAACAAGACTCAGGTTATCCACAACATAGTCCCAACCAGGATTCGCGGGCACATAGGTAAAGCCATGTTGCTCAAGCATCTTCACACTACCACCACCACCTGTTCCATCAACCAGGCGTACAAGTGGGATTTGCAGACTGTTAGCGAGTTGTTCCGAATAGACCTGCTTCCCAATAATCGCGGCATCAGCGGCACCACCACGTACCGTAAAATCATCGCCGCCCACGACAACCTTGCGACCCTCAATACGTCCTGTACCAAATACAAAATTAGCTGGACGAAATGCTGTCAACTGTCCATCATCACTATACTCGGCGGTTCCCGCAAGTGCACCCGTTTCGTGAAATGTGTCGGCATCAAGTAGAAATGCAATCCGTTCACGTACCGTTAGACGACCTTGCATGTGGTGCTTTGCGATTTTCTCAGTCCCGCCCATCGCCTGTGCTAATTGTTCACGACGATGTAGTTCGTCGAGTTCCAGTTCCCATGTCATACATATCATCTTTCTAAACTTCATTTTGAGGAAAAGAATCTGTTATTGCCATTCTACTCCAAAAGAAGTATGTCGAAGAAAATATTCATGCAATCCAAATTGAAATAGGTGTCGTAGTATAGTGTGAGAAGACGTTGAGGTTTAATGAAAGAACTCAAATTCAGTTCTCTATACCATACAGCGATAATCTTCTCGCTTACACATGCATCATGTGTAAGTATCGCACTTGGGGAAGTGCAATGTTCTCCTTACTTTTTTAGTAGCATACAGCTTGTATGCCTAAACAACTTGTACCATTTTGGAAGGATGTATTGTCATGCAAAAGTCCGATCAAGTTACTACAGAAATCTCGAAGACTCAGAAATCACGTCGTAATGTGCTCAAGGGAGCCGTAGCAGGTGCAGCCGGAGTTACAGGGCTTGCAGTTGCAGGGACTGCTCTTCTCTCACAGCAAAGTGCTCATGCAGCAGCCGCATATAACTCAAATTGCGTAACACCAATCGCGGACATTTTGACCATTGCACGTACAGCAGAGCGTCTCGCAGTTACCTTCTACACCAATGGTTTGAATTATGCTGATAGACTTGGTATCTCTGGTGCTGACAAACAGTATATCCGCGCAGCCCTCATCGAAGAGCAGATTCACGAACTCTACTTTGCCAGTGCGGGTGGTAAGTACCTTGCAAGCACCTTTAGTTTCCCTCATGGCGAATCGACATTTGAGAACCTCAAACTCTTCATCGAGACGCAGCAGCAACTCGAAGGTGTCTTCGACTCGGCATTCCTCGCAGCCGTCAAGGAATTTGGTCTGCAAGGGCATCCCGAACTGTCACAGGTCGCTGCACAGATTGCGTGTATTGAGTCCGAGCACCGTGCACTTGGTCGCGCCATTGGCGGCTATGTGCCAGCCGACAACTGGGCATTCACTCCGGTCTTGATTGGTAAAGTTGGCGATGCCCCTGCGCTCGTTGCGAAGGCAGGCTA
>CAXUIS010000097.1:2674-16252 GCA_964250915.1 uncultured Ktedonobacteraceae bacterium | reverse complement strand
TCCCAAAGTAATTTATTAGTATGCATGATTATATCCCCTACAATCATCCCCCTGCGCGTTTTACCTTGTAGCCCATCTCGGTCAACTTTGCCTGCACCTTATCGCAGTGATCGCCCTGTATTTCAATAGTTCCATCCTTAACAGTTCCACCAGAGCCACACAATTTTTTGAGTTGTTGCGCAAGTCCTGTCAATGTCTCTTCGCTAGCAGGAATCCCTGTAATTACCGTTACTGTCTTGCCACCGCGCTGCTTACGATCACGCATAATACGCACAATGCCGTCACTCTTCTTCGTTGGCTCTCCTGATGATTTTCTCTCATCAGAGCGTGAGCGCATGCTACCACCATCAGTCGAGTACACAACACTATCCGACATAACCTATCCTCCTCTCATCTCTTTTTCATGCACAAATTGTATCATATCATGGATTTTACAAACTCAAAAAGTAGGGAGACCCTTGCGGTTTCCCTGCTCACTTAAAGATTTGCCTTTCTTACAGGTACTGTATCATACTATTTCATGGCACAAATTCGCTTGCAGATGCGTATACAATAGTGAGAACTGTACATCTAAGAATGGACCTCTACCATGATACAAGAATTTGAAGATATTGCTCTCTCACATTATCAGCTGCAACGCCTCCTAACTTGTGGCGGTATGTCGATTGTCTATATAGCTGAAGATACGCAAACGGGTTGTACTGTCGCCATAAAACTCGTTCATAAAAGCAGCCATAAGTACTATAAACACTTTCAGCGTGAGGTGCGAACACTCGCTAGCCTGACACATAACCACGTTCTGCCTGTAATTGAGTATGGCGAACATAACTCGTGGTTCTATATGGTTATGCCTTATATCGCTTATGGCACACTGAAACAGCATTTGAGTAAGGGCTTGCTTTCAACATGCGAGACTGGCAAAATACTCGCACAAATCGCTGATGCACTACATATGATACATGAACAGGGCATAGCACATGGTGATATCAAGCCCTCCAACATCCTTTTGCAAGAGAGTAAACATGTCTATCTTGCCGATTTTGGTCTTGCACGACACAGGCAGGAGGTGAGCGACACTTCGTATAACTACGTCATGCAAGGAACACCCGAATATATGGCACCTGAACTGACCACACAAGCGGCTACACCATCAAGTGATATCTATGCGCTCGGCGTTCTACTCTACCAAATGCTTACAGGACGCCCTCCGTTCAAAAGTAGCACACCTATCGGCCTCTATTGGAAACATCTCCATGAGCAGCCGATGGCTCCATCTTTCTATAATCCTCAGCTTTCTCGTGCTACAGATGCCGTAGTCCTACGTGCGTTAGCGAAACAGCCAGCAGAACGCTTTCAAACACCGCTTGAATTTACACATGCCTATCAAGCATCTCTGCAAAAACGCTTTGCAGCACCATTCAGCATGCATATGGGAGCACCTGCGGTTGCGGCTGTTCTGTTCCTATGCATCATGCCTTCCTTGCTCGGCTTTTCTTTCTCGTATCTCACCAGTCATGCGCAAGCACCAACACGTATACAAGCTAATGAGGCTCTTGCGCATACAACGAGCATAGCATTCACACCGCCTGCTCCACCACAGCACGTGCCATCATCAACTACTCCACCACCGTTTTTACATCCAACTACTAAAGTGTTGATGAGTCACCTTGTGGTCAAGCCTGCTACCTATCCTACACCCAATGGTGGTGATAAGGATGATAATCCAAAGCCTAAACATAAGCCGAAAAGCATTGCTAACGATCTTGCGGTGTAAAAGCGTTGACATACGTACTCAACAGCCCTATACTTGCATCTATCAAGCTATGTTTATACGTGTTACATCTGAATCAATATTTACATAACAATTACTTATACTAAGGAACACACATGCCCGGATTAGAGGGAACATCTTTAGGGCGCTATCAACTCTTAGGGCGGTTGGGGCGCGGTGGAATGTCAGAAGTATATCTCGCATACGATGAACGCATGGATCGAAATGTCGCGCTCAAGGTTGTGAGCAGTAGTCAATCTGACTATCTTGAACGCTTTCAACGCGAAGCCGACGCGATTAGTAGTCTGCACCATCCTCACATTCTGCCTGCCTATGACTACGGCGACCAGGAGCCGTGGCACTATCTTGTGATGCCCAATATCGAACATGGTACACTGCGCCACCGTTTAGAAAAAGGTGCCCTTTCATTAGAGGATGCTGGCGAGATGCTAAACCAAATCGCGAGTGCTTTACAAAGTGCTCACGATAATGGGATTATTCACCGTGACATCAAACCCTCGAACATCCTGCTGCGCGACGACCACTATGCCTATCTCGCCGACTTTGGACTCGCCAAGGCGATGGAAGGTGGTAGCGAACTCACTCAGACAGGTGCCTTGCTCGGTACGCCCGAATATATGGCACCCGATCTCGCTGATGGGCCAGCCACGACCAGTAGCGACATTTACGCATTAGGTGTGTTACTTTATCAAATGGTTGCAGGACGCGTTCCCTTCACAGGCGAAACGCCTGTTTCCGTGTATATGAAGCATGTGCGCGAACAGCCGTTGCCGCCTTCGTTTTATAATTCTAGTATTCCACATTCCATCGATCAAGTCGTATTGCGCGCCCTCGAAAAAGACCCGCGCCGCCGCTATCAATCGCCACAAGAACTCGCCGATGCATTTGAACAAGCTCGCTTGACGCCCTCTATTCATGAGACGCAGGAGATGCCACCCTACAAAACCATACAGGAGACGATGCATAGTGGAACAGGTGAGACTCCTATACCTGCATCGCGCCGCTTTGGACGACAGGCACGGCAGGCGCGTCAAGCACGTCAAAGCCGCAATCCTTCTTCGCAAGGACGCAAACTTATTTTGCCAGGAAATCCAACTGCTGCCCCAACCTCTGTCTTCTCGCGCAGGAGACGCATCACTGCGCCTATCGTTGAGAACAGAATAGAAGGTGGACATCAGACGGTTGCTATGCAAACCTCTGCTGACCCTTTGACACCACAACTACCCGCACGCCGTACAACAGAGAGCATTCATACAGCTCCTCATTTGCCACCCAGAAGAGCGAGTATGCTAACGTTCACGATCATCACGATTGGCCTGCTCCTTTTCGTGGTTCTACCCATCGGTGCTATCTCCTATTTTGCTGGTACCGTACATAAAGCGACGCCAACAGCGACACCTGTGCCGACAAATACAGCACAACCAACACAGGTAGTCCCAACTGCTACGCCACAAACACAGAATACGCCTGTACCAACGGCAACAGTGCCCGCGAGCGTACAAGCACAAGGAACTGCAACCGCCATTCTTGCAAACGCGACAAGTGGTACACCGCTCACCTACAGCCTCGCAAGCAATAGAGATGGCCTATGGACAGAAGATGCTATTCATTGTATCTTCGCTGGCGGCGGCTATCACGTCAGAGTACTCCAAACAAACTTTCTACAGTATTGCCCACTGACGAAAAGCGTACAAGATAATACGACGATACAGGTCGATATTGCCTTGCTCAGTGGTAGCCATGCAGGAATGTTGCTACGCATGAATAGTGACCAATTCTACGACTTTGAAATCACTGATGCGGGTCAGTGCTTCTTCCGCCGCCATGATCCTGGTGATGGCAATAACTTCACCAACATTCTCACACCCACAAAGAGCAGTGCTATCGCTCCTGTAGGCCAAAAGAACACACTCACCATTATCGCCAACGGGAGCACATTCCGGCTCTACGTAAATGGTACTGCTATAGGCGGTCTCCTACAAGACACTAATTACTCAGTTGGCGGGCTTGCACTCGTCGCTGGCACACTCGCCCCTGCAACATATGGTGAAGCAGGCTTCTCCAACCTGAAGATATATAAAATAGGGTAGTTATTTCGTCCGGTAGGGGCAGCAATTCATTGCGCCCAAAGATGGGTTAGGGGGTTCACGTCGGGAAGGTGAATCGTTGCCAACGCGTTGCCCCTCGACCTCCCATCTTTGGACGCAATGAATTGCTGCCCCTACCGATTCTGTTTAGAGCCTAAAGGATGGTTTATGCCTAGAACAAACCTCGACAAGGGTATGCTCGAACTGCATACCTATATGTTACAGCTAGGCGAGCGTGTGAAAATCGCATTTGTACAAACACTGAATACGCTGGAAACAGGCGATCATGCACCTCTACACGCCGTCATAGCAGAAGATACCCTTATTGACACGTTGGTAGCGAAAGCAGAGCGACAGGCAGTACGCCTCTTAATTCTCCAACAACCGCTTGCGGGGCAAGATATGCGCTTACTCACTTCGTCGCTCTACCTAAGCGACGACCTTGGGCGTATTGGGGATGCTATTGTGTCAATCGCGGAAGCTATTCTTCGTCTTACTGAGCTATATCAGCAAACAGGAGATGCGCAAGAGGCATACACAATATACAGCACTCCTATAAACTCGTCTGGCAATCTTAAAGATGCCTTTATTCTACGTGGCATTCTCGATCTTGGGAGAGAACTACAATATGTTCTGAAACAAACACTAGAGGCATTCATACAGCGTGAGCCAGCCCTTGCCAAAGCGGTTGAAGCGGAAAAAACGCTCGTCAGTTTACGCTACTTTCCGCTCTGCGATGACATCATGACGATGCAAGCGAAAGCATCAGCACTCTCCACATTGCAAACCGATGCATCTATCCTACAACGGGCCACATACCTGCTATGGATAGCCCAAAAATTAGAGCAAATTTCAGGCTATACAGCCAGCATGCGGAAACGCATTGTCTATATCGTAGAAGGCGGGAATGCTGTTCTATAAGATACAAGAGACGGATGCAGTAGATGTCAAAGGTCGTGAGGCTAAACAAATTCCTGTACGGGTCTGCTTCAGCACACCCTGTTGGCAATCAAGCATGTTGAGATACGAAAACGCCTTCCTCAATCCTCGATGCCAACAGGGTGTGCTGAAGCAGACCCGTACAGAAGTTCTCCCTACGGCAGTCCTATGAATAGAGCTTATTTACGCTCGTATACCACTCACATGTTGCAAGCCACCAGTTGCATGTGGTGCAGGTAATCGTTCGCTTTGTACTGACGTGGGAGGTGTCAACGTGTTGTTTATACGTATCTTTCCAGTTACAAAGAGAAAGAACGATAACATCAGGATAGACTCGACGACATAAACCAGCAAGAACGCGGGAAAGGCAAACGAACCACTCCCAATCACACCATTTGCTAGATATGGACCGATTGGAGCAGGTAATAGTTGCAATAGAAACGAGCCATTCCAGATCGCATGCTGTAGCACCGCGTAGAGCATACAGCCAAAACCAAACAGAAAGCGATGGTGGCTGGCCTTGGGATGCGTCAGGTAGTACCAGCCAAGTGAGACCATCGCCGCACCGAGACCGTGGAGCAAACCAGCTGTACTACGCTGCAAGGCTACATTGAGCCAGTCTTGATAGCCAGAACTGATATAACCTGATGTCTCGATCAGGTCAAAGCCGATACCACAACTCAGACCGAGCACAAATGCCTCAGCCGCACTCTCGATGCGCCCAATCATCGCCACAACCGCGAGAGGCTTGACCGCTTCCTCTACAAAAGGGGCAATCACGGAGACAAGCACGAACATAAAACCGAGTGTGCGTGGGTCCGATGGCAATGGTTGGTTAGGATTATCCACCGAAAAGCCTGAACTGGTCTGTAGCAATCCTGCCGCAACTGCCTGCAAAATAGTCTCGAAGAGCAGTGCCAGCACAATCGCAAGTGTTGCCCCACTCGCAATAGCTACCGCAAAGCGTCGCCAACGCGTAGGCCAACGCGCACTACGCGGAAAGTGCAAGCGTCGTACTCCAAGCGAGAGGATTGTGAGCGCAGGCAATAGACCCGCGAGCGCGATTAAGAAGATCGCTAATGGTAAATTAGCGACCGCTAGCCCATTAGCACGGAGAATAGCAGCGATAACGATAACAACCACGTAAGAGACCAGGAAAATCCACCACTGAGGTAACTTAAAGTCCGATGATGGCTTCCTCAGGAGCGAACGAATGCTGTGAAAAAGGCCAAAGCTACCACCTAAGCAACCTGCGATAGCAAGCGCGACGAAGAGTACAACACCACTAAACAGTTGCCCTTGTTGCGCATTGAAACTACTTGATGGCACAAGCGAGATCAACACTAGAATGACAGCACTCGCAAGTCCCCCTAGAGTGGCAAGTGATGAACCAACTACGGCTAGAATGGAGATCACAAACAGGTAGCCATCACGCTTCGGACGCGCAGATTGCGCTGGATAGCCATAATAGGGCGGATGACCATAGTAGTAGCCAGGATACCCCTGCTGTGGTGCAGCATAACCATTAGTATATGGATTATAGTTGTACTGCGGTTGCTGATACTGTGGGTATTGTTGTGATTGCTGATACCCATTGTTACCATACTGCTGCTGAGCTTGTCCTGGATACGGATAGTTAGGATAAGCAGGTGGATATTGTGGTTGTCCCTGCTGTGGATAGCTCGACTGTCCCTGTTGCCTTTGCTGTGGTGCAGCCTGTTGATAGGGTGGCAACGATTGTACCGGTGGCTGTAGTGGTGGGTAAGGCACAGGTTGAAAGCTGGGTGCGCCCAGTGGTTGTGTTACATGCTCACGATAGCTCGGCTCCTCGTGCGGTCCATACTCTGGTGGAGTATGCGCTGCTGGCGTACTACGTGCAAATTGTTGCTTATCGGGGTCTGATAATGGCCCCATATATTCGGAACCCACGATTATTTTAGCCTTTTCTTGAGGTGATAGTTAAGCATTTTAGAATGACTACTTAGGGATATACGAGCAGGAGAGATTAAAGGTTTCCTATAACAATGTTTCCGAGAATAGATTATCTGTAGGGGTCTAATTCTATTACACCCTTTTGGCAATTGATTCTGTCTATAGGATTGATGAAGCGTTTCAACATACTCCATCATGGTCAATTGCTCGCAGGGTGTAATAGAATTAGACCCCTACAGATCGACGCGTCCTTTTTCATTTGTTCTTCGCATAGTTAGACCCCTACACATAAATTATCTCGCTATAGTCTGTGTTTCTATGGCCCCCCGCCCCAATAAACCCTCTAGCCTAGCGTGAAGTTCGGGCGTGTAGTGCATGGTGTTGTTTTCAGGCACAAGGCGTGTCTTCCACTCGCCATTCACAACGAACACATCATAGTGATCGCGTCCAGGACGCTCCGAGATGTAGCGGTATAGGTCTTGCACCTTGATTTTGTCATCGGAAATCGAACGTTCATCGCTCCCGCTTAGCTGGATTGTCAGCCACACGTGATATTCTTTGCGGTCCATCTCTTCCTCAACGGCTTTGAGGCGTTCGGCCCTGTTACATAGTATATTCGGTTCGTCACGTCGAATCTGTACATCACCATAGACAATTACAACCGAGTCTTCGGCCCACAATTCTGGATTTTGCTCGTACACCTTAGGAAAGACGGTTACGTCGATGGAGCCAAACATATCCTCCAACTTGACCACACACATCGTATCTCCCTTTTTCGTGGTGATACGCCGCGCCTCAGTAATCATGCCACCCAGCACAACCTTTTGCTTATCATGCTCCTCGGTTATCATACCCGTGTTGTGCTTCACTGTGTCTTTCATAACCTCGGTCAGATACGACAACGGGTGCTTCGAGACATAGACGCCAATCAGTTCTTTTTCCCAGTTCAACAACTGCTTGCGTGGAATTTCTTTTGCCTTTGTATTCAGCGTGAACTCAATACTATTGTTGACCTCTTCCATGTCACCAAACAAGCTCACCATGCCACGCTCTTTCGCCATGCGTTCCGACTTGCCAAAGTTCATTGCACGTTCAACGGCATCAAGCAGCATGTGACGCACGCCCTCGCCATCCTCAAGGGAGTCGAAAGCTCCTGCTTTGATGAGGGTCTCAATCGCGCCTTTGCCAACGAATCTAGGGTCAACACGTGTGCAGAAATCCGCAAGTGTACGGAATGGCCCGCTCTCCTCACGCACTCGACAAATCTCTTCAATTGGTCCCTCACCAATACCCTTGATTGCGAGCAAACCAAAGCGCACTCCACCATACTGTACTGTGAAGCCGCGATCACTCATGTTCACATCAGGCCCAAGCACCTCGACACCCATACGCTTGCATTCAGCAATGGCATTGGAAATTTTCTTCGCATCCGACGCTTCCGTCGTCATCGTCGCCGCCATGAACTCCGCTGTATAGTTCGCCTTGAGATAGGCCGTGTAGAACGCGACAACCGCGTAACTAGCGGCGTGCGCCTTGTTGAAACCATAGCCACCAAAGGGTAAGACCAGCGTGAAGAGTTCTTCCGCGTCCTTTTGCTTCATTCCACTGGCAACACAGCCCTTGACGAAATCGACCTTATAGCCCTCAACCTCGTCCATCTTCTTTTTACTGAGTGCTTTACGAAACTTGTTGACCTTACCCCAGGAGAAACCCGCCATGTTGACCGCAATAAACAACACCTGATCCTGATACACGATGATACCGTATGACTCCTCTAGCCACTCGGCGAGTCGTGGGTCGAGATAGGTAATCTTCTTGCGTCCATGTTTGGCGGCGATGAAGTCAGGAATACTATCCATCGGGCCAGGACGATACAGCGCAATCATTGCCATCACGTCTTCGACGCGGGTTGGTTTGAGTTGCTTGATATACTCGCGCATCTTCGGACCTTCCAACTGGAAGACGCCCGTTGTCTCACCACTCGCAAGCAATTCAAAAGACTTTTCGCGCTTCCTATCCTGTACCGGGTCTCCTACCGGGTCGAGCGGTATTTTCTCAAGATTGATATCCTCATCTTGCGATGCTTTGATAAATTTGACCGCGTTATCGAGAATGGTCAGGTTGGAGAGGCCGAGGAAGTCAAACTTGATCAGGCCAAGTTCTTCAAGGTGTGCTTGCTCGTATTGCGTGATACGTCCCTTGCCTGGGTCTTTCGGATCGCGCAGTTGCAGGGGCACAAAGTTTTCTAGCGATTCATTCGCCACGATAACGCCCGCCGCATGCACACCGGTTGTACGCACCGACCCCTCTAGCTTTAATGCCTGGTCGATAATTTCCTTCGCAGGAGTGCTTTCGTTATAAAGCGCGTTGAGTTCTCGTACACCGTCCAGTGACCCTTGCAGCGTTACCTTTGGACCCGTTGGAATGAGGCGCGTGATGCGATCACCGATGTCCTGTTGGCCCATGACGCGTGCCACGTCTTTGACCGCCGCCTTTGCCGCCATCGTATTGAACGTGACCATTTGCGCTACACAATCATTGCCATACTTGTTTGTGACATATTCGATCACGTCTTCACGGCGATCATCGGGGAAGTCCATGTCGATATCAGGCATATCGGCGCGTTCAGTATTGAAGAACCTCTCGAACGGCAACTGATAGCGCAATGGGTCAACATTAGTGATACCTAGCGTATACGCCAACACACTACCAGCCGCCGAACCTCTCGCCGAACAACGAATGCCGTTGGAGCGGGCATAGTTCACGAAATCCCACTCGATCAGGAAGTATGGCACAAACCCTTTTTGCGCGATCATGTTAAATTCGTAGTCAAGCTGACGCTGAATCGTCTCGTTCATTCCGCCGAAGCGCTCTTTGACACCTTCTAAGCACAATGCATATAGATAGTCGTCCTGCGTGTTATAGCCTGCCGGAATGGTGTAGTTCGGCAATTTCGCTTTATACGCGAGCGGATCAACATTGCACTGCTCCGCGATACGCACGCTGTTTGTTAGCACATCGGGAGGAAGATCAGCGAAAAGCTGTCCCATCTCGGCTGGACTCTTGAGAAAATATTCGTTGCTGTCGAACCGCATACGTTTGGGCGAGTCCAGTTGCTTGCCTGTTTGCACACATAACAAGACATCGTGCGAGTCATGGTCGTGGGCTTCGACATAGTGCAGGTCGTTCGTCGCCACCATTGGAATATCCAGGTCTTTATGCATCTGGTATAGCAACTGATTCAGTTTTGCCTGTGGTGAGGGCTGTCCATCGTCAAAGATACCATGATGCTCCTGAATTTCAATGTAAAAGTTTTCACGACCAAAGACATCCATATACCATTTCGCGGTCGAGTATGCCTTTTCTTTTTCCTCTTTGAGTAGCATCTTGGGAATTTCGCCAGAGAGACAGGAGGTTGTGACGATAATTCCTTCGGCATACTGTTCCAACACTTTTTTGTCCATACGTGGTCGCAGGTGCCAGCCTTCGGTATGAGCAATCGTCGTCAAGCGCATCAGGTTATTGTACCCCTTGTTGTTTTTCGCAACCATGAGTAGATGATGATAGTCATCACTAAACCGCTTAGAGTGATCCTTCATATCCTCAGTCAGATATGCCTCGATACCAATCACCGGGTTGATGCCACCCGCCTTACATGCCTTGTAAAACTCAATAGCTCCATACATCGCTCCGTGATCGGTAATCGCAAGGTGGTTCATACCCTGCGCCTTTGTCTGTTGCACCAGTTTCTTGATACGACTAAAGCCGTCCAATAAAGAATATTCACTATGGACATGTAAATGTGCAAAGTCGGTTGCCATAAGGTTGGTTCCCTTCTGCCGTCAAAAAAAATAATTCGTTATATAAATAATAAGAACATATGTTCTATTTGTCAATGTTTCATAACAAAACAATCGTTTTGCCGCCTTCGGCGGCAAGGGGAGAGAGATGGAAGGTGGGGACACCCCACACCCCGCAAGGGGACAGCCGTCCCCTTGACCCCTGCTTTTGATTTCCGTTTCTATGGGGTATGTTCGGAATAGTACACCAACAGCTATTAACAGTCAACGCTTGAGAGAAGGAAATTATGAGCATCGACGAACAATTTGAACACTTGCTGGCAGATTTAGGAGTAGAGATGGAACGCCCAAACGAGCGCGATGATCGAGAACAATATAATGTCAATTCAGTACCGGAGGTCTCTATCTTTCAAGCGTCACGCGATCACTACGGTGTCTTCTACCGTTTGGATATGATTGATCATACACCGGAACTTCGTATTATGGTACCTGCCGAACGCGGTCATACCAAGATGGATATCTATTTAGTGCGCTTAAGCGAACGGATGCCGCTCACGGTCAGTTTTGCCGAACTGTCCGCCTATGAGGGTAGTGCAGCCTATGAGCAAGGACGCGACGCCGCTCTACAGCATATGCTTTATGCAGTCGCCGAAATGATGAAACAGCTCTTCTGGTCAGGTGACATCCAGCGTCTCATCTTCCCGCCAGAGATAGAGGTATTTCCTTTACTCTTAAGTGATGATAGGCGTATGCGCAGAATTCGATAAAAGAAAAGGGAGAGAAACAGAACAGCGTTCAGATGCCCAATTGGGCACCTGAACGCTGTTCTGTTTCTCTCCCTTTTTGGCTATGTCCCTTTTGGGGGTTCTATGGTAAACTATGCGTATCATAGTGAAGAGAGCACGAGTAAGCAATGACAGAAAATATAGATATTGTAGGACAGGAAGCAATCACGCATCTCAGCTTAAAGCATGCAGCACGCGAACGGGCCTTGCCTAAGTCGCGTGCTGCGATTCGTTTTTGCGCAAATAGTATTCGGGCCACACATCGCCAGGAGACGACAAGCGCATATGAGTTACGACAACAGGCTGCAACTCTGCTTGCGGAAATGGCAACCGACCTACAGGAACATCAAGATATCTTCTATGCTGGCTTTGTGCAGGATGCGCAAAAAGAGTATGCCGAGGCTGTCACTTTCGCCGCTATGACACAATCGCAACCTCTACCGATGGCAAGCGAACTCTCGATTGGCTGGTCCGCGTATCTCAACGGACTTGCTGAGGCTGTGGGCGAGCTACGCCGTTATGTACTCGATCAGTTACGACGCGGTAACTTTGACGCCTGTGAAGTTTATCTACGCTGTATGGACGATGTATATGCGCTCTTGATCTCGGTTGATTTTCCCGATGCTATCACATCAGGATTACGACGCACAACCGATTCAACACGTGGTATCCTTGAGAAGACACGTGGTGATCTTACAACCGCAGTCACACAAGCCCAGTTACAACATGCCATGCTCTCGTTACAACAAGAATTGCAACAATACGCCATTTCTCGTCACGAACCGTCTGTATAAAAAAGAATCAGGCAACACCTTTCTCTATTCTTGCGTTGTATATAGTGTATGTAGAAGACAACACATTAGCACCGGGACGCTATTACTACCGTTCACCACGCCGTGAGGGGGGCGTATGCAGAGCAAAAATGTAAAAAACACGAACTCCAAAAGTAAAGCGACAAAGGCCAAAGAGAATATAGTAGAGGTCGTAAACACAAAACTCAATACGACCCCATCTGCCACCTCGACACATGTGGTAACGGCAGATGCGGTGCAAGCCGAAGAGGTTCCTACGATTCCACTGGGATCGCTAGAAACAATTAGCACTCTACAGCCAGAGGTTTCCGTACATTCAGTTGCCTCTACGCGAGCTGTTAACATGCCTACATCACTGGTTGTACAGCCGTCAGAATACCGTCGTAGTATGAGCGAGTGGTTACAAGTATGGTGGGATGGCATTAGACCTAGTTATTTATTACTACCACTTCTTCCAGTCTGTGTCGGCAGTGTCATTGCATGGCTACAAACAGTCCCAACAAAACCACCTTTTGGTCGCTTTCATACAACGCACTTTATCGGTATACTCCTGGCTATTGTACTTATTCAAATCGGCGCGAATCTCGTCAACGACTACTACGACTACCTGCGCGGGGTCGATACCAGTAACGCCCTCGGCCCTGGTGGACTCATTCAGCAAAGCTTAAGTAAGCCAACGCGCGTTCTTTTCCTTGGCTTAGCCGCACTGGGACTTGGTGCTCTTATCGGCATTATCGTTGCATCTACTGGCGGACCACTTGTGTATCTCCTGGGAGCAATTGGCCTGCTTTGCGCGTACTTCTATAGCGCAACATCGCGGTCACTCTCAGCACTCACACTTGGAGAACTGGTTGGCTTTCTTCTCTTTGGTCCCTTAATCACGCTTGGTGCATACCTCGTCATGGCTCAAACAGGCCATATCGACCGTACCGTCCTCTCATACAGCATTCCATTAGGCTTGCTTGCAACCGCCGTTATTCATGCGAACAATATGCGCGATGTTGAAGGCGATGCTCACGCGAAACGGCGCACACTAGCCTCAATCCTGGGTCTTCGTTGGAGTCGCTGGCTCTATATCGGGTTGCTCCTTGCGGCCTACATTCTTATTCTTGCGTTAGCAGTCCCACATGGTGCGCCACACTTCCTTTTGCTTACACTCTGGACTCTACCTATACTTGTGGTCGCTCTGACAGGTATCATTCGTACAGACACACCCGCAGGCTTGCATCTGGTCATGTATCAAACGCTCAAGCTCGAAACCTACTTCACGCTTCTCCTCATTATAGGCTTGCTCGTCACCGCGTTTCTACCAGTTATCCCGACTTTACCGGCTCACCTGATACCATAGCAGCAAGGTATGAATGAAAAGAGGCATTGAGTTTCACAAACGAAGGGAAAAAAAAAACGAGATTTAATAAAAACAAAAAGTTG